>CAZRQS010000081.1:0-11072 GCA_964602255.1 uncultured bacterium | reverse complement strand
GCGATCGCGCCATGCGTGTGGACTAAGGCTACTCGCTGAACCAGCCCGATGGTTCGACCGCTAGGTTTACGTTGATCTGTTTTACCTCGGTGTACGCCTCGTAGCCGTACGTGCCCAATTCGCGGCCGATTCCGGATTGTTTGTAACCGCCCCATGGCGCTTCGTTGTACGTCGGGTGGTACGTGTTGATCCACGTAATGCCCGCGCGAAGTTTGCGAATCACGCGGTGCGCCTTTGCGATGTCTTCGGTAAACACCGCGCCCGCCAGGCCGTACACGGTATCGTTCGCAAGCGCAATCGCTTCAGCTTCGTCCTTGAAGGTTTGCACGACAAGCACCGGGCCGAAGATCTCTTCTTGCACGATGCGCATCTTCGGCGAGGTCTGCGTGAAGATGGTCGGCTCGATGAAGCAGCCGCGATCGCCGATGCGATTCCCGCCAACCTCTACATTTGCGCCTTCCTCACGCCCAACCGCGATGTAGCCTTGGACGCGATCCATATGCGTTTTCGAAACCAGCGGTCCCATTTCGGTCTGCGGATCGAAGCCGTCGCCGACGCGGATTTTCTTCGCGCGCTCGACGAGGCGCTCCATGAACCGATCGTACAGCGGCTCTTGGAGCAGCAACCGCGAACCGGCCGAACACACTTGGCCGCTGTTCGCGTAGATACCGAAGAGCGCATAGTCGATGGCCGTGTCAAAATCCGCATCGGCAAAGACGACGTTTGGTGATTTACCGCCGAGTTCCAAGGATATTTTCTTCAGATTGCCCGTCGCCGCGCGCATGATCGAGCGGCCCGTAACCGTGCCACCCGTAAAGGCGACTTTGTCGACCATGTGGCTTTCTGCGATCGCCGCGCCTACTACAGGGCCGGCGCCCACGACGATATTCACAACGCCCTTCGGAAACTCGAGTTCATCGAACAGCGTGGCTAAACGCAACGCGGAAAGCGGCGTAAGCTCTGAAGGTTTGAGCACGCACGTATTCCCCGCAGCAAGCGCAGGCGCCAGCTTCCACGCGGCCATGAGTAGCGGATAATTCCACGGAATGATTTGACCGCAGACGCCGATTGGTTCGCGCACGACGAACGTTTGCGATGGCGCCGGCACGTCGAACGTCTGTCCCGATGGCTTTGTCGCAAGACCGGCGTAGTAACGGAAGCAGTTTGCCGCATCGGTAACGTCGTACTGCGTCTCGCGCAGCGGCTTGCCGTTGTTGAGCGTGTCGATGCGCGAGAACTCGTCGCCGTTTTCTTCGATTTTGTCGGCAAGGCGCATCAGCAGGCGCGCGCGATCTTGTGCGGTCAGCTGCGACCACGGGCCGCTATAGAACGCCTCGTGCGCGCTGCGAATCGCGCGTTCAGCGTCTTCGCGCGTCCCTTCGGCGATCTCGGCAATCGGTTCGTCGTTCGCCGGATTGATGAGCATTCGCGTTCCGCCGTCCGACGCGTGACTCCACGTGCCGTCGATGTACATCAGCAGTGTGTTTCCCGAACGCGGAAGATTGCGCAGCAGATCGTCCGGAGACGCCGTGCGATCGTGACTCAGAGTCTGCATGGATGAACTACCCCACTTTGAGCGCGCGTTTCATCGAACGCAACGATTGTTTGAGCGCGTCGCAGACATAGTCTGCTTGAGATTCCTCAATGGTAAGCGGCGGCTCGAAGCGCACTACTCGCGCGTTCACGAGTGTGCCGGAAACCAGAACGCCGCGGTCGAGCATCAATTTTCCAAGCTCGAACCCGGCCTTGTCGTCGACGAATTCCAGCGCCATCATCAGACCTTTTCCGCGCACGTCAACGACGATGTCGTCGTGACCCTTCACCGCTTCGCGCAACCCGTCGAGCATCCGCTTTCCCATCGTCGCCGCGCGTGCGGGGAGATTTTCTTCAATCAGCACGCTGATGGTTGCCAGTGCTGCCGCGCAAGCCAGCGGATTTCCGCCGAACGTGGTGGTGTGGAGAAACGGGTTTTTGAAGATCCGCGAAAATACCGCTTTGGTGCCGATGACCGCGCCCGCCGGTATGATGCCGCCGCCGAACGCTTTGGCAAGACACATGATGTCCGGCGCAACGCCCCAGTGATCGCACGCAAACATCGTGCCCGTGCGGCCCATGCCGGTTTGCACTTCGTCCAGAATGAACAGCGCGCCGAATTCATCGCACAGCGCGCGTACGCCGGGGAGATAATCATCGGACGGGATATTGACACCGCCCTCACCTTGAATCGGCTCTAAAATTACCGCTCCGACGTCTTCGCCCACAGCAGCACATGTCACGAACATGCGTCGCAGCGCATCCAGATTGTTGAACGGCACGTGTTCGATATTTGGGAGCATCGAGCCGAACGGGCGGCGGAACTCCGCTTTTGCGCTTGCCGAGAGCGAGCCGTAGCTCTTCCCGTGAAAACCTTTTGTAGCGGCGACGATCGTTTGCTTTTTGGGATTGAAGATGCGCGCGAGTTTGAGCGCGCCTTCTACCGCTTCGGTTCCGCTGTTGCAGAAGAACGCATAATCCAAACCCGCGGGCGCGAGCATCGAAAGCGTTTTCGCCAGCATCGCGCGCAGCGGGTCGAGCAAATCTTGACTGTGCAGCGGTTGACGCCGCATTTGATTGATGACCGCCGAAATAACTTTTGGATTGCGGTGGCCGACGTTGAAGATGCCGAAACCGCCTAAGCAGTCGATGTATTCTTTGCCGTTGACGTCGCGATACGAGTTCGGCCCCGCATCCGACCACTCCACCGCAGCCGCCGCGTGTTCCACGGACGTCGCCTTGCGGTACTCAAGAAAACCGGGATTTACATGGTCGCGGAACGATTCGACGGTTTCGCGCGTGATCCAATCGACGTCTTCCGGCGTGATCTCCGGCTTTGCAATAAGGTTTAGGACTTGCTTCGTATAGGCGTAAGCTTCCGATGTTGAGCGTTCAAGAATTTTTCAGTCACCTCGTTCTTCCGGCCCGTGCAATAAGGCTTACCCAATTATTGAGCAAGCGCCACCTCGCAGCTTTCCGATAGGCGGTGCAGTGCGAGGTCCAAATCGGCGTCGTTAATAATCAGCGGGACCAAGATGCGAATAACGTTGCCGTGGCCCGCGAGTAAGAGCAAAAGCCCGCGCTCGCGTGCTTCGGTGACGATGCGTTGCGCGTCTGCCGCATCTGCGAGTTCCATGGCAACCATCGCGCCCAAACCGCGTACATTCACGATTTGTGAAAACTGCTTGTCCAGGTCACGCAATGCCGCGAAAAGCTTTGTTCCGATTGTCTGCGCACGCGCTAAAAAGGCGTCGTCCATGATTTCCAGCGTCGCAAGCGCAGCGGCGCATGCGAGTGGGTTTCCCGCATACGTACCGCCCAACCCGCCTGGTTCGGGCGCGTCCATGATTTCGGCCTTGCCGACCACGGCCGAGAGCGGCAACCCTGCCGCTATCGATTTGGCGACCGTAAGAAGATCGGGCTCGATACCCGCGTGCTCGCACGCAAACATCTTGCCGGTGCGTCCGAATCCGGTTTGTATCTCATCGCAAATCAGCACGATGCCGTACTCGTCGGCAATGCGGCGCAATTCTTGCAAAAACTCCGGCGGCGCAGGAATGAATCCGCCCTCGCCCAGGACGGGCTCGATAATCATGGCCGCGACGCGATCGGGGGAGACCTCCGTAACGAACAGATCGCTCAGCGCCTGCAACGCGCGCTCGGTGTTCCAGCCGCGCAGCGCGTGCGGGAACGGCGCGTGATAGATCTCGCTGCAGAACGGCCCGAAATGTTGTTTGTACGGGGCGTTTTTTCCGGTCATGGATAGTGCGAGCAGCGTGCGTCCGTGGTAGCCGTTCTGGAACGCGACAACGGCCGGCCGTCGCGTGTACTCGCGCGCGATCTTGACGGCGTTTTCGGTCGCCTCGGACCCGGTCGTGAAGAGCGCGGTCTTCTTGGGCGAGGCCCCCGGCGCGATACGATTCAACTGGTCGGCGAGCCGCACGTACGGCTCGTACATTGCGACTTGGAAGCACGTATGAATCAGACGCTCGGCCTGCTCGCGCACAGCCCTCACGATCTTAGGATGCGAGTGGCCGACGTTTTGCACGCCGATGCCGCCGGCGAAGTCAAAATACTCGCGCCCGTCCACGTCCCAAATGCGCGCCCCTTGGGCGCGGTCGACGAAGATCGGGTGGGCGTTGCTGACTCCCCGCGCAACGTTGGCGGTGCGTTCGCTCAAGAGGGCCGCGGCATCCGAAGACGCTAGCTGCACGGCAAAGGGTCCTTTCCAGGAACGGGCTGGTTCCTAGTGTAACGGCTTCCATGCCCTGCCAACTACGTGCGCCGGATACAATTTCCGAGCCATTTTTAGTCGGCAGCACCAAAATTAAACCATGAAGCTGCGTGAGGTTTTGGAACTCCCGTCGATGGCGGGAACCGAGCTCGTCGCCGGAACGGACGGCCTGGATCGCGACGTCCTGTGGTCCCATGTTGTCGACATGCCGGACCCGGTCCCATGGGTGCGCCCCGGGTTCATGCTTTTGATTAGTGGTTACAGCTGGCCCCACGGTGCCGAGGGGCAGCGGGCACAGATCGCCGGTCTCGCCGGCGCTGGGGTGGCCGCCATCGGCATGGCAGTGCCCAGATATGTCGAGCACTTCACC
This sequence comes from uncultured bacterium, assembly GCA_964602255.1. Taxonomy (GTDB): domain Bacteria; phylum Vulcanimicrobiota; class Vulcanimicrobiia; order Vulcanimicrobiales; family Vulcanimicrobiaceae; genus CAZRQS01. The sequence goes on along the minus strand of CAZRQS010000081.1, from coordinate 6,435 downwards.
CAGGCCGCCCGCGATGAAGCCAATCGCTCCGGTATCCCCCTCATCGAGATACCGTGGGAGATCCCGTTTGCGCGAATCATGGAAGAACTGCATCGCGCGGTCATGGCGGAGCCGTACCGCATCATCGAACGCTCCGAGCAGATTCACGGCGCACTGACGCGTGTGGCCGCGCGTAACGCAAGCCTCGACGAGATCGCACAAAGTCTTTCGGCGCTGATTGGCCACTCGGTGAGTTTTGAAGACGCGGGCGGGAAGTTGCTCGCCGAGTGCGCGATCGATGAAACGCCAAACGACCGTTCTATGCGGCGTATTCGTTGTCCGATTCGCATCGGCGCCGAGATTGCCGGGACGGTGTGGATCCTCGAAGGCGATTCACCGCTCTCCGAACTCGACCGCCGCGCGGCGGAGCATGCTGCGCTCGTCGCTGCCATCCATATCGCGCATCAACGTGAGCTGGCGTACGTTGAAGCGCGATTAGGCTACGCGTCGTTTCTATCGTTGCTCGAATCCGAGCCGGGAGATAAACCGGTTGCCGAAGAGCGCGTGCGTCTGCTCGGGTTCGATCCGGGCGGCCGCTATCGCGTCGGCATCGTCCTGGTTCCCGAGGAGTTGCCGCTCGAGCGCGAAGCAGTTCTGCGCCGGGATCGCATTGCTGCACGCGTGCGCGATGCGCTCAAACACATGGGTGTGGAGCAGCTGGTTACCGTGAACCTCAATCACGTGCCGTTTTTGCTCCCTGAAGGAAAAAGCGTCGATCCGATTCGCGCGGCGCTGGGCGACCCGTCGCTGAAGATTATATTTGGGCGCGTTCAGGGTGGTGCCGACGGCGCGCGCACCAGTTACCGCGAAGCGCTCTCGCTTCTCTCGTACCGGCATCGCGAGCCGGTCTGTTACTTCGAAGACCTTCTTGTTCCGCGCGTCATCATGGGCGATGCAAATGCGCGCGAGACGTTTTTGGCCGATCTTTTTGCGCCGCTTCGCTCCCGCAAGAGCGGCGCGCAGCTGGCGCAAGCGCTTCTGGCGCTCGCGCGAGGCGGCTTTCATTTCCGCGAAACGGCCGCGGCGCTTGGCATTCATCCCAATACCCTGCGCTATCGCCTCGACCGCGCAACGCAGTTGCTCGGCATCGAGCTGGATGATGCGGACGTGCGGTTTCGATTGCAGCTCGCAAGCCGATTGCTGGATTTAGAAAACCGTCCGTGGTAATTTGTAGCACAGTGACAGAAGTTGCGCCTGAAATTGGTTCAAACGCACGTAGTACGTCGTTTATCGGGGGTCTAGACTAAAAACAATCCGCCGCTTTCTCGAGCGAGGTGGTCTTTTGAAGATGAGGTTGTGGGCGTCGGCAACTATTGCCGCCATCGCCCTTTGCGCGCTTCCCTTTACCAGCAGCGCCGGCACGACCGGCGCAATACGCGGCCATGTCATTGACACGGTGTCGCATGCGTCTATAGCAAACGCGTCCGTGACCGCCACGTCACCTTCCCAGTCCGCCACCGTCGTGACGGATGCGGGCGGCAATTTTACCTTCATCTCGCTCGGCCCCGACACGTACACCGTGAGCGTGGCCAAGACCGGATACGATCCGCAGTCACAACCCGGCGTGACGGTGCTCGCCGACCAGTCCTCGAACGTCACTATCGCGTTGGTTCCTTCGCTGAAGACCATCGCTTCGGTGCAATCGCGAACCGGCGCGAGTTTGGTCAAGCCCGGAACGACGAGCGACGTGTATTCCGTGGGTCCCGCGGGTCAGCGCGCTGCGACGGCGCTCGGTGGTTCAGGTTCGTTGAATCAGGCCTACAGCGCGATTGCGAGCGCACCCGGCGTGTCGATGCCTTCAGGACAGCAGGGCTGGTATCAAGGCGTCTATATTCGCGGCGGTGACTACGACCAAGTGGCCTACGAGTTCGACGGCGTACCGGTCATTCGCGAATCCGACGGCGCGCCGATCGTGACGCTTTCGTCGCTCGGACAGCAAGAAGTACAAGTGTATACCGGTGGTACTCCCGCGACGTCCGATTCGCCCGGACTCGCCGGCTACATCAATCAGGTTATCAAGACCGGCACCTATCCCGGTTTCGGTTACGCCGACGGAGCGATCGGGACGCCGCAGTTCTACCATAAACTTTCGCTCGAAGCGGGCGGTTCTTCACCGAACCGCTTGTTCTCATATTACGTGGGCACTGCCGCGGCGAACCAGTCGTATCGCTACGGCTCGCAGTTTAACGGCGTGGGCGACCCGCTATACTTTTTCCCGCTGTACATTCCCACTGGAAATACCACGTATCACATCCTTGACGGCAACGGAGGAACGCCGGGCAATAACTTTGGCGCATTCTTCAATCCCGGCAACATCAACGGGCAAGCGGGTAATGAGGATCGTGAAACGGTTGCGAACCTCCACTTCGGACTTCCGCACCATTTCGACTCGGGACGCGACGACATACAACTGTTGTACGTGGTCGGTAACATATTCACCAACTTCTACAGCTCGGCGAACGACCTCGCCGCAGCAAACGTCGTTCCGTGTACCAGTGCTGCGTGCACCGCATCGCCGCTCAACTTTTTCCCGAGCGTTCCGATTCCGTGGCTCGATTCAACGTATTACAACGGGCCACTGATGCAAACGCCCAACGCAGGCGTGCTCGTCAATGGACCGTTTCCGAGCAGTCCGGCCAACCGCGTTCTGAACAATCCAACGGTCAACGGAACCACGACCGCGTCGTTCTTGAGTCCGAGCGAACGCGATACGTCGAGTAATGCGTTCGCTATCGAAAAGGTGCAGTATCAGCGGAACATCGATACGCACTCGTTTCTGCGCTTTTCCGCGTACGGTGAATACACGAACTGGTTTATTTGGGGCGGCAATGCGGCGCAGCTCACCTTTGGCGCGGCCCTTCCGGATTACGAAGTACTCGGACACATTTACGGCGGAAACCTGACGTATTCCAATCAGCTCTCTTCGAAGCATCAACTGACGGCAAAAGTGTCGTACATGACGCAGAAGTTGCAGACGTACAACGCGCAGTTCGGTGCAACGGGTTTGGGTACGATCCGCTCCAGCTACGCCGACGCAAACGGCAACTGCTATAACTTCACGACCGGCGCTCTTTGGAGCTGCTTCGACTTAGGAAGCCAAGGCGGGTTCCAGTCTGCGACAGGCTCGATCAATCTGACGCCCGGAACTGCACCGGCAGGTTCACCGGCTGCGAACGCCGGCGCGCAATGGATTATGACGGAAAACGGTTACGCCGCGCAGGTTGACAACGTGACGCCGTACTTCTCGTCCGCTGCACTGACCGATGTCTATCATCCAAATGATAAACTGACGGTCAACATCGGCGTGCGCTTCGACCAGTACAAATACCAGCTCGACGATCTCATGAGCAAATATCCGGCGCGCCAGTTCTGGTTCAACGCCTTCAATCGGGAAAATTGCGGCGGCGTCCCAGGTTTTGGACCGGTATCGACATGGGACGGGGTCAACCAAGTATTTACGCCGTGCCCCACCGGCTTTACACCGATGTGGAACGGTACCGCCGCGACGCCGGGCGTTGGGCTGACGAACGTCGGCGCGAGCACGACGACGTCAAACGTGTTTCAACCACGCGCTGCGCTTACGTGGTCGCTCGATCCGGATACGGTGATCCGCGCCTCCGCTGGACGGTACGCACGTCCGGCTGCGACGTCGTACCGGCAATACAACACGGTACAGCAAGACCTCGCATCGTTCATCTCGCAATTTTATGCGTTCGGCTACACCACGCCGAACCACACGGTGCTACCGGACACCTCGAACAACTTCGATCTCTCGCTCGAGAAACACGTTCGCGGGACGCGAATGTCGTTTAAAATTACGCCGTTCTATCGCAGCACGCAAAACCAATTGCAGTATCTGGCCATCAACCCGCTGCAAGGAACGCTCGCCGGTCTCAACGTCGGAAAGCAGATCAGCCAAGGCGTTGAGGTTTCGTTCCAGAACGGCGACTTCAGCCGCGACGGCCTTTCGTACTTACTTTCTTACACATATACCGACAGCAAAGTTCGATACTCCCCGGTTGCGAATGGCGCGAGCGTTATCGACACGCTGAACAAGAGCATCGCACAGTATAACTCCTACACCGCGGGTTGTGCCGGTGTGACCTCGAGTTCGCCAAATTGGCAAGCCTGCGGTGCCGGCGTATTCGCGGGCAATGCCGCGCCGTCGTTTGTCAACACGCTTGCGGGCGGCGGTACCGTTACCGTTGCAAATCCGTACTACAACGGATCGGTGCAGCCGCTGTTGGATCGCAACGCATGGTATACGACGTACGATGTCATCCCGACGCCGTTCAACGCGGCGAACGGCTTTGCAACGCCGCACGTCGCGTCGTTCGTGCTGAACTACCGGCACGGCCGTTTCGCGGTTACGCCCACATTCGCGTATAGCTCGGGCGCATCATACGGCTCGCCGCTCGTCTACCCCGGATATGTTCCTCAATCGTGTACAGCCGATCCGGCAGCGACGCCACTCACGCCGGGCATCTCGTGTCCGGGCGGCGCGATCTTCTTGCCCGATCCGTTCACCGGTAACAAATTCGATGCGCCGGGCTCCATCAAAGAACCCTGGCAGCTCAGTGCGAATCTGCAGATGAGTTACGACGTTACGTCGCGCATGACGCTCACGCTGATTGCAAACAACGTGTACAACCGTTGCTTCCAGCGCGGAACGCCTTGGGATGCTCGCAACACGTGCATCTACTCGAATCTGCCCTCGAACATTCTTGGGCCGTCCGGAAACTTTTTGGCACAGTCCGTTACGCCGCGCCAAGTGCTTTATCCGTACGCAACGTGGTTCAACAACACGCAAGTCGGCTATACGTCTGCGATACAGCCGTTCCAACTCACGCTTGACTTGAGTATCAAGCTCTAACCTCGAATGGCGCGTTCCGTAGGTTTATCTTCGCTACAGCGGCTCGTGCGCGAACGCGCGAACGGGCCGCACGCGGAGCGATGCACCCGCGGCGAGTTTGCGAAGACACTTCTCGGTGCTTCGGCCGGCGCTTTACTAGCGCCGGCGCTCTCCTCGTGCGGCTATTCACTCGCGCGTGAACGCGAGCGCGTCGTCATCGTAGGCGCAGGCATGGCGGGTTTGAGCGCTGCGCTGACGCTCCACGATGCGGGCATCCCCGCAACGGTGTATGAGTCTTCAATGCGCATCGGCGGTCGAATGCATTCCGAAAACCGTTACTGGAACGACGGCCAGCATACGGAGTGGTGCGGTGCGATGGTCGACTCGAAGCACGCGCATATTCGCGCACTCGCGCGCCGCTTTCATTTGCCGCTCGTCGATTCGTGGGCGGCGCTTCCACCGCGTGCGCGCGACACGGCATACTTCGACGGCCGCTATTACTCGATGGAGCAAGCCGACAGCGACTTCGCGCCTGTGTACCGCGTGCTACAGAAACAATTGCGCGCCATCGGTCCGCAGACAACCTACGACAAAGCGAATGTGGAAGCGCGCCGGCTCGACCACATGAGCATGAGCGCTTGGATCGAACGCTACGTGCCGGGCGGAGTGAAATCGCAGATGGGGCGCCTCATCGCCGACGCGTATTGGAATGAATACGGCGTCGATCTCGATCAGCAAAGCGCGCTGAACCTCGTGTACATGCTGGGTTTGCAGAGTGGTTACAACCAGCACGGAGGCCAACTCAACGTCCTCGGCTATTCCGATCAGCGGTATTACGTCGGCGGAGGCAATCAACGGCTCCCGCTCGCGATTGCCGCCTCATTGCCTCAGGGTAGCATTAAAACCGGTTATCGCATGGATTCGATCCGTAAACGGCCCGACGGTTCGTACGAGCTGCGTTTCCAAACGCGCAACGGTTCGGAAAAAGTTTATGCCGACCGCGTCGTTCTCGCGATGTCGTTTATGGTGCTTCGCGGGTTGGATTTCAGCGGAGCAGGATTCGATTCACGCAAAGTGCGCGCGATCAACGAACTCGGTTACGGCGTGCATTCAAAGTTGCACGTCCAGTTCGACGGACGTCCTTGGACGCGTCATGGTGCATGGCCGGATCCCGCCGACGGACAGATCTGGACGGACCTGGGCTTTCAGTGTTCCGTCGACTTCACGTTAGGCCAGCACGGCAAGTGCGGAATCGTTGAATTCTTCACTGCAGGCGGCCCTGGTTTAGTCGATATGCCGCCGACGCCGTACACGTTTGCATCGCAATCGGCTGCTGTGGATCGCCACGTGCGGAAGTTCTTGGCGCAGTTGGATCACGTTTGGCCCGGTACGTCGAAGGCGTACAACGGCAAAGCGACGCTCGGCAACGCGCAGGTCGATCCGAATATTTTAGCCAGCTATTCGACCTGGCTCGTGGGACAATACACGAGCATTGCGGGTTATGAGGGCGCTCGTCAGGGACGCGTGCATTTCGCCGGCGAGCA
>CAZRQS010000080.1:0-11189 GCA_964602255.1 uncultured bacterium | reverse complement strand
AGCATGATAAGAGTGCTGAAGGCCGAGTCCCCAGCCATTCAGCCAAATCAGTTTTTTGCGTTACATAATTGCCCGTGCGTAGTTCTTCACGCAGTTCGCCGAAGGTGCCGTAGGCTTCGGCGAAGGCGTCGTGTTTGTGAATGGACTCATAATTCACTTGTGTCGCCGCGATGAACGTCGCGTCGCCGAAATCGGCATACATGTCGAGCGCGCTGGCAAGAATGCCGCGCACGACGTCCTCCACAAACTTCGGATTGTGATGCGCCTTGTTGACGATAAAGAACTCGTCGGGACGCTTGAGCAGGTCGTACGTCTCGCTGGACATCGCGTTCTCGACAATCTCCACCAGATCTTCCGCACGAACCGCGCTCGCGTGCTCCTGGTCGGCACCGATGAGAATGCTGCCCTTGCCTCGCTGATTATGCGTCGCGACCGGTAGCGCATCGAGCGCGCGTTTTGCTTGGTCTTCCGTAAAACCCGCCTCGATGAGCTCGTGCATGCTATGTTCGCGCACCATCAGCTGCGCGCATGGGCAGGCCGTCATGCCTTCCGCCTCGACGCCGATAACGCGACGGGTACCGCTCTCGTCCGCATGCGCGATACCGATGAGCGTGTACGTTTCCTCACCGCGCTTTCCACTGACCGGCGTCCAGCGCTCGAGACCAAAATCCGCGCGTAGCCGCACGTCTGCGCGAATCGCCCGCTGCGACTGCACGATCTCTTTAGCGATTGCCTCGACGATGCGTTCGATAGGTGCGGCGCTTTGTTCGCGCGCAAGCACGTCGAGTGCGGCTTCTTCTAGTATCTCGCTGAAGCGGGACATGTGAACGCCGGCCTTATTGGGCGCGAGATCGGCGACCATGCTAAACTCGCCGTTGAAGACGCGCTCCTTGCCGTCGACACGCAAATGCACGATGCGCCGGACGCTGGAGACTCCGACGCGCGAAAGTGACAGCCGCACATCGGGTGCTTCCTCTTGCCGGTTCGCGTTGAAATGCAGCGAACGCGCGCGACGGCGTACCCCGTTGGTTTTACGTGCGGCGACGAGATCGCCAAGCGTTTGCTGCGTAGCCGGATCGCGCAATTCCGGCGCGATTTCCGCGAGTGGAATGAGATTGTATCCGCGCTGCAACAGCTGCGGATGCACGTACGAACCGGCCCACAGCACGTCGATGTCGATCACGCGCGCCGCGAGTTTTCGCGTTCCCCAGCGGCCGACCGCAACCTCGACATCTTTAGCAAAGCGCTCGAAACTGTGGCGATCCAGATCCGTGTCAAGCGCCGCTGCGACGTTCAGAAATGCGGGGCCTTCCGCGCCGTCGGCCGCCTCGCTCTCATAAAAACCGGAGACCGCGGCCACGTCCGCGCGCGAACGCAAGCGTTGAAGCGCGGCCAGCACATTTGCCTGCCGATCCCCCAGGTTTGAGCCGATACCAATGTAGATTCGCACAACGCAACTCCTTCGGCGGGAGACGGAGCCTGTCCTGAGCGCCGGGAATACTAGAGGTAGGGAGAGTTATGTATGCACGACGCTCGTAACGTCGGTCAGATTGAGCGCTGGTTCTCACTAGGCGCCGGAGGGCTGTTGGCAATTGCGGGCGCCAAGCGTCGCGGTATTGTTGGAGCCGCCGCTGCCTCGCTCGCTGCAGAGTTACTCTATCGCGGTGTGACCGGCTTTTGTCCCATCTACGGTTTGCTTGGCGTCGATACGTCGCCGCGGCGCGGTTCGCACAATCCCAAAGCGAGCGTCCCGTACGGACGCGGTGTTCGCGTCGAACAGTCCATCGCTGTCGCGCGTCCCGCTCAAGAGCTGTACGACTATTGGCGCAGGCTTGAAACGCTGCCACAGTTCATGCAGCATCTCGAAGAGGTCACCGTGCTCACCGATGAGCGCTCGCGGTGGCGCGTTCGGGCGCCGGTTGGCAGCCGTTTAACGTGGGAGGCCGAGATCATCAACGACGTTCCGGGCCAACTCATCGGCTGGCGGTCGCTGCCGGGTTCGGCGATCCATCATGCGGGTTCCGTGCACTTCGATCAGCGGGACGGGTTGACCGTGGTCCGCGTCGTGCTCGAATATGCACCGCCGGCACGTTACGTCGGCGCTTCGGTCGCGCGCATACTGGGAGAAGAGCCGTACAAACAGATCGGCGAGGATTTGCGGCGCTTCAAGGCCATCGTCGAGCGAGGAGAGCACGCAAGCCTCCAATAAAACAGCGCGGTCATGACGCTGCGTGTAGTGGCGGGCCTGGAGCCGTCGCTACTTTTTGAAAAACCGCAATACGTGTGGGCGCCTTCGAACTTCGAGGGCGCCTTTTGCGCACTGCAAGAAGCGCAAACTGCGCTCGAGGACGGCCACTGGATTGCGGGCGCCATTTCGTATGAGTTCGGCGCGCAGTTGCAAGGAATCGACGCGAGAACGTCCGATCCGCTGCTGATTCTTGGAGCGTTTAGCGCACCCAAGCGAGTCGAATCGCATGGGCGCGCATCACGGTTCTCCATCTCCGCTCCGCTGAGCCGGATTGCGCGCGGCGACTACGCGCAGGCCGTCGATCGAATACGCGCGCGGATCGTCGATGGCGAGGTGTATCAAGTGAACTACACCGTGCCGTTCGATCTGGGCTTCGGCGGCGATCCGTACACGCTATTTCGTTTTCTTGCGCGCCGCGCTCAGGCGCCGTACAGCGCGTTCGTGGAATACGGCGATCGCGCAATCGCGTCGATCTCGCCCGAGTTGTTTTTGCGATTCGACCGCGACCGCATAACGACGAAACCGATGAAAGGCACCGCTTCACTGCGCAACATCGGCGAGCTCGCGAACGAAAAGAATCGTGCCGAGCATTTGATGATCGTGGACCTCCTGCGCAACGATCTGCACCGAATCAGCACCCAGGTTCACGTTGAGCGGCTCTTTGAGGTCGAACGCTATCCGACGTTTGCGACGATGACCTCGACGATTTCCGGACGGCTCGATCGTAGCCGCACACTGTTGGATATTTTTGGCGCGACGTTTCCGTGCGGCAGCGTCACCGGCGCTCCGAAACGCGCGGCAATGCAGCATATTGCGCAGATGGAACGCTACTCGCGTGCGTTCTACACCGGCACCATCGGCTTTCTCTCACCGCAGCGGCGCGGCTGGTGGAACGTGCCTATCCGTACGCTACAGATCGATCGCGCCACGGGCATGGCGCGATACGACGCAGGAGGCGGAATCGTCAGCGATTCCGATGTGATGGACGAGTGGAACGAAATTCTAATCAAATCGCGCTTCCTGCGCCCGGCTTATCGCAACTTCGATCTTCGTGAAACGTTTCGTAGCGGTCCGAACCCCAGCGATCTGGACGCGCACCTCGGGCGAATGCAACAAAGCGCGGCCGCGTTCGGGATGGAGATCGATATGCATCGCCTGCGCCGCGAACTCGAGCCGTCCGGCAACATGGACGAACCGCAATTCGTGCGCGTTCGCGCGTCCGCGGGCGGGATCGGTGTGAGCGCGCAGCCTTTGGAACCGGCGCAAACGCCTATCGAGTTGTGCATCTCGCGTTATCGCGTGCGCGCCGCCGATCCGTTGCTCAGGCACAAAACCGGATGGCGCCCCATTCATGAGGCTGCCGCGCGCGAAGCGCGCGAAAGCGGGTGCTTCGATGCAATACTCCAGAACGAGCGCGGAGAGCTCACTGAAGGTTCGCGCACGAATATCTTTGTGCAAAAGGGGAATACCCTGTACACGCCGCCTCTTGATTGCGGCGTACTGCCGGGAATACTGCGTTCGCGGCTCGTATCGGACGGACAAGCCGTTGAACGCGTTCTGCATGCAGCCGATTTGGAAGCCGCAGACGCGATCTATGCAGGCAACTCGGCACGAGGACTGCTGCCCGCGAGGATTCGATGAACGACGATTCGCTTTATCCGTACGTTTTGCAACCCAAACTCGCTTCAGCGATTTGGGGCGGCGATGCACTTGTGAAACGCTTCGGCAAAACCGGCGATCCAAACAAACCGTGGGGCGAATCGTGGGAATGCTGGGACGCCAACGAAGTGTTGAACGGACCGCTCGCAGGCAAAACCGTTGCGGATCTGCGCGCGCAGCTCGGCGTTAAACTGGTCGGGTCCGAGCTGGATCCTTCGGAGATCTTTCCGGTGCTCACGAAACTCATTACGGCGCGGGATTGGCTGTCCGTGCAGGTGCATCCCGACGACAGCTATGCGCAGCGCTTCGAACATCAGCGTAACGGCAAGACCGAATGCTGGTATGTCCTCGAAGCCGAGCCTGGCGCAGAGCTCGTCATGGGCTGGGCAAAAGACACCAGCCGCGAGGAGTACGAACGCCGCGTCGCCGACGGCACACTCGGCGAGATTCTGCGGCGCGTGCAAGTCAAACCGGGCGATGCATTTTACATTCCCGCCGGCCGCGTGCACGCCATCGGCTCCGGCATCACGCTCTACGAAACGCAACAAGCCAGCGATCTCACCTACCGCATGTTCGACTGGAATCGCGTCGGCCCCGACGGCAAACCGCGCGAACTCCACATCAAAAAAGCCGGCGACGTTTTGAATTACCAAAAAACGACTGCGGATCAATCGCTCGAGGAACTTGCGTACGCGTACGAAGGCTTTCAGCGCACTGCGCTGATCGCCGAATCACATTTCTTGGTCGAGCGCGTGATTGCAACGGAAACTGCGGCGTCGCTCGGTACGCATGACCGGCCGCTTATCATTACCGCGCTCGAAGAGGGGCTGGAACTTACGTGCGAAGATGGCGCCACTCCACTTGCGGCGTATGAGACTGCGCTCGTTCCGGCTGGTGCGAAAACTGTTTCCGTTCGTAGTCTTGTTGCGCCGGCGCCGTTTATGTACGTCATGCCTTCGCCTCGCGCCGAGGGACTGTACAAACGGTTCGCGGACGCTGGTGTTGCGCAGCCGATTATTGAACGGTTCTTAGCGCAGTTTCGCGCTCTGACGCCGGCTAGCTAATCGATTCGCGCGCGGCTTCGTTCGCTGCGAAGCGTTATTTGAAGGGCCCCGGGGTTGGGGTAGCCTTGTCCGAGGACCGCGATGATTTCACATCCTGTGAAATCATCGCTTAGGACGGCCGAATTTTCGCGAAAACAAGTTTGGAAACAGCCATCCTGGCTGGCGCGAAAATTCGGAACATCCTCGGACAAGGCCACCCCAACCCCGGGGCCCTTCAAATAACACTTCTCGCTCACTACGCAAGAATCAAGCGTTGTCGGAGGAGAGTGCTGTACTCATATTTACTTGTTCAAAATGAGATTTGAGACGGAGTAGCCGCTGATTAGTGCTCCCGCTACTGTGCCGGATTCGCCGTGTGAGGCTGTTGCTTCGCCTGCGAAGTATAAGGTGTCTTCGATTGGTTTAGCTAGTGCTTTTCGGGCGCCGAAGCCGCCTACTTTGACGTAACTGTAGGCGCCTAGTGCATATGGGTCGTGTTGCCAGTCGTGGAGGTAGACGGCTTCGATGCGTGTTGCTATGTCGTGATGCGATAGTTCGAAGATGTGTGTTAGATCGTTTATTGCTTGGTGTACGACGTGATTCTCGTCGGCGTTTGCAAATTGCATTGCGCGCGGTCCGCCTGCCCAGGCGATGAGGAGTGGCGAAATGATCGGGTACGTTGTCCAGAATGCTGGGAATTTCGTTGAGCCGCCGAAGAAAAAGCCGGCGTCGGTCATGCGGCCGTGGTTGAGCTTTGCCCAGAACGGATCTGCGAAACGCAAGGCGAGCTTGATGACTGGGCCCATTGCGATTGATGAGATTGCGTTTTGGGTTTCGGGTGGTAGAGTCGGATTGAACTTGATCCAGTCGCGCTGTAAGACGCCTACTGGGGCGGTGATGATGAGTTTTGATGCTTCGTGAGTTATTGATTCACCGAAGCGGCTTGCGTGGACTCGTACCTGGCCTCGTTGCCATTCGATGTGTTCTACGATGGTTTCCAGTGTGATGTGAGCGGCGGCGCTCGAAAGCGTTGAAGCTAGTGCGTGGATGAGTGGGGCGTAGCCGGATGATGGGCGGAATTGTGCGCTCTGTAGGCTTGCGCTCCCCTTCCACTCTTCTGCGATAGCCTGGATGCTGGCGTCGGCAGGATCGGCTGCGTCGAAGCCTTCGACGAGTGTGCGCGTCCAGCGGACGCCCGCGCGTAAGCGTTTCTCTTTTTCGAAGCGATGAAGGAAGGATTCGACGCTTTCGTCCGGTTCGTTGGGATCGACAGCCTCGATGATTTCGGAAACCGATTCGAAGGGATCGTGCGAGGGTTGCAGGCCACGATCCGTGCGTTCCCAGGATGAACCGCCTTCGCCGATAGCTGCGGCGTGCGCTTCGCTTAAAAGATCAAAGGTTTCGCTCGAGTAGCCGTGGATGAATTCAGCGCCGAGCTCGATTGGTGCGGCGCAGCGGTCGTCGCTGAGCGTATGCACGCGGCCGCCGATGCGGTCGCGTGCTTCCAGTACGGTTACCGACTTGCCGGCGCGCGCAAGTGTGCGCGCCGCGGCAAGGCCGGCGGCGCCTGCGCCAATGACGATGACGTCAGGCAATCACAGTCTCGCGAAGAACCGGCGCATCCGCGCGCGCAGCTCTTCGCCGACGTCGATTGCGTCTTGTGGAACGAGCGGGCGCGAATCCGCACGCAAACGGGCGATATCCCAACGTTCTTCCGGAGCGGTTCCAAAATAACCGTCGTGCACGGCAGCTTCCGCATGCGACATGATGTGATCTCCGTCGATGCCGACATTATACACCTTGGCGAGCTTTGCGCCGACCAGACAGAGCCCGTCTATGAGCGGCTCGGTGAGCGGGTATGCGCCGAAATCTTCCGGTTTTGCTCCTTCCATGGCCATAATAGAGATGCCGAGCGCGAACGAGTTGCGGCCACGCGTATGTGCGGCGTACGGATCGTCGGGTGCGTCATAAACGTTACGCATGTTTTCGCGCACGTCGTGCGTATTGACCACGACGATCTCTCCGTCGTCCGTCGTCGCGACACAGAAGTGATACGCCGGAAACACGGAGCGGTAATCGTGCGCGGACCAATGTGTGTAGATTCGGTCGATTCGACCTTGGGGCAAATCAGGCGTCCAATCCGCGAGCTTCCAATGCGGATATGTTTCGATGCGATGTTCTACGGCATGTTCAATCATGGTGAATCGATCGTTTCCCCGGCAGGCGTGATGCTCCCTTATCGGCAACAAAAAACGCATGACGTTTCCTGCGGGCCATCGCCGTAGCGCCGGCGAGCTCTTCATCGGCGGCGTGCGTGCCCAAGAATTGGCAGCCACGCATGGTACGCCGCTTCTCGTGCTGGACTACGACGTGCTCGACGCCGCGATCGCGGCGTTTGTGAGCGCGTGCGCGCCGCACGGTATTGAAGTTGCCTACGCCGGGAAAGCCCTGCTTCTCGTCGCACTTGCAAGGCATCTCAAACATACGCCGCTGCATCTGGACGTGTGCTCTATTGGTGAACTGGCGGCTGCCGAACGTGCCGCCTTTCCTCCCGAACGCATAAGCCTGCACGGATGCGGCAAGATCGACGTAGAGCTCGACGCCGCGGTAGACGGGCGTGTCGGGCGGATAATCGTCGATAATCTCGACGAACTCGAGCGCTTGGCGCGGCGCCCCGCTGCGAATCCTATCCGCTTATTGCTGCGCATCAACACCGGAATCGAAGCGCACACGCATCAGTTCATCCGCACGAGCGGCCAAGAGTCGAAGTTCGGGTTCGATCCGGACGCGATTCCGGGAGCGCTCGCAGTACTGCGTAGCGCGCCGCACTTACAGTTCCGCGGTTTGCACTCGCACATCGGCTCGCAAATTTACGAGGAAAAGGCATTCAAAGCGAATGCACAAGCCCTGATGGAACGCGCCGCATACTGCGCGGAAGCGGGCTTTGAAACACTCGAGCTCGTGGTAGGCGGAGGTTTCGGCGTGCAGATGCACCCCGGCCGGCACGAAGAACTCGATCTCGCGGAGACGATGAGTTCGATAGCTACCACGGTTCGGCGCGAGAGCGAGCGCTGGGGTTTGGTGCAGCCGCGTGTCGGAATCGAGCCCGGGCGCGCCCTGATCGCGCATGCCGGCACTTCACTCTACACTGTCATGGCCGTCAAACGCGAGTTTGGACGGCCATACGTCATCATCGACGGCGGCGTATACGAAAATCCGCGTCCGGCGTTGTATGACGCGTACCACCACATCGTTCCCGTAGCGCACGAAGGGACAGAGTCGATCGAAACGGTCGTCTGCGGCCGCACGTGCGAGAACGATCGATTGGGCACGGGACTGCTTCCGGCCGCGCTGCGCGCCGGAGATTTGATTGCAATGTGTACGACTGGAGCTTACACCTACAGCATGGCAAGTAACTATAATCGCTTCACGCGTCCCGCCGTTGCAGCGGTACGTCAAGGAACACATTCACTGCTTGCGCGGCGCGAGAGCATCGAAGACGTTCTAAGGAATGACGTGGATGCATAACATTTTCGCATTCTTGCTCGCCACGATCGTCTACGCGTCTCCGACACCATCGCCATTGCCCTCGCCGACGCCCACACCGCCTCCGCCACCGGTCGCAGGCGGCGCGCCGTGGACGGCTGCCGAAGTTGCAAAGCTGCGTTCGTCAATCGATCGCGTCTTGAAGGCGCCGACACTGCGCGGCGCGCAGATTGGATTTTTGGCGACGGATACAACGCGCGGCACCGTGCTATATTCGCGCAACGCCGACGAAGAATTCATGCCCGCGTCGAACTTCAAACTGCTCGCCGGTTCCGCGGCTTTGCAGCGCCTTGGGACAGGCTTTGCCTATGTTACCACTGTCGGGTCGGACGCTGCCGCGAGCGGGGACGTAATTCATGGCAATATCTACCTGCACGGCGGCGGCGACGCGCTACTTACCGCAAAGGATCTCGATGACGCCGCAGCCGCACTAGCATCGCGCGGTATCAAGCACATTGAAGGCGACCTCGTCACCGACGCGTCGCATTACGACTCGCAGCGCTACGGTTACGGGTGGTCGTGGGACGATCTTCCGTATTATTACGCGCCCGTGGTTTCGGCACTGGAGCTCGAAGACGGCACAGTGCATATGACGTTTGCGCCGGGCCCGTCTGCGGGAGCACCATCGGTGCTGCGCGTCTGGCCGCAATCCGGCGCATACACGCTGGACAACCAACTCATCACCGGCCCAGACAAATCAAAAGACACCTCAGATTTTGCACGGCCGTGGGATCAGCCGCGAACGATTCAAGTGATCGGCAACTATCCGCTGACCGCGAAAGAATCAGGCGAAGTCTCGCCGAGCGTTCCCGATCCGGAAAGTTATGCCGGTGACGTGCTCGAGCGCGCGCTTGCGGCGCACGGCATCACCGTGACGGGCACCGTTCACCACGGTAAGATGCCCGCATCGGAAAGTCTTCTGTGGTCGCACGATTCCGAAAAGATGCCGCAGCTGCTCGCGGACTTCTGGTATCCCAGCGACAATTTGATGGGCGAACTGTTTCTAAAAGAACTCGGCGTCGCGCAGGCCGGCGAGCCGGGCACCGACGATCACGGCCGCACGTTCGAACAATCGTATCTGCGTTCTATCGGCGTGGATCCGAATACCGTGACCATCAGCGATGGTTCGGGTCTCTCGCAATACGATCGGATCACTCCACGTGCACTGCTCATGATTTTGCAGGCCGACTGGAACGGCCCGAACCGCCAGGTCGTCTTGGATGCCCTCCCGGTGTCCGGTGTGCGAGGAACGCTGAAAAACTCGTACGTCGGCACGCCAGCCGAAAAGGCCGTGTTCGCGAAGACCGGGAGCATCAGCCACGTTCGTACCATTTCCGGCTTCGTCCGGACGAAAACGCACGGAGCCGTCACCTTCTCGCTCCTCATCAACCAGTGGATGGGAGAGGACTCGCCCACCGGTACACCGGACCTCGCAAAGGTGCGAGCCGCCATCTTCTCGGAATTTGCAGTCCAATAATGCTAGGCGCACATTTTGAACGAGAGATTCGCGAGCAGCCTGACGTATGGCGTTCCATCGCGGAATCCAATAAAGCGGAAACTCTTGCGCACGCGATTCGCGAGCGTGACGTTGTATTGCTCGGCAGCGGAAGCTCCCTGTTCATGGCGCAGCTCGGCGCGCTCGCTCTGCGGCGGCGCGGTATTCGCGCGCACGCGCTTGCAGCAACGGAAGCGCCGCTCGATAACGTGGCGTATCGCAACGCGGCCGTCATCGCGTGCTCGCAGAGCGGACGATCGACCGACTTGCTCGACGCGCTCGACGTTCTTCAGCCGTCTGAACTCATTGCGCTCACGAATACGCCGCGCTCACCGCTTGGAGATCGAGCTTCGGTCACTATCGATCTCGGCGCCGGACCGGAAATCGCCGTACCGGCTAGCAAGAGCGTTACGGCGACTGCAGCTATTTTATTGTGGGCCGCGGGCCTGATGTCCGGAACGCACTCGCGTAATGCACAGACGCTAATTGAAACGGCTGAGGACGTACGCAGCTGGCTCGACAGCCGCGACACCGAGGACATCCAGGATGCCGCCCAGCGCATCGGACGCCGTCGCAGCGTCGTGATCGTGGCCGCCGGCTACGGCGTTCCCATCGCCAATGAATTCGCGCTGAAGTTAAAGGAAGCCAGCTACATCCATGCCGAGGGTTTCTCGGCGGGCGAATTCCGCCACGGCAGCGCCGCGATGCTGGACGCGTCGTGCGCGATCATCGGCGTGGTCGACGACGTCTCGCGCAACATCGTGAATCGGCCGCTGCTCGAAGCGGTGCAGGCCGAAAGCTTGCGCTACGTCATCGGCGGCCACATTGGTGACATACCCATGCTGGGTCCCGTGGTCGGCTCGGCGTTCAACACGCTCGCGTGGCTGGTCGCCGCACAAATGATTGCCTTGCAAGTGGGACGTGCCCGCTACGTCGAGAGCGACGCACCACGCGGCTTAACCAAAACCATGGTGTAGTTTCCCAGCAAACTCGCAGGATTCCGAAACCTTAAGCAGACATTAATCCGGCGCGGACGAGCGTGCTATCACGCCGGTCGCTTTTCTTTTGCCTGAGAGACTCGCCACGGGATGCGATATGGGTGGCAACGGAGCGGGCCTCTCGTACGGAGCAACACATGAAAGAACTACCACGCTGGTGGCGATGTATCGCCGCAGCGCTCGCGGTCACGTTCGTGCTT
>CAZRQS010000079.1:0-11280 GCA_964602255.1 uncultured bacterium | reverse complement strand
CGTAATACCGCCATGTCGAGTTTGAATGTGTGTTGCGGGAGAATGGCCTCTTCGCGGTAATCACAATGTTCGAAAAATGTTTGGGCTGCGCTTTTGTGCGGCACCAGCACGCTCATCTTGTGGCAATTGTAGTAGTTGGCAGTATCAGCCGCGGCTTTCAAGAGGGCGCGACCCACGCCTTGACGCCGGCGTTGCGGCAAAACGATGACGCGCTCGACGTGTGCGAGCGAGGCCGCCAAACGCATTTGCACGACGCCGATTGTCTGCTCGCCATCCATTGCGGCAAAATCATGACGCTGTTCGTGCCAGATGACGCTGAAATCGTAAAACGTCTTGAGCGCTTCGCGTTCCGTTAGACGGACGAATTCCATGACGGCTTCGGGTTGCACGTGGACGATGTCAACCGGCGACACCCGCGACCTCCGTTTCAACGTCCAGCAGCATGTTGTCGTATGCCGCGATGACGCGCATCCCGAGGCCGTCCTCGAGTTCGCGCGCGAGCCGTGACGGATTCTGCTCGAGCATCTTCGTGCCGAAATGCTGCATGACGGCAACCCGCGGCCGCACGTTGGCGAGCAATTCCCGCGCGTGATCGAACGTGAGATGATCGACATCCATGGAATCGCGGTAGCGTAGCACGTTGACGATGAGCACATCCGGTTTGTGCGCGGCATAATCCTCGGCAAGTCCTTCGAAATACCGGCCGCACGGCAAATACGAAACGACACGCCGCTCATAACGGAAGTGCATTCCGTACGTTTCAACGGCGTGCACGTGCCGTATCGACGTGTGAACTTCGACCGCACCGATGCGGTACGGACCGCTGCGTTCGCGCGAGACTTCTACGCGATCGACGAAGCGTTGAGCATACGGAAAAACGACCGCATCGCCTTCAAGCGCATCTTGCGGCGCGAGCAGCACGCCGCGGCGGCGAAAGCCGCCCGACGTCATGGCTTCGATCATGACGTTGACGTCGTTCGCATGATCGAGGTGCTTGTGAGAGAGCGCGATGCCGGCCAGTTCGCGCGGATTGCAAGGCGGCACGTGCGAGAGCGCGCGCACGAGTGCACCGGGACCGGGGTCGACGTGAATCTGCGTCTCACCGAAACGCATCCACATTCCGCCGGATGCGCGAAATTGACGCGCCACGACAAACCGAGCACCCCCGGTGCCTAAAAAGAGGACGTTCACCACCACACGCGGGTTCGCACCCGCGCGCGGCTCTTACTCCAAAGCCGCTTTAACCCACTGGCCGCTATACATACTGAAAAATGCGTCCAGGTTGGACCGGTATTGTTCGAGCGCAATACTCCAGAGCGTGAGCGCTTGGTGTCCTTCCTCGGTCAGCGTATAGATGCGTCGCGCCGGCCCTTGGTCTTTTGGATCCCACCAGGAAGAGATGTAGCCGTCGCGCTCGAGCTGGCGCAATGCGCGGTAAACGGTTCCGGCGTCCGAGATCACGTCGAACTTGGCTTTGAGTTCTTTCATGATCTCGTAGCCGTGCAAATTATGCTCTTTGAGCATAACCAGCAGCCAGGCCATCAAGTAATTTTTGGGCGTACTTTTCGGGGGAAGGCCCCCCTCTTTGCAAGAGGTTACAAAGTCCCCGCTCGGCTCTAAGGCCCTCATGCCGAGTGTGCCAAAACCATATCGTCACCCATCCCGTAGCGATACGTGAATATACTCGCGGGTGCCCCGGGGGCGTCAGACGGTGCGATAGTCCATGAGCCCTATGCCAGAAACACGTCCGAGTGCAGCAGCGAGGAGATTAACCGTACGACCTAGGCCGCCCTGCGGAAAAAGCGGCTGGACTTCAACGAATCTTTACCTTATAGTTAGTCACGCCTAAATTGTAGGTAAGGAGAACCTCGCACTTTCGTGGCTGTCCGGATCGCTTTCTTTCTATCTCTTGCCCTGCTCTGTTCGGCGGCGCTACCCGCACGTGCGTTGCCGGTGTTTGCGCACCGCTACGGGCTGACATGCCAGGCCTGTCACACGACGGTTCCACATCTCAACGAGTTTGGCGAAGCGTTTGCAGCGAACGGGTTTCGGCTTCCCTCGCCGCCCGGCGGCGCGATGCCCGTAGCCGTGAAAGTGAATCTCGCATATTCCAGCGACGCGACTCCCGGTTTGCCCAAAGCCGTCGTCGACGAAGTCGAGCTTTTGACGGGCGGAGCCATCGGGCACTTCAATTACTTTTTGGAGCAGTACGCAATCGACGGCGGCCGAATCGGTCTTACGCGCGACGCGTGGCTGCAATACAACCGCGGCGATATGCACGTCCGGGCCGGGCAGTTCACGCTTCCGTTACCCGTAGATCCGGAGACGGATCGTCCCACGCTGGCGCATTATTTACTGTTCGATCAAACCGTCGGTGCGAACCAATTCAATTTCTTTACACCGCGAATCGGACTGCAAGCGTACCGGGCGAGTGAGAACGGTTTCGATGCGCACGTCGCTCTTCTACAGTCGTATGACCGCCAATCCGGCGAGCCGGTGGACGGCACCGATCTCATGGCCTACGTGTCCAAGACGCTGCCTTCCAATTTGCGGATCTTCGCTTACCGCTATCAGGGACAGCGGCGTTTAGAGGGTTCGGGCGACGTCTTTTATCGCCAGGGATATGGTGCAAGTCAAGCGTTTGGAAAAATCGCCTTCACGGGTGTTCTGCAACACGGAAATGACACGAATGCGGGTGGCGCTTTGCCGGCGTCGTCGTCGGGCGGATTTCTCGAGACGCGGTACACGTTTTCGCCGGCGGTAATGGCGGTGGCGCGCTACGATAGAACGAGCGATGCCGTCGGCAGCACCACGCATCAGCAGATACTCAGCCTGGTGATGCGTCCACGCCGCAACATGCGGTTCATCATCGAAGATCAAATCACCGATCACCATGCGCTAGGCGTCGGCTGGCTCTTCGCCTATTAAAGCGTTATGCCAACGCGTTAAGCGTCGGAAACCGTCCTTGCAAAATTGTCTCCGACGGGCGCCCCAGCCAACGTTCGAGCACGGTAGCATAGACGCTGCGAAAATCGGTTTGAAATCGTAGATTGCCCATGTTCGTGTCGCTCAAGTCCGGATACGCGCCATAAATACCGCCCTTCACGCCGCCGCCGACCAAAAACAGCGGCGATGCTTCGCCGTGGTCGGTGCCGCGGCTCGCATTCTCACCGATACGGCGGCCGAACTCGGAGAACGTCATCGTGAGTACACGTTTATCGTTGCCGTGCGCAGCCAGGTCGTCGTAAAACGCTTTCATCGCGTCGGAGAACTGTTCGAGCAAACGATCTTGCGTCGCTTTTTGATTGATGTGCGTGTCGAACGATCCGTGCTGTACATACAGGACACGCGTCCCGGTTTTGCTGCCGATGATCTGCGCGGCCAGCGCAAGACTGCGCCCTAGCGGCGTCGCGGGATAGACGCCGGACGTCTTGTACCCGGCAATGATTTTCGGCAGCTCCTGCGATCCTTTTTGCGCGTGATCTTCAATCTCGGCGACGTGCGCGAGATACGGCGAAGTAAATGGCAGCCGGTTGTCGTTCACCAGTTTCGCATACGCGGCGCGCGACGCGCGGTTCCGGTCGCCGATGAGCCCATATCCGTTGGCCTGTGCGATCGCCGGCACGTCGGTGCGGTTCGCAACCATCACTTCCGGCAAAACTTGCGCGACGGCCACGCCGTTGAACAAATTGTTCTTCGGCAATCCCGCCTCATCGAGGTAACGGCCAAGCCAGCCGGTGTGTTCGTAGCGGCCCGGCACAGCAGTTTGCCAGATCTCGGTCGAGCGGAAATGGGAGTGATCCGGCTGCGGGTAGCCGACGTTTTGAACGATCGCCACCATGCCTTTGTCGTACATCGACTTGAAGGACTTCATGTTGGG
Organism: uncultured bacterium; assembly: GCA_964602255.1. Classification (GTDB taxonomy): domain Bacteria; phylum Vulcanimicrobiota; class Vulcanimicrobiia; order Vulcanimicrobiales; family Vulcanimicrobiaceae; genus CAZRQS01. The sequence continues at coordinate 7,400 of CAZRQS010000079.1, read as the reverse complement.
ATTGAATCCGATACGATCGTTGATCCCAAGAACGTCGTTACGCGAGACCGCGATGCTCGGCCGCATCTGGTAGTACCGTGAATCGCCGTGCGGAACGACGCAGTTGAGTCCGTCATTGCCACCCTGTAAATTCACGAGCACCAGCACGCGGTCGGCGCCGCCGGGCAGCCCGGAGAGTGGCGTATCTGCCAGAGCGCGAGCAAAGACGTGCTGCGTATTGCCGGCAACAACCAGTCCACTTACCGCGCCGAGAAGAAACTGCGTCCGTTTCATTTCATGTCATCCTTGTCGAAGGGTGAGCCTGTCGAAGGGCTAGTTTAACTGATATGCGGGCATTGCCATCGTGAGATAAGCGGCACCGCGTACACGTTCCTGGTAGTTCTCTCCGGAGAGCATGCCGAGGGCTGACGCATCGATGCCGTTGAGATAGCCGGCGAGCTGCGCGCGTGCGCTGGGCGATGCATCGCCGGCGATGATCTTTTGCACGACCTCGTCTGCTGCCTGAGCGGCCTTCATCGGCACGTCTTGCATCCACTCCGCACCGTTCATCATCGGTGAATTAACAAGACTTGCAACGAAATTCTCCCGGGCAATCATTGTTTGGCTCGTGAGCCAGTTCGCGCCGCCCGGCCAGCCGGCAACATTCGGCGGATAGAACACGATTTGACCCATTTGCACGAGCGCGCGCTGCGCGCGTTCGTCGATGGGTTTGATGCCGAACGTTTTATAGGTTCCAACCACGAACTCCACCGGGCTCTTCACCAGTGCGCGATACGCGCGGTCGGAGAAAAAGACGTTACTGCGCAGCAGCGTCGACATCACCGGCAGCAGATGATAGTCGTTTTTCCGAATGAGAGCCGCTACCGCGTCGATGAGCTGCGGTTCGGGATTGTTGTACACGAAGAAGTTGAGCAGACGATCTGCCCAGAACCGCGCACACGCCGGCTGCCGGTAGATGATGTCGACGATGTCCCGGCCGCTCCAATTGCCGGTCTGCCCCAAAAACGTTTTGCTGCCGTTGTCATGACGTCCGGCCACGGACTGCACCTTGCCCGTGCGCCGCACAACGGTCCAGCCCGTCCACGCGCGCGCAGACTCTCGCACGTCGTTCTCGGTGTAGTTGCCGACGCCAAGCGTAAAGAGTTCCATCAGTTCGCGCGCGTAGTTCTCGTTCGGATGCTGGGCGTCGCTGCGCGCGTTGTCCAGATAGAGCATCATGGCGGGATCGATGGAAACTTGCCACGTCAATTCCCGGAGATTGCCGAGCGCGTTGTTACGAAAGAGTTGATTCTGGTCGTAAACCATTTGTGGCACGACGCCTTTTTGAATCGCCGCACTCGTGAAGTGTCCATGGAAAAACAGCGCCATCTTCTCTTGCAGCGGCGCCGGTGTGGTGAGCATCCGGTTGAGCCACCAGTTCTGCAGCGAAATCACCGACTCGCGTTCTTGTTTGCGGATCTCGTTGAAGAGCTCGCGCTTCTGCGTGTCGTCGCCCATCATCGAGCGCAGCGTGCCCATGAAATTTTCGCGAATCGTGGAACGCGGATCGTAGATGTCCTGCGGTTGCGGCAACGAACTCGTCGAAGTAAAATCAATCAGCGACCCCGCGGCATCTTGCACCCGCATCGATGCGAAACGGTGAATCTCGCCGGCCGTGCCGCCGAATCCGGCGCGACGCAGCAAATGTGCCGCCAGCCTTTCGTTCCATGGTCCGCGATACGGCTCGAGTGCCGTCGCGATATCGAGTGAACCCGCGGGACGGTTCATGCCCGCAAACGTCTCGGTTGCCATGCCATTAGTGTAGCGAAGCGGCCGATCGGCGTGGTTAAAGCGTCATTGGAAGCGCGACGCGGCGCGTTTCCGGCAAGAACAGCACTGCACCCGTTGCGACCAGGTACGCAAAAATCGCAACGGCCGTCATTGCATTGCCGATCGGATACCGTTCGGACAGAGCACCGATGACGAACGGAGCGACGCCGGCAATTCCGCGGCCCGCGTTGTAGCAAAACCCCTGACCGGCACCGCGAATATCCGTCGGGAACAGCTCGCTCAGGTACGGTCCGAATCCGCTGAAGATTCCGGAGGCGAAATACCCCAGCAACGGTCCGGCGATAAGGAGCTGCCAATTCGCAACAACGGCATAAAGATAGAGCGGCGCTATCGCTGCGGAACACAGCGCGAAGACGACAAACGTTAGCCGGCGCCCGATCGCGTCGTTGATGTACCCGGCTGTGACATAGCCTGCAAAACAGCCGGCTATGAGAAAGTACAAATACACGCCGCCCGTTACCGGCGCTAGATGACGCTGCGTCGTCAGATACGCCGGCATCCACGTGAACAACGCATAGTACCCGGTTTGTGCGCCCACCGCCAGCAGCGACGCTAACAGCGTCGTGCGAATGATGCGCCGATCGAAGATCCGGGGTAGCGTAAAGCTCTTCGATGCTTCAAAGAGCGGCGGATCCGAAACCGCGCGACGGATGTACAGAGCGAACAGCGCAGGCACGATGCCGAGAAAAAACAAATAGCGCCAACTCGTACTGGGCTGGCTGAATGTAAAAACGATCTGAAACGCGATGTTCGCGGCGAGCCATCCGAGTGCCCACGCGCCTTGCACGAAACCCAAGTTGCGCCCGCGTCGATCGTCGCGCGACCATTCAGCGATGAGCACGGATCCAACCGCCCATTCACCGCCCAGTCCAACGCCTTCGAGCACGCGAAACACCGCAAGCTGCGTATAGTTTTGCGCGAGACCACAAAGAGCGGTGAAGACGGCGTACGCAACGATCGACAGCATCAGCATACGCTTGCGGCCTAAACGGTCTGCAAACGCGCCGATAAGCATTCCGCCGAGCGAGCTGCCTATGAGCGTGTATGTCGCGAGCAAACCGCCGGCGCTCTTGGAGATGCCCAGCGACACGATAATCGCGGGTAACGCATAGACGTAAAGGTAGAAGTCGAACGCGTCCAAGCCCCAGCCCAACCCGGATGCCCACATTGCGCGCCGCTCCCCGTCCTGCCGGCTCATGCGGGCCCCCTTTCGACGCCCGTTGAAACGCGCATCTGTGAGCGAACGTGATGTGAGCCTGCAACACCCGACAGGACGTCGGCGGCAGTCAAAGACTGCCGAACCGCGAAGCGGTGTGTGGTGAGTACTGTTCTTACGCGCCTCGAGCGGCGCAGCGATACCTACACGGAAAATTTCGAGCGCATGGCGCGGCTGGTAGCCGAGCTGCGCGAAGCCCTAAGTTCCGTGCGAGCCGGCGGCGGACCCGAAGCCACTGAAAAGCATCGCAAGCGAGGCAAGTTGACGGCGCGCGAGCGCATCGACCGGCTCGTCGATCCAGGTTCGGATTTTCTCGAGTTCTCGGCGCTTGCGGCCAACGGCATGTATAAAAATGAAGCGCCGTCAGCCGGCATCGTTACGGGGATCGGTATCGTCGAAGGACAGCACTGCATCATCGTCGCGAACGACGCCACGGTCAAAGGCGGCACGTACTATCCCATGACGGTGAAGAAACATCTGCGCGCGCAAGAGATCGCAGAGCAAAATCATCTTCCTTGCATCTACTTAGTGGACTCGGGCGGCGCGTTCTTACCGCTGCAAGCCGAAGTTTTTCCCGACCGCGACCATTTCGGACGTATCTTCTTCAACCAAGCGCGCATGTCGGGCAAGAAGATCCCGCAGATCGCAGCCGTCATGGGTTCGTGCACCGCTGGCGGGGCGTACGTTCCGGCAATGTCGGATGAAACGGTGATCGTCAAAGGCAACGGTACGATTTTTCTGGGCGGACCACCGCTGGTCAAAGCCGCCACCGGCGAGGAAGTGACCGCCGAAGAGCTCGGCGGTGCCGACGTGCACACGCGCATCTCGGGCGTCGCTGATCACTTCGCGAACGATGACGAGCACGCGCTGGGCATCGTCCGCTCCATCGTGGCGAATCTGCACCGCGAACTGCCGCGGCAGTGGGACACCGCCGAGCCGCAGGCTCCTAAATACGATCCGCGCGAAATCTACGGGATCATTCCGGCGGATAGCCGCATCGGATACGACGTGCGCGAAATCATTGCACGGTTGGTCGACGCGTCGGATTTCCACGAGTTCAAGGCACGCTACGGCACGACGCTCGTCACGGGATTTGCGAGAATCGAAGGCCATCCCATCGGGATTATCGCCAACAACGGCATTCTGTTCAGCGAGAGCGCGCTCAAAGGCGCGCACTTCATCGAGCTGTGCGTTCAGCGCGGCACGCCGCTGCTGTTCTTGCAGAACATCACCGGTTTCATGGTCGGTAAGCAATATGAGAACGGCGGCATTGCGAAAGACGGAGCGAAACTCGTGACGGCCGTAGCGTGCGCGGACGTACCGAAGTTCACCGTCATTATCGGCGGCAGTTTCGGCGCCGGTAATTACGGCATGAGCGGCCGCGCGTATTCACCCAGACAGCTGTGGATGTGGCCGAACGCGCGAATATCCGTGATGGGCGGTCCGCAGGCGGCCGGCGTGCTCTCAACGGTCAAGGGCCAAATGACACCCGAGCAAAAGGCGGAGTTCGAGCGTCCCATCCTCGAAAAGTACGAGCACGAAGGCAGTCCGTATTACTCGACGGCACGGCTTTGGGATGACGGCATCATCGACCCGCTCGACACGCGTAAAGTGATCGCGATGGGTCTGGACGCCGCCGCTCACGCGCCGATTCCTCCGACGAACTACGGAGTCTTCCGCATGTAGGAGGTGTCATGTCTGCCGAGTGGGTCGTCGCCATCGGTACAATCGGCACGTTCGTCGTGATCGCGGCGTCCGCAACCGCCGCGCTCGTTCAGATGCGCCACATGCGAAGCGCCAATCAAATCTCGCTCTTCACCTCATACAACGCCGAGTTCGACTCTCCGCAATTCGCCTCGGCGTTCGCCTATGTGAAGGCGGAGTTGCCGGCGCACTCGTTCACGCACGAGGAGCTAGATGAATTGAAGCGTGGTTCATGGCCGGGCCGGCTCCACGACGCGCGCATGATTGGCAATTTCTTCGAAGACATGGGTTCCTTCGTACGAACCGGCGTTCTGCACGAATTCATCGTTTGCAACCTGTATTCGCAGAACGTTCTCGAGGCCTGGCAGGCAATCGGTCCGATCGCGTACTTTACTCGAAAACAGCGCGGCCAGCCGGCTATATGGGAGAATTTTGAATATCTCGCCGTTCTTGCCGAGAATTTCCTAAAGCGTTATCCCGGCGGCATCTACCCTAAGACGTTACGGCGCTTGCCCGTCGACGATTCTCTATCGTTGCAGTATGAAGCGACGAAAATTGGTACGCGCACACCTGAAATGGAGCACAAGCTGTGAGTGCGGAGTGGGTCACTGCCGCGGGTACTATCGGGACCTTCGTCGTTATCGCGGCATCTGCAATCGCCGCGCTGATGCAGCTGCGCCACATGCGCAGCGGTAACGCAATATCGCTGCTGACGGCGTATAACACCGAATTCGACACGACGGAATTCCAACTAGCCTTCGATTACGTGCGCTCGAAGTTACCTTTGCGTCTGGAAGACGACGCGGTGCTCGCCGACCTCGCCGGAGCACCCCCCTTTTTAGGTGAATACGCGGCGATACGAACGATCGCAAATTTCTTTGAGGACATGGGGGCGTTCGTTTTGACGAACCTTCTCGACGAGCACATCGTATGCACGTTGTACTCCGAGAACGTTACCAGTGCATGGAGGTCCATCGCTCCGGTTGCAGCTCTGCTGCGGCATAAATTGGGCAGCCCGCAAATCTGGGAGAACTTCGAATATCTCGCCGTAGTCTCCGCACGCTTCATCGACCGCTATCCAAACGGCATCTTTCCGGAAAGGATGTCTCGAATGCCCGTAGACAACCGCGTACTGGATCGGTGGAAGGCGCAAAAGAGCGGAGTCTATGTCGGCTGAATGGTTGACCGCTATCGGAACCATCGGGACGTTCGTCGTTATCGCCGCATCGGCGGTAGCTGCGCTCATTCAGCTGCGGCACATGCGCGGCAGCAATCAAATTGTCGCGCTCACCGAATGCCGTGAGACGCTCGAATCGCCGGAATTTCGCGAAGCGCAGCGATTCGTCAGTTACGAATTACCCAAGCGCCTCATGGACCCCGAGGAACGTTTGAGGATCGCACAGCCTCAATCGCAATTCGAAGGCGAATACAAGTCGATCGATACGGTTGCCAATTTTTTCGAGAGCATGGGCATGTTCGTCAAGAATCGTATCATCGATCCCGACCTCGCGCTTAGCATGTGGTGCTACATCGTTTTACGAAATTGGGAGGCACTGCTTCCCGTTATCACCTACGTGCGCAATGACTTAAAGGAGCCAAGTATTTGGGAACATTTCGAATACCTGGCGGCGCTCTCGACGCAGTACCTGCAACGTCATCCTGGGGGAAGCTATCCGGACAGCGTCCCGCGCATGCCCGGCGATCCCTCACTCATTGAAGCCGTGAAAGGGAGCGCGCATGTCGGCTGAGTGGGTGACGGCGATTGCGACTGCCGGGACGTTCGTCGTTATTGCAGCGTCGGCCATTGCTGCGCTACTGCAAATTCGTCACCTGCGCAGCAGTAATCAAATTGCGGCGCTCAATGAGTGCAGAGAAACGATCGAATCGGCAGATTTTCAGGTCGCGGAACGCTTCCTCGCGCTCGAGCTCGGCCCCAAGCTTTCGGATCCAATCGTCCAAGCCGCCCTTCTGGAGCAGTTCTTGGCGAAGGAATATGAGCCCATGCGCATGGTGGGCAACTTTTTCGAGAATATGGGTGTGTTGGTGAAAAGCGGCATCATCGACCGCTACATCGCCTGTGACATATGGAATCAAGTCATTCTGCGGAACTGGAATGCCATGGCGCCGGTCGTGGCGAACCGCCGTGCCGTTCTACATCTCGACGCGCTCTGGGAAAACTTCGAATATCTTGCTGTTCTGTGCAAGCAGTGGGAAGAGCAATACCCTCACGGAACCTATCCTAAATTCGCACGCCGCATGCCAGCCGCGGATCTTTGGGCGGCAACGCGTGAGAGGCTACGGCGCTCGTCGTGAGCCCCGAGTGGGTCACCGCGATTGCGAGCGCCGGCACGTTCCTCGTCATTGCGGCGTCGGCCATTGCCGCGCTCATTCAGCTGCGGCACATGAGCGGCAGCAATCAAATCGTTGCGTTGACCGAATGCCGCGAGACGCTCGAATCCGATGAATTTCGTAAGGCACAGCGATTTGTGATGGGCGAACTCCAAAAACGCCTCGCGGACCCCGAGGAGCGCGCACGAATAGCGCGCCCCGAATCGGAGTTCGAAGACGAATATCAGGCTATCGACAAGGTCGCGAACGTTTTCGAAAGTCTTGGCTTGCTCGTAAAGAACCGCATCATCGACCGGACAAT
>CAZRQS010000078.1:0-11424 GCA_964602255.1 uncultured bacterium | reverse complement strand
GTAACGAACGGAAGGAATGCAATAACTCGCGCGCGTTTAACGGCGATCGTCAGCATACGCTGGTGCTTAGCGCAATTGCCTGAGATGCGGCGCGGCAGAATCTTGCCGCGTTCGGAAACGAACTTCTTCAGACGGCCGACATCCTTATAATTGATGTCCAGTGCTTTGTCCGCGCAGAAATTACAAGGTTTGCGCTTCGGCCGGCGGTCTTTCACCGCGCGCTTCACTTTGGTTGCCATTCAATTGTCCTTTCACTAGGTGGATGACGGCCACGTCACCTGGCAGTGCGTGACCCTAGCGAAGTGACGCGCCAAATGCGCGCCACTAAGAGTTTCTTTGGGAAACAGTTTGGGTCCGGAAAAACGCTAACGAGTATAGCGCCTCCCGGACCCATTGACTACCCCTAATCCGGCGAACAGGTGTTCGCCGTCGAGTTTAGTTACACCCGTTGGACGTCATCAGCACGTATCCGTCGTTCGAGGGAATGGTGCTGCTGGCCGAGCGGCCGAACAGGTCGGTGTAAGAGTGCCCGGCCGGCAGGTGGGCGACCTGGCTGGTCCCCGCCCCGGAGCCGCCGTTCACTACGACGATCGCGTTGGCGAAGCGGCGATAGTAAATGCTCGGGCTGCTTGAGTCCTGATAGTACGAGCCGCACGGCGCGCCGATGTTGGCCTGGTACTGCGAGTGCCACTGCTCGGTGCCGTAGCCGCGCGCCGGCGAGGCGAACAGCGATTCAGCTTGCTGGTTGCTCATGAGGTACGTGGCAACCGAGTAGTCGAGCTGCGGCGCACCGACCGACACGTTCGCCCAGTTCGCGTTCATGAGAACTCCAACGCCGTGTTGTTGTGCATACGTTGCCCAATCAGTGCGCAAGCGGAACTCGTACGTCGATCCGTTTACCGGACGGCCGTAGTTGATGTATCCGGTTTCATCGAGATCCGCATCGACGTTCGCAAGGAACTGCGTTTCGTTCGAGGTCAGCTGATTTGCGGGATGGTTGACGGTCAGTTTGAGTCCGTAGGTCGAGATCGTCGGATCCGTTGTCAGGATGTTATGCGCGATCTTCACCCATTGCACGACGTCCGCGGCCCAATTCGGATCCGTGACGCCGGCATAACGGCGGACGAACGAACCGTTCTGATAGATGCCGCAACCGTACGAACCGGGGCCTGCGCCTGCGTCTGCTTGCCAGAACGTTGCTTCATCGATCGACAGCGCCCTGTAACCCATTTGATGCGCGTAGTTCGCCATCATACGGATCTGGTAGTCAACGACAGCCGGATTGTGAACGTCGAGCGGAACGTTGTTGTTCAGCGCCGGAACCCACGCCGGAGTCGTCGTGGCTGCGCCGTTCGAAGTACACGCATAGAGAACCCAATCCGGATGATTCGTCTTCCACCACGTCAACGTGTGGCCGATCGCGCCCCAGCCCGTCGAACTTTCGTCGGTTTCCAGCGCATTGTAATAGCCGGTTTCCAACGACGGATTGCTATCCAGCCAGTGCGTGCCGATGTTATTGCGCGCGCCCCAAACGGACGTGTAGCGCCATCCGTTCGCAGACGCAGCCGCGATCGGGACGTAACCGTTACTCGTGTCGTCGAAGATCTGCATCGCGCTGATCTTGCCCCACGTGCTGGGCATGAACTTCGTCGCTTGCGGTCCGCCACCAGGCACCGAGGTCGGCGCGACTGTGGGCGCTATCGTCGGCGCAACAGTTGGTGAGCTTGCCGGGCTCGGCGTCGGTGTGACGTCGGTTGCGCTCGCCTGTGCGATCGCTTTCGCAACGATTGAAGAGCCGATGGAACCCAGGCCGGAAACCTTCACGTACTCGCCGACGTACGGTTTCGATCCCGTGTATGCCGTCGAGTAAATCGTGTACACGTTCGTGTTCACGCCGTTTTCTGCGAGCGTGAATCCGCCGGTGATCTTGGCGGTGACTTGGCCGGTAACGGAAACGGGTTGGCTGGGAAGCGAAATAAGATTGACGGTGCTCGCCGCCAATGATGTGCTCGGCGTACCCGTTCCGCTTGCGGAAACAAAGTCGCCGACGGCAGGCGTAAAGTTATTAAAAGTCGTCGATGAACCGGTCGTGACGTTGAAGTAGCCTAAGCTGCCGCCCGCCTCGAGCTGAAAACCGTTGGCCGATACCGACACAATCGTGCCGTTCACGGCGAGCTGATTGTTCGGTCCGGAGGAAATGATCGACATCGGAACGATGCCCGGCGTTGCCGTTGCAGTGACGACCGGAGTCGAAGGAAGCGCCGGGTTCGTGCCGCTGGCGGCGCCACCGCCGCCGCAGGCCGTCATCGCTGCAGTGCAAGTTCCAAGTGCAAAAATCTGAAGAAAGTTTCTTAACCTCATCCCTCCGGGTGTCGGCGGGATGGGAGAAATGGATTAGAGCGCTATCTGAAGCTTTACTTGCGCCGAGTGAATTTTCGCTCGCTAGCTCGTGGTGCGTACGAGCAGCTCTAGAACGAGAACGCGGCGAGCTTATTCACGTTCTGTTCGCCCACCCAAACTTCAGGCTTACGACACGCCTTTCCGGGAGCCGTCGCTACAGGGCCGACAAGCGCGCTCGGCGTTGGAATGCTGAATTCATTAATCTTGCCGGTGAGATCTATACGCGCGACTTTGTTTGGTCCGGGTTCGCTAAACCATACCGCGCCGTCGCATGCAGTCGCAATCTGCGATTGTCCATACCACGGAGCCGCAAGCGCGTTCGCGCTGGTGAGCGGAAATTCGCGCACCGTTCCGTTGACGCTCATTCGTCCGATTGCATCGCGCTGATAATCGGTGAACCAAAAATTTCCGTCGCCACCGATCGTCATGCTGCTGATCGCATCACCGGACGGAAGCGGATTGTTTCGCACGATACCGACCGAGGAACCGGAGATCGCAAACTCTGCAATGCTATACTGCACCGGATTCGTTGAAAGATTCGCGAGCACGCCCCAAACCGCACCGCCTGGCCCATTCAGAAGTTGCATGACGGACGCGTTGCTGAACGCACCGTTCGCATTTGAAGACGTGGCGATCTGGCCGCCACCGGAAAACGCGATTCCGCCAACCCAAAACACGCCGGACGCGTCGACGAGCATCGCCGTCGGTTCGTCAACCGTCGGCTCGCAAAGCGTAGCGGTTCCGCCGGCGCCTCCGCACTCGACGGAGACGTTCAACGAAAACGAATTACCGAAATACGCGCTGAGCCAAAACACTTTATCGAGCGGCGTTACGGCGATTCCGTATACGCCTCCGCCCGGCGTATAGCCGCTGGGCGGAGTGGCGGGCGAGGTCTGCGTGAGCGTTCCGTTCAGTAAACGGTAAAGGTTCGTGCCGCCGCCGTTTGCGCCATAACCGAAATACACCGCGTTGTCGGGACCGGCAGCCACGTACAGCGGCGTAGCGGGTATTGAATCCTCGGCAACGTGCACCGAAGCCGGATTGAAGCTCGTGCCCGGCGTCGGCGTGGGCTGCGACGTAGGCGAGATAGTCGGCCCCGAAGTTGGAGTTGCGGTCGGACCAGGACTCGGCGTCGACGATGGAGGCGGACCTCCACCACCACGGACCGGCGGCTGTGTAATCGTTGGTGGCGCAGCACTCGCGCCTCCACACCCTGCAAGTAGCGCACAAGACGCTAGGACCAGAACCCCCCGAATCACCTTATGAATGTGCCCGCAATCACGCCGGTTCAACTCAAGAACTGTATGGAGAAGAAAAGAAAAAAGCCCCGGAGGATCGGGGCTTTTGGTTCTGCGGTCAGGGAACGAGCGCAGACTCTAAAACAAATTCCAAAGGTACTGATTGTACACTTCGTGGTGATACTGCACTTCTTGCGGCTTCACGAACGTGCCGAGTAGACGCGGACAACGGTCGGCGCTGGCTTGTTTGAGTTCCGCATACCGTACCTTGACGTCGTCTCCGAGAAGTTTTGTCGTCCACTGCGCTTTCCGGAAATTTGCGAGCGCATCGTAGATGTTGTCGGGCAAATAATGTTCGGCCTGACGCAGATTTGTCTCTGCGCTGATCTCGCCTTCCAAACCCGTTTTGAACACCGCGAGCATGACCATATATGGATTCGCATCGGGGCCGACGGAACGCACCTCGACGCGTGAGCTGCGTTCGTTACCGATAGGAATTCGCACCATCGAGCCGCGATCGACCGCCGACGCTTTGATTTGATTCGGTGCCTCGAAATGCGGGTCGAGACGGCGGAATGCATTGACGCTTGCGTTGAGCATCAAGCAAACGTCGTTACCGTGCGTAAGAGTGCGGTCGACGAATTGCCACGCGAATGGACTGAGCTTTTCCTCGCCTTTCGGATCCCAAAACAAATTTTTGTCAGCTTTGCTGATCGACACGTTGGTGTGCATACCGCTGCCGTTGACGCCGGCGACGGGCTTGGGCAGGAAGCTGGCCGTCATGCCGAACTTGGTCGCGACTTGGCGGCAGATGAGCTTGTACAGCTGAATTTGATCCGCCGCAGCAACCACTTCGCCGTACGCGTAATTGATTTCGAACTGTGAAGGCGCGACTTCCGGATGGTCTTTTTCATTTTGGAAGCCCATCGCACGCTGCACTTCGGCCACCGAGTCGATGAAGGTGCGCAGCGGATCGCCGGGCAGCGAATGGTAGTAGCCACCGGTATTGACGTATTCGAAGTGGCCGGTTTCATGAAAGCGGCGCTCGGCATCAAGACCCTTGAAAAGGAAGCCTTCGATTTCGTTAGCGGCGTTGAGCGTATAACCCTCACGCTCGAAATAGTCGTTCGAAAGTTTTTTGAGCAAGCCGCGAACATCCGCGGAGTACGGTTTGCCCTCGCGGTCCTGAACCTCGCCGAACACGAGCACTTTACCCGCACCGAAGACGTCGGCCGGCGCCCAATAGAACGCGCCCCAATCTATGAGCAAACGGAGATCGCTTTCACGCTGTGCGGTGAAACCGCGAATCGACGACCCGTCGAACGTGAGATTGTCGTACGACTTGAGCAAGAATTTCTTGTCGTAGTCGAGCATTTGCAGCCGGCCTTCGAGGTCGCTGAACAGCACCGTGACGGCCTTGATCCGCTTCTCGTCAGTCAGATACTTGAGGCGCTCTTCCTGAATCTTCTCGGGCTTTACGCGATCTCTGCGCTGCTGCTTCGCCTTCAAGTTCATCTCTTCGAGCTCGCCGTAAGGAAGCTCGAGAAATTCACGCAGTTCGGTAGCCATTCGTCGTTCTTCGTCCTCTTCTAAGGTGCGGTGCGGTATAGCGGGACGCTTGTACAACAACCTCAGGCCGCCTTTGTGCATGTGGTAAAAAGGCGGGCCGGGCGGCTGTACCGGGGGTGGGGGCTTCAGTTCTCCTCGTCGTGGAACTTGGCGTACCAGTGGGAGCCGTCACAAAACGGTTTGTTTTTGGAGTGGCCGCACCGGCAGAGCGCATAGTGCTCCAAGGAGGCGCCTTTGTTGCGATCCTCGTGCTCGAGGGCTATCCCGCCTTGGATGTGATAGGGACCGTCCTGCGAGACGTACACCGCCGGCACGCGGTCTTCGCCTGCGTACGTCGTTGGACCCAAGACATAGCCGAGCGCGCCGGACGGGCATTGCCGCACGATCGAAATGATCTCGTCTTTCGACGCGCCGTCGGGATCGACGAACGCCTCCGTGCCGTTTCTAAAAACGCTCGGAAGGTGATCGGTGCAATTCCCCGAGTGGCAGCACGTGCCGCGATTGTCCAAAACCGTAATCTCTTTGCCTGCGTACGTGTCGAGGCGGTCCGGCGTGCGGTCATCTTGCTTGGCACTAATGAATCCGATGCGCGCGTGCGTTCCATCGCAGTACGGCTTGAGCGACGAACCACCGCAGCGACACAGCGCCAAGGCGGAACGCGTACCGAGCGTTTCGCCTTTGGAATTCGTCATCGTATGAAGATTCATGACCAGGTACGGGCCGTTGGGTTCGCAGACGATCGACGGACCGTTTCCACGCACCGCATGCGGCATCGCGTGTTCTTTCGCAAACTGCTTTGGCAGTAGTGGAACGAGATGATCGGTAACCGCCTGCAATGCGGCCGCAGCTTCGCCCAGTTCGGCGGGACATCGTTCCGATGCAGCCAGTGCACTCGTACGCGCCACCAATTGCCGAAGCCGTTCGAGAAAGAACACCCACGCGGATTCCTTGTGCGGCAACAGATGCACATCGCGGTTGTAACCGAATCCGGGGCCGGCGGTTTTGCCGGCGAATTCCTTGCCCGCCGGCATCTTCGTGAGCGCCTCGCCAAGCGGACGGAGTACCGACGCCATGAGCCGCAGTGTTCCGCGCGCCAGCAGGCGCAGCTCCGTTTCGTTTTCGTCTTCGTGAGCAAAGAAGCGCAACAGCATCAGCAGCATCGTGTCGTACGCGGTGTTGAACAGATCCGCAACTTCGTGCGTGAGCGAATCGGTAATGATGTTACCGCCCGTCGCGTCGTCGTAATAGCGCGTCATGGGATTAGAAATGACCGGGCGAACGGGATCGAACACAATGCGGCTCTGCGCGGCCTGCGCCTTCAACACTTCGTATTCAGTGCGGATTGAATCGAAGACACAAAAGTGTGCGTCCGGGTGTTCTGTCGTCGGTGCTTCCCCTTGCTGCACGATCATTTCGATGGCGGCACACGCGGACGCACGATCGACCACTGCGACGAGTTCGCCCTCCAGATCGAGATACCGCGCTTTGGCTTGGGCCTCCGGCGGACCGATAAAGAGCTCGTTCTGTGGAACGCTTTTGAAGCCGCTCTCGATCTTATGGTAGAACTCGCCGACAGTTTTAAAATCGACCTCGAACGGCTCCGCGGTCGAATGCCGGCGTTTGCGATCGGCGATGTGCGGCACGGAAGCAACGCGAGCGCGAATCTGGTCGTACTGCGCTTGCCGATCCGGTGCCAGAATGCCGGCCTCGGGCATTTCGTAGCAGACCAGGCGTTCGACAAGCGCCTGAGAGAACGGTTCGAGCGTCAGCTCTATGCCGAAGGGAAACGCATTGGAGGGAAGCGGAAAATTCGTCCGCTTGAAATGCGGTGCCCCGCCGATTGCCGTAAGCATGTTGGAGACTTGCGCGAGGTGCAGCATTTCCTCGACCGCGACGGAAGCAAGTTTACGTTTCCACGACCGGACGGCTGCGACGTGATTCTCGCCCAGGCCGCCCTCGCTTGAATCGCTCTTCAACGAATACGCGGCGAACAGATACACGCACGCAAGTCCATGCTCGATTTCGGATGCACGCGAGAGCAGATAAATCAACTCCTCGCGCGTATTGACCGGAGCGATGTGGCGATACTTCATACTTCCCCCCGCGCTGGAACCCGGGCGAGCCTCCACCACCCATACCACCTAAACACGCTTGCACTCGCAAAAGTTGGGCTCGAAAAGGCGCTGAGCATCTGCGCCGCGTAGCGTCCAGCGAAATGTCGACGTTTCCAATCGACGCCGTTCGTGCGGCGTTTCCTTCGCTCGCGTTTACCGATGCCGGAAAGCCGCGAACCTATCTGGACAACCCTGCCGGAACCCAAGTGCCCTCACGTGTTGCAGAGGCGGCCGCGAAAGCGCTTATCGAGACAAACGCGAACCTCGGCGGCTTTTTCGTGACGAGCCGTGCCGCCGAAGGCGTCGTCGAGCACGCGCACCGCGCGATGGCGACGTTTCTGAATGCGCGGTCTTACCGTGAGATCGTCGTCGCGCAATCGATGACGAACCTCACCTTCCACATCGCGCGCAGCATCGGGAGAACGCTAAAAGCAGGCGACGAAATCGTCGTGACGCGGATGGACCACGACGGCAATATTGCTCCGTGGCTGACGCTTGCCGAAGATCTCGGTCTTACGGTTCGTTGGGTGCCGTTCGATCGGCACTCTTGGGTAATCGAACCTGAGGCTTTCGCCGCGGTCCTCTCTGAACGCACCCGCCTCGTCGCACTAAACTACGCGAGCAACCTCACCGGTTCGATCAACGACGTCACCGCGCTTACGCGCCTGGCAAAGCAACGTGGCGCACTCGTTTACGTCGATGCCGTTCAGTTCGCTCCGCACGGTCTTGTCGACGTGCAGTCTATCGGCTGCGATTTCCTGGCATGCTCATCGTACAAATTTTTCGGTCCGCATCTCGGCATTCTTTGGGGACGCGAAGAGCTGCTCGCCGATTTGTTCGCATACAAAGCGCGTCCGGCGACCAGCGAACTACCGTGGAAGTTCGAGACGGGAACGCCGCAGATCGAGTTGCAAGCGGCACTGAGCGCGACCGTCGATTATTTTACATGGCTGGGCAAAAGCGTTGGAGCATCGGACAGCGAGCGAGAGCGCATTGCGGCGGCTTTCACCGCTTCAATACAATGGGAACGCACGTTGGTGCAGCGGCTGATTGATGGACTGACGGCTATTCCGGGCGTGACCATTTACGGCATCACCGATGCATCGCGTTTTGATTCTCGCGTGCCGACCGTTTCGTTCCGGCATGCAAACCATTCGCCGCCGGACATTGCAGCTGCGCTAGCGGACGAAAATATCTTTGTGTGGTCGGGAAATAACTACGCGCTGGAGGTCGTCCGCTCGATCGGCGTCGAGGAAGACGAAGGCGTGTTGCGCATCGGAATGGCGCATTACAACACGCCGGCAGACGTGGACCGGGCGCTTGAAGCGCTACGCCGGATCCTAAGCTAAGCGAATGCCCAATTCGTCGAGGTGCGCGAGCAGGTCCGCAGGATCGTTGTAAACGCGGTACGCGCCACCCTCGACGAGTTCGGTACGGCCGTAGCCGCCGGACAGCAAGCCCACAGCTAGCGCATCTGCACGACACGCGCCGAGCATGTCCCACACCGAATCGCCGACAACGAACGTCGCATGCGGTTCTGCTCCGAGCGCTCGCGCCGCCGCAAGAAAAAGATCGGGATTAGGCTTAGCGTGCTCAACTTCAGTGCGCGTAATCACCGGCACGTCCGGGGGGGCCTTCAACACCTCGAGCGACCGCGACGCTACGCTGCGCGCACCGCTTGTCGCAATCGCCCACGGCACTTTTCCGGCGGTCAGCGCGGCCAGTAATTCGCGCGCGCCCGGCAGCGGCTTTACGCTACGAACTTGCTCTAAGTACGCATCCTCGTGATCTTGCTGTAACGTGCGAATCGTCTCGTCACTCAACTCGTGTCCCAGCTCACGCGCCAATGCCCGCACGAACAAGCCGCCGCTCATGCCGATGCGCCGGTGGATACGCCAGATCGAGAGATCGATGCCGGCTTTGCGAAGTGCGTAATCCCACGCAGTCACGTGTTGATAGACGCTATCGATCAGCGTACCATCCAAATCGAAAACCAGTGCGGCGTCGTGCTTAGCCATTTAGAGTAATCCTTTCCAATGCCGACGGATTAAACGGCCGGCACGCTGAATAATACAGGTCCTGATTCTGTTTTAATGCCATGGTCGCTTCAATAGTATTTGGTGTGCACCTCGCGCTATTCGGTGCGGTGACAGCTGCGACGGCGCCTATCGCTTCGCTGACGTTACCATTGGGTTGGGCGCGGCAGGATTTCGGAGCGAAAGGTTCCCCCGAAATGGTCGGTATTTGGCTGGACCTGACAAAACAAAGCTCCGAATTTGTACCCCGAGTATTTCTCATGCAGCGCCAAGCGCAGGGTGCCTCGTTGCGGGATGTCGTCCGCGACACAGTGGGATCCCTGGACGCAGCTCCTCATTCGAAATACATAAGCAAGGCGCAACGCCTCTGCGCAGGGCGGCGCGCGGGCTGGTTCCTCTCATATCTGAAGCGGGGCGATCCGCCGCTGCACGTCGACGAGGTGATTCTTCTCGCGGACGAGACGATCTCTACCGCGAGTTACATCCGGTCGGCGCGCCAGCCGGAGGATATGGACATGCGCAAGGCGTTGAATACCTTATGCATTAAACAGTAGCGAGGACGTTGAGAAAGGATTAAGGCATGAGCGCAGTACGGGTACTGGTCGGCACACGCAAAGGCGCTTTCGTTCTAACGTCGGACGGTAAGCGCGAACGCTGGGATGTCAGCGGGCCGCATTTTGCGGGCTGGGAGATTTACCACGTCAAGGGATCGCCGGCAAATCCGAATCGCCTGTACGCTTCGCAAACCAGCGGATGGTTCGGACAAGTGATCCAGCGTTCCGACGACGGCGGTAAAACGTGGGAGCCCGCCGGCAACAAATTTACGTACGACGGCACGCCTGGTACCCATCAATGGTACGACGGCACGCCTCGCCCTTGGGAATTCAAGCGCGTGTGGCATCTCGAGCCTTCGCTGACGGATCCCGATACGGTGTATGCAGGCGTTGAAGACGCGTCGCTCTTTCGCTCCACGGACGGCGGTCAAAATTGGGAAGAACTGCCTTCGCTGCGCGGCCATGAATCGGGGCCGTCGTGGCAACCGGGTGCCGGCGGCATGTGTCTGCACACGATTCTTCTCGATCCGAACAATCGCGACCGCATTTTCGTCGCTATATCGGCTGCAGGCGCGTTCCGCAGTGACGATGCGGGCGAGACGTGGCGGCCAATCAATCGCGGATTGAAATCCGAAGGCATTCCCGATCCGAATGCGGAGGTGGGCCACTGCGTGCACCGGATTGCGATGCATCCCTCACGCCCCGAGGTTCTCTTCATGCAGAAGCATTGGGACGTGATGCGCACCGATGATGGCGGCGAATCCTGGCAAGAGGTCAGCGGAAACTTGCCAACCGACTTTGGATTCGCCATCGACGTACACGCACATGAACCTGAGACGGTATATGTCGTTCCGATCAAAAGCGACTCCGAGCATTTTCCGCTCGATGGTCAGCTTCGCGTGTACCGCAGCCGCACGGGCGGCCACGAGTGGGAGGCACTCACCAACGGTTTGCCCCAACGCGATTGCTATGTGAACGTGCTGCGCGATGCGATGGCGGTCGATTCGCTCGACTCGTGTGGAATCTACTTTGGTACGACCGGTGGTCAGGTCTACGCATCAAAGGACGCGGGAGATAACTGGGCGCCAATCGTTCGCGATCTTCCGGCCGTGCTTTCCGTTGAGGTTCAGACGCTGGCGTGATTCGCGTCGTGCTGCCGGCGCATTTACGGACGCTGGCGCGTATCAGCGGTGAGTTGTTGCTCGACGTGGATGGAGAGACCACGCAACGCGCGGTTCTCGACGCCATTGAAGCGCGATATCCGGTGCTTCAAGGCACGATTCGCGATCACGTCACGCACAAGCGCCGGCCATTTATTCGATTCTTTGCGTGTCAGCGCGATCTGTCACACGAGCCGGCCGATGCGGCGCTACCTGACGCGGTCGTTAATGGTACGGAGCCGTTTTTGATCGTAGGCGCGATGGCCGGCGGTTAGAAAGTCACATTACAGACACACCGTGCGTTGTGCAAACACATTTCGCTCTAGAGGTGTGGCACGATGCGCATACTCTCA
>CAZRQS010000077.1:0-11685 GCA_964602255.1 uncultured bacterium | reverse complement strand
TCATGACTTTCTCCGAGATTACTTCCGGGGCTGGGGGTGCCCGATATTAGACGCGGGCTCAAGACCACCCCTTGTCCCTCTGCAGTCACTTGAACCGCCGGGGGCCGCTAGGGGTTCCGGGCCGAAGGGCCTGCAGCCCTGCCGCTTTTGGTCCCGGCGCCGTAGCCCGCCGCACCTCGTTCATGAATGCGTCCCCTCGCTACTATGACCATACCTAGTGAGCTCTCGCGTGGGGGACATTTTGATGCGCTTGGCCCGCCTGACCTCGGCCGTAACAGTCGTCTTTGCAGTATCCGTCCTGGTCGCGTGCGGCGGGGGCGGAGGCGGGGGCACACCCACCGTTCCGGCGCCATCCAGTACCCCTGCAGGGCCGCCTCCGGTAAGTTCGTCGCCAAGCGCTGCTCCCAGCGGTTCGCCCAGCACTGCCCCGAGCGGCTCGCCAACCTCCGTGCCAACGCAGGTTCCTACACAGTCGCCGACCCAGCCACCAACCCAAGCACCGACGACTCCACCACCAACCCAGCCGCCGAGTCCCACACCAAGCCCCTCACCGACACCGAACGGCAAACTGACGTATCACGCCGGCGATGGCACGATAAGCAACAATGCCGCAGATGACATGATCGTTAGTAGCCAGCCCAACACGCACAACAACAAAGGCGAAGGTAACCTCGAGCCGGGCGATCCCGGCGCTGCCCCGGCCGGCGGCGGCCAAGGAAATGCGGTTGACGGCATTCCGTGTCAGACTTCGATGCCAGGTAACTATCACGTGCACGCCTACCTCGGCATATACGCCAACGGACAACCAATTGCGGTCCCCGACGGCATCGGCATGGTGAATCCGAATCTCGAATCGCCCGCCGGAGCTCCGGGAACCGACGGATTCCCGAACCAAACGATCTATGCGGACTGCTTCTACTTTATGCATACGCATGATGCAAGCGGCATGATGCACTTGGAAGCGGACAGTCCGACCTGCGGCATAGCGGCCAATTACAAGCCGCCGTGCAACATGTCCATCTTCACGTTCGGCAACCTCTTGGACATTTGGGGGGTCTCAATTAGCGCCAATAACTTTGGACCATTCAACGGTCCGGTAACCATCTACACCACGCCGCTCAGCGGCATCTCGCAATGCGGCAGTCCATGCTACACTCCATCAAATACCTATTCGCTTTATACGGGTGACCCAAGAGCGATCAACCTCTACTCTCATACGGTGATATGGATTTTGGTGGGTAGCGGCAATCCCACCGGAGCCTCGCTACCGAACGTTGAGTGGTACGCGAGTCCTTAAGTACAAGCGGCCCGGTCGAAAATGACCGGGCCGCTTCATTATTGAACGTCTCCAATCGTGAAACGGCCGCTCCCGCTTTGGCTTGCCGCCGTCATCCCGGCTACGTTGGCCGGGCATGGTTTGGCATACGCGCTCACCGGACGCAGCGCCGCCGACGCGCATCACGCGTGGATGGCCCCGGTGCTCGAGTGTTCCATCGCGTTGCTCGTCGCCTTTGTGCTGTTGGCTCTCGGAAGCGCGCTCCTTAAAGCGCACATCCTTATACATACGCAGGTCGAGCGAAGTTGGACCGCGCTCTGGCCTCGTCTTGCGCTTTCACAGATTCTTCTTTTTACGGCCATAGAGCGTGCCGAAGGGGCGCACGTCGCTGCAATCGGCGTGCTGATGCAGATTGTCATTGCGCTTTTGATTGCGTATACCGTCTCGCTCTTTGCCGGTCTGCTCGTCCGCTGCGCGCGCAGCGCCTACGCTGCCAGCCGCTATCTCCAGCGCATGCTGCACAGCGCAGCTCGCTATGCGAATCGCCGCCCCGCGCTGGTCGCGCAGGCGCTTGCCGTTCGCGCCGGCACTTCACGTTTTCAACGGCCACCTCCGTACGCGTAACCGTTTTCGCTTTCCGGTTACATCTCCACGGAGGTTTTTCAAATGCGAGGGCTCATTGCGGGCGTGCGCGCGATACGCGCAGCCGCCTTCATCTTATTAGCGGTAGTAGCGAGCGCGGCTAGGGCCGGCGCGATCCCGGTATTTGCAAACGGACAAGGTGTGTCGTGTGAAATATGCCACACGACGTTCCCCGGCATGACGCGTTACGGCATGTCCGTCATGATGACGAACTTTCAAATACTCAACCGTCATTTGCAAGACCAGGCGCTGCCTATCGCCGCGCGTCTTTATATTACGTCGATGTTCGCGAACAAAGATCGGCCGGGGTCGACGATGGTAGACGATCTCTCGCTACTCGGCGGCGGTTTTTTGGGCCGGAACTTCACGTGGTATCTCGAGCAGCACGCCATCACCGGTGGCCTCATCGGCGAAACCGAACAGGGATGGCTATCGTGGAACGGGCTGCTTCACGGCACGAACTCGATTCAGGTCGGAAAGTTCCATACGCCGTTCCCGTTCATGCCGGCGCACGCATGGACGATTGCATCGTATTTGCTTGCAACGCAAACGACGGGAGAGAATGCTTTCAATCCCAACGATTCGCGTTGGGGCGTGGCTTTCAACGGTATGTCGAACGAGTTCATGTACAACGTTTCGTGGCTCACCGGCAGCGGTCCAACCGGCGACGCGCTTGATTTCAACAAGACGGTCAATCCGCGGGCCCTCGACGTGAACGTGTCATACGGTGGAATGCAAATTCCTTGGAGCGTCGGACTGGTCGGCATCCGCGGCAATTCGCCGGTCACCGATCCGGCCACCGATAGATTCGCCGGAAGCAACACCTTTACGCGTGAAGGCGTGTATCTGGGATATCAGGATAGCGCATGGCATTACCAGACGATGTACATGCATGGTGCGGACAGCAATCCCGGCATCAACACGACGAACGTTCCGATGAACGGGTTCTTCTTCGAGGTCGAACGCGATCTCGGATGGCGCGATCACGTTCTTCTGCGTTACGACATCGCTTCCAGCGACACGCTGAACCGGCAAGTCGTGATGGAGCTGGCGCACAACCTTCTGCCGAATCTGGCGCTCATCGGTGAAGTAGCGGCGTTTCCGGGTTCACGGCCCCAAGTCGGAATGCGCATCGCATACGCCGGGCCGTACGAATTCGGAAGGCGGTATCTGGCAAATCTCCATGTCGTTCCGGTGAGCAACGTGCAAGGGGCGGGGAATGCCGGCGCACAGACCGTCGCCGTAGCGACTGCTCCGTCAACGGCTCCGGAGACGCAAACAAATGAAGGCGCCAAACTGGTGCAAGCCAATGGTTGCGCGGGTTGCCACGGTACCAACTTCAAAGGCGGAACAATCGGTCCGAGTTTATACGGCATCGAACACCGCCTGACGCCGGATCAAATCGCGAATGCCATCGCGCATCCGAAGCCGCCGATGCCGAACTTCGGATTTAGCGCCGATCAAATACATGGTATCGTCAGTTACCTGTCCGGGTTGGACGGCGGACCGAACGATCGGGCCCCGGTGGTAACCTTTAATCCCTCCACGCCCGTTGACGAGGCAACCATCACGGTACGCTTCCCTGGAACTCCACCCAAGGACGTGAGCGTTCTTCCGATCATGCAAATGGGCAAGAGCACCATGCAAACGCGGTCGGTGCACCTCACTCAATCGCCCGGCGATCCGAATGTCTTCAGCGGCAAAGTCGTCTTTTCGATGGGCGGCCCGTGGACGGTGAAGCTGCAGTACGACGGTAAAACGCTCGACGTGCCGCTGAACGTCGGACAGTGATGCGACGCGCAACCTTTTTACGTGCAAGCGCAGGTGCAATGCTTGCGGCCGCGTTGCCGCCGCTCTCGCAGCGCGCACTAGCGAGCGACACGCTCGACTATACGTTGACCGCGGAGCCGTTGCGCTTTTCGCCGGTGGCCGGCGTCGAGCTCGCAGGAATGGCGTTCAATGGCACGATTCCCGGACCGCTGCTGCGGGTGCGGCACGGTCAGCGGCTGCGCGCAAAGTTCGTGAATCAGAGCGGTGAGCCGGCAACAATCCATTGGCACGGGATGATTCTGCCGAACAAGATGGACGGCGTGGAAGGCGTTACGCAAAGCGCAGTTCCGACGCGCGAGTCGTTTCTCTATGAATTCACGCCGGATCCGCCCGGTACGCGCTGGTATCACGATCACATCAGCGACGGATTTGCTCGCGGACTGTTCGGCCTGTTCGTCGTCGAAGATCCGAAAGACGAACCCGCCGACGCCGAGTTCGCGCTCGTTTTTCACGACGTGCCGAAACTCACGACGATGCAAGCGGCGATGATGGGCACGAGCAACGCGCCGATGGCCGATCCGATGGGCTCCCCCGAAATGATGGAGATGAAGCCCGACGACAAGATGGGCGACGAAGTCGGCTACGTCGCGCACTGCATCAACGGGCAATCGTATCCCAACACGCAAAAGCTCGCGGTGAAAGTCGGACAGCGCGTTCGCCTGCGTATTCTCAACGCGAATCCGACGCAGACGCGCTACGTGCGTCTTGCGGGGCATCGTCTGACCGTGACGCACAGCGACGGAAACCGCCTCTCCAAACCGCTGCAAGTCGATGCCCTGCGCATCGGCGTCGCGGAGCGGTACGACGCATGGTTCGAGGTGACCAAACCCGGAGCGTGGCTGCTGCAAGGATTGTCCAGCGATCCGCTCAGCTACGAGCAAGCCGCCGTCGTACATACGCCGGGAATGGAAAATTCCGCTCCGGTGAGCAGTCCTCAAACGCTCGACGGCGTGGATTTCTTTACGTATGAAAAAGCAGGCGGAATTAGCGCGTCACACTTCGACAAGCTCAGTATGACAAAGGTGACAAAGAAGTACAGCTTTGAAATTGGCGGCGGGAAGTGGGGGAGCAACAAATGGACGCTCAACGGCAGAGCGTATCCTGATACTCCCAAAATCTACGTGAACCGGAACGACGTCGTGGAAGTACGCTTTAAGAACACGACGGACATGGATCATCCGATGCATCTACACGGCCACGTTTTTGACCTCGTGGAAGTCGATGGAAAACGCTTGGCCGCCCCGCTAGCCAAGGACACGACGCTCGTGAAGGCCTACGACGGCACCATCGCGTGGCGGTTCCAGGCCAATTCCCCGGCCGGACGTTGGCTGTTGCACTGCCACAACGAGATACATATGATGGACGGGATGATGACGGAGGTCGTGTACCGATCGTGATCTCGCGGGCGCGTTCTTTCGCGACCGCGGCGCTACTGGGTCTGCCCGTAGCGCTGGTTTCGCACGCGCTGGTGTTTGGCGGCGAACATGCTGCCGGCGGTGCATTGAACGCCGCGGCGATGGCCGTCTCGATCTTTGCGATGCTTCTCATTATCGCGCTGCAATCGCGTTCGCTGATGCAAGGCAGCTTGCTGGCCAATCACCTGCGCGCGCAGATGCCTTCGTTTTTCGCCTTAGCGGCATGCGGGGCGGGGTGGTTTGCAATCCTCGAACTTTGCGAGAGTGCACATACGCTGCCGCTTGTTGCGATAGCAGCTGCAATCGCTGCTGCATGCATTCTCGTTCGCGCCGTAATTCAGGCAGTTGCGCGTTCCATCGCCGCCGTCGCAATTGTTTTGTGCTCATACTGGCGGCATGTCTGCGCACTCGCAGAGCCTCGCATTCTTTTACGCCGCAGTGCGCCGCGCGCGCTGCGTTCCTTCGCGCATACTAGACGCTTATTTTCGCGTCCGCCTCCGGCTCTTTCCTAAACACTTTTTCACACTTCTCGTTTAGGAAAGATGGTATGTCCAGAATTATCGCGGCGACGCTCGCCGTTTTCATCAGTTTTGCGGCACTTCCAGTAGCCGCCGCCACGACCGGTTTGGTGCGTGGAACCATCGTCGTCAATAATAAACCGCAGGCCGGCGTCAGCGTAACTCTGCGCGGTGAAGGATCGCTACTCACCACGAAAACCGACGCTTCGGGGAGCTACGTCTTCTCGCAGGTACCGTTCGGCGATTATATGCTCTCGGCGTCGTATCCCGGCGTTCCGGAAAAACAGCTGCCGGTACACGTTTCTTCGGACCAGCTGTTAACGGTCAATTTCACACTCGGCGATTTGAAGACCATCGCGAGTCTCAACGTCGCCTCGCGCGCCGGTGCATCGGGAACGCCGGTCTCGTCCAACGTGCTGAGCAAGCAGCAGCTTGCGGCACTCCCCACCAACAACAGCTTAGATCGTATCGTTCAAACCGTTCCGGGGGTCGTGCGCTTTTCATACAACGAGCCCGTAGCGCATGGTTTCCACGGAGTGACCTACGAAATTGACGGCGCGCCGATGCCGCAGGGCACGACCTCGAATTTCGCTGAGATTATCGATCCCAAAAACGTGGACTCCGTCGAGGTTTTCACGGGTGCGTTTCCCGCAGAGTTCGGGGGTAACCGCATGGGCGCGGTCATCAACGTGCAGACCAACCGCCTCTCGGACCTGCAACGGGCAGAGCAAGGAAGTTTTACGATAGGCGCCGGCAGCTACGGCCAGGCCGTTACGAGTTTCAACGAAGCGCTCAAAGTCGGTCCGGGAGAGCTGTTCTTCAATGCGAACGCACAGCACACGAATCGCGGTTTAGACACGCCCACGTACGCGCCAATTCACGATAACGCTTCGCAATCCGATCAATTCCTGCGCTACATCACGCCGCTGGGCCAGCGGCAAACACTCGCGTTCGACTTCTCGAACCAGCTCGCGCAGTTCCAAATTCCGATCAACACCGATCCAAACAACCCGATCGATCCGCAGGTTAGCGTGCCGGGAACGGACGACGTTCAACGCGAGTACGATCGCTATGCGAGCTTTAACTTCACCTCTACCTCGAAAGACGGCAACGGTGTCTTTCAGTTCATTCCGTGGTTCCGCTATACGCGCGTAGCATATGCCGGCGATCTGAACAACGACGTGCAAGCGACGCTGGGTGGTTCGTACCTGGCCGGCTTGCAGCAAGATCAACGCGCATCGTACGCCGGTGTACGTATCTCCCAGTTCCGTGCGAGCGCACATCACGCCGTGAAGATCGGCGCGGACATCAGCCGCGAGAACTACACGGACCATGAAGTGATCGCCTCGCCCGCAAACGCCGCAGCGCCCGACCCGGCGCTGCCATTTACGACGCTCACGACTTCCGTGGCCCAAGCCGGTACGCAAATCGGGCTGTACGCACAAGACAAGTGGTCGCCTTCGCGCGTGCTGAGCGTCGACTACGGTTTGCGTTACGATCATTCGACCGGTTTCACCGGTGGTTATCAACTCAGCCCGCGTATCGGCGTGAACATCGCGCCGGACGACAAGAACGTGGTGCATTTCTACTACGGACGTATGTACGCGGCGCCTTCGCTCGAAGATGTGCGCAACGACTGCGTTGTTTTGCAAGGCTGCACCGGTACACCGTTGTACGACCTCAAGCCCGAGCGCGACGCGTATTTCGAAATGGGCGTAGCGCACACGTTCAATTCGTCGATCAAGGGCTACGTGAATTACTTCCGCCGCAATGCCGTCAACGTGCTCGACACGACGCAGCTGCTCAACACGCCGCTGTTCGCGGTATTCAACAACGCCGTCGGTCGTGACGAAGGCTTCGAAACGCGGTTGGAGGGACGCAGCGGTTACGATTCGTGGTTCCTCTCGGGAACGTATTCGCACGCTGAAGCGGCGGGCGTCTCGGGATCGACGTTCTTGTTCCCGCCCAGCCAGGTGTCGTCAATGAGCTTCGCCGATGAAGATCACGATCAGACGTGGGAGGCGAACGGCGCGTATACGCACCGCTTCGGTACAGGTCACGCATGGTTTGCCACGCTGCAAAGCGAGTACGGTACCGGCTATCCGGTGGCGTTCCAAGCCGGTGTCAATCGTTTGCCGGCGCACATGCAGTTCGACGTCGCACTCGGGAAACAGCCGGGGACGAACGGCGATCGTTCGCTCGGGTTCGATCTCGACGTCGAGAACCTCTTGAACCACCAATACGTCATCAAGATCGCCAACGGCTTCAACACGACCCAAATTGCGCCGGGCCGCAGCGTTCTCTTGCGCCTGACCGCACCGTTCTAGGACCTGTGGCCGCGAGACAGAACACGCGCTGACATGCACGATCTGACTCGCGGCCACGCCGTCGTTACCGGGGGCGCCGGCCTCATTGGAAGCGCTATCGTCTGGGCGCTCAACCGGCGCGGCATCGACGACATCATCATCGTCGACCGGCTCGACACGAGTGAAAAGTGGAAGAACCTGGTGCCGCTGCGGTATCGCGACTATATCGACGCGGACGATTTTGAAACACGCATTCTCGAGCGTCCTGCGTCTCTGGCGAACGTGAAAACCGTGTTCCACATGGGTGCGTGCTCCTCGACCACCGAGACCGACGCCGCATATTTAATGCGCAACAATTACGAGTACACCAAGCACGTTGCGCACTGGGCCGCCGAACACGGCGTACGTCTGGTGTACGCATCGTCCGCGGCCACGTACGGTGCACTCGAGCGCGATCTGCGCGACGATGGCGATCTCGACGCGCTGCGTCCTCTGAATATGTACGCGTACTCAAAACAGCGCTTCGATGTTTACGCGCGCGATCACGGACTGCTCGACCGCATTACCGGCCTCAAATTTTTCAACGTTTTCGGGCCGAACGAGCATCATAAAGGTGAGATGCGCAGTCTGGTCGATAAAGCGTTCGATCAAATTCGCGAGAAGGGCGGCATCCGGCTCTTCAAGAGCCACCGCAACGATTATCGGGACGGCGAGCAGCAGCGCGATTTTCTGTATGTGAAAGACGCGGTTGCAATGACGCTGCACCTTTCGGAGCAGCGCGCAACCGGCATCTACAATGTCGGCTCGGGTACCGCGCATACGTGGCTAGATTTGGTGCGCCCGATATTCCGTGCGATGGACGTACCGGAACGCATTGAGTTCATCGACATGCCCGTTACGTTGCGTGACAAGTATCAATATTGCACGTGCGCGAACGTCGAGCGGTTCCGCGCGACCGGTTACGACAAGCCGGTTACTCCGCTGGCCGAAGCGGTCGACGATTACGTTCGAAACTACCTGATCCCCGGCCGCCGGCTCGACCCCTCGCAGGCCGAAACACTCGTGGCAGTCAACTAACCGCGCCATGAGCCAACCAACCCGCGCCGAACGCCGCCGTAATGTCCGCGGTGGCGTCACTCCGCCGCCACGAAAACGCGATCCCATGCTGCCGATTTATATCGGCTTTGCCGTGGTGATAGCTTTGGTCTTCATCGGTTTCGGTATTTCGAATTGGATCGCAAATCACGCGCGCCAGCAAGCTATCGCGTTTGATACCAGTACGCCGACGCCGGGTCCGTCTCCGACGTCGAAGCCGATTCAGATCAAAGACCTCAAGCCCATTGGGCAACCGACGGGATTTCCAGTGCCGGATCTGCGCAAGAACATCATCCCGGATACGGCGACCGGCGGAAGAGGCCAGGCAGTGGACGGCATTCCGTGCCAAAGCATGGAAGTCGGCGTGCTGCACATTCACAGTCATCTTTCGATCTTTTACAACGGCAAGGCTGTGCAGGTTCCCGGATTCATCGGCATGACGCCGACACCGACGGGTGGTTGTCTCTACTGGATACACACGCACGGACCGGACGGCATCATTCACGTCGAAGCCGGTGATGTCAGCGCGCCAAACGGCGGACCATTTACGCTCGGTACCTTCTTCCATATTTGGGGACAGCCGTTGAGCAAGAATGAAGTCGGACCGTTCAAAGCCCCGGTGACGGCATTCGTCAACGGCGTACCGTACGACGGCGATCCTAACGCAATTCCGCTTCGGGCGCACCAGCGCATCACGCTCGAAGTGGGCAACCCGGTAGTTCCGCCACCCAACTACAAACTACCGCCGAACGACTAATCGAAGAGCGCGATTCGCGCGGTGCATTGACGCACGATTGGAGGCAAGGCATGTTTGTGCTCGCCGCAATTCTCCTAGCGGGCGCGCCGGTTGGCACCGGCGCGCAACCCATGGCGTCGACGATTCAAAACATCGTTCGCACAACGATGAGGCAGTATCACGTCAAGGCGCTCATCGTGCAGGTGCGCTCCGCCGGATCGAACGTCTTAACCGCTGCGCGCGGCGAATCGATGAGCGGTGTACCCGCGACGCCGAACATGCATTTCCGCGATGGCGCGCTGGCGTTCACGTACATGTCGACAATGCTGTTACAACTGGTCGATCAAAAGAAAGTAACGCTCGACACGAAGCTTTCCCGGTATCGGCCCGATCTTCCGTACGCAAACCGCATTACGCTGAAAAATCTCGCAAACATGACGTCGGGCTATGCCGACTACGTTTACCAGCCGGAACTACTGAACGGAATCGAGGTAGATCCGTTTCGTCAATGGACGCCGGAAGAACTCATCCGTATCGGTATAACGAAGCCCATGGATTTCAAGCCCGGCACAAATTTCGGGTACTCCCACACCAACTACGTGATCCTAGGAGGCGTACTCGAGAAGATCACCGGGATGCCGCTGAACACCGCGATGCGCAAGTACATTTTTAGGCCGATGGGACTTACACAAACCAGTGGATTTGTTACGCCGTGTATTCCGGACCCAATTCTGCATACGTTCTCGTCGGAACAGCGTCCGGTTCTGGGCATAAAGCCTGACGTCCCATTTTACGAAGAGTCCACGTTCTGGAATCCGTCGTGGACAACGTTCGATCGCGCGGTGCAAACTACCGACATCACCGACGTGAGCAAGAGCATGGAGGCCGTCGGCACGGGCAAACTGCTCTCGCGTTCGTCGTTTATCGCGCAGGTCGGTCCAAGTCTCGTCGGATTCGGACACGCGGCCGCCGGTTGTCCGGTCTGCCAGAAAAACACGGACGCATTCCACTACGGCCTCGGCGTCGTCATCCTTGGACCTTGGATCACACAGGAAAAGGCATTTTCCGGATCTACAGCAACGGCCGGTTATCTGCCGGCGAAGAAGTTGACAATCGCGGTAGAGGCTACGTATTTACCGGAAGCATTCGACGCAAAAGGAAACTTCAAGGACGCGAGTATCGCGACGTTCACCGCGCTCGCAAACGCGCTGGCCCCGCACACGTTGCCCAAATTGGACGGTCACTGAAGGCTGCGAAAGCTACTGCCAAAATCGCGCAAAATTCGCAATCAATAAGAGCGCTACGCGACTATCCTTGGCCGGGCGAATTTCACCGCCGCGCCCTTCCGGGGATTGAAGCCACGGCATCATTTCGGACCAATGAAATTCTTTTATGTCTGCGTGATTCATCATTTGCCTAACGTCTGTTGTGACAAGAATGGGCACCCGGACCGCACGTACGCTAGGGACTCCCGCGTTAGTGGCGGTCCGGGGGAACGATGCTCTGAAAGGAAGACACCATGCCACGGCTATTGAACCACACGTACGTCCAAGGTTCGTCCAAACGTTCGCGGCATCACGTTAGACGATCCTTAGACGCCGCTTTTGATACGCTGCAGGCGCCAAGGAGCGTAACATGACTCCACGACGCATTATCGCGGCAACGGCTGCTGCGATCTTTTTCGCGACGGCGCCCGCAACGAAATCTTCTGCGTCGCCCGAAGCGCCGCTAACGCCGGCAACGTTTGCCTATCCAAGCGTCACGTCCATCGACCGTTCCAAGCCTGAGTGTTCGGCCGGCATCTGCACGTCAAACGTTCACTTTGCAGGCGCGACCGGTTCGATCGACGGCATTGTCGTTTCACCGC
>CAZRQS010000076.1:0-11700 GCA_964602255.1 uncultured bacterium | reverse complement strand
CGAAGGGTGGAGTTACCGATGCGCCAATTCTAAAGGATGATCGTCTGGGACAACCATACGTGCATGCCCCTGCGTCCGAACGACGAACGCTTTCTGCCGCAGCTCGAACGCGCACGCGCCAGCGGCGTGACAGTCCTCGGTGTAAACGTCGGCTTCGGCGAACAAACCATCGAGCAGCACATACGCATGCTTGCGCACTTCCGGAGATGGATCGCGCAACGCCCGGAAGAGTATATCCTCGTTCAAACTGTGGATGACGTGCAGCGCGCAAAAGACAGCGGCCGCCTAGGCGTTTTCTTTGACATCGAAGGCGCCGGCGCAATCGACGACCAGCTCAGCATGATCGGCGTGTATTACGACTTGGGCGTGCGCTGGATGTCGATCGCCTACAATTTGAACAATCGCGTGGGCGGCGGCTGCATGGACGACGACAGCGGTCTCACACCGTTCGGCGAACAAGCCGTCGACGAAATGGCGCGCGTCGGAATGGTGACGTGCTGTTCGCATACCGGCCGGCGCACGGTGTTCGAGGTCATCGAACATGCGAAGAACCCGGTCATCTTCTCACATTCTAATCCGCGCGCCTTATGGGACCACGAACGAAACATCAGCGACGAAGCGATTCTAAAATGTGCTGCAAAGGGTGGCGTCGTCGGTATTAACGGCGTCGGCTTGTTTCTCGGCAAGAACGACACGCGCAGCGAAACGTTCGCGCGCAACGTCGACTACGTCGCCCGCTTGGCGGGTATCGATCACGTGGCACTCGGGTTGGATTACGTCTACGACAACAGCGAGCTTCTCGAATACATCCAATCCCGGCCGGAAATGTTCGGCGAGGACCCTACGAAATTCCACGAATTCATGTGCGACTTCGTGGCACCGGAGCAAATCCCGGAAATCATCGGCTGTTTACAGTCGATGGGTTATGCTAAGTCAGATTTAGAAAAGATTTTAGCCGGAAACCTACTGCGCGTAGCGCGCACGGTGTGGAAGTAACCGTAATAA
Organism: uncultured bacterium; assembly: GCA_964602255.1. Classification (GTDB taxonomy): domain Bacteria; phylum Vulcanimicrobiota; class Vulcanimicrobiia; order Vulcanimicrobiales; family Vulcanimicrobiaceae; genus CAZRQS01. The sequence goes on along the minus strand of CAZRQS010000076.1, from coordinate 10,695 downwards.
GTCTACAATAAGGCCAACATCGCGGCGTTTTCAGTCACCCGCTGGCCGCCGTCGATCCGCTACGATCTCCCCATGCTGCAGATTCAGCCGAAGCCTGAACTGGGCGTTGCCATTTCGCACGATTATCGCGCCCCCGCCTACGACGAGCTTGCAGGCGGCGACCTCATCGCGCTCAATCGCCATGATGATGGAACCACGACGCTGCTGGTCGCCGACCTATCGGCAAAGGGTGAGGAAGGCACGGCTCTTGCGTCGTGGCTAGCAACGGTGTTTCACCTTACCAGCGCAGTTATTTGGAGGCCGAGCCGAATTCTCAAACACCTGAACACCATGCTGGGCGAGGCGTTTTACGACCAAACTGAGGGCTTATTCGCCTCAGCATTCATCGGCCGCATGTGCCCCGAGCAGTCGTACATGGTCTATTCGTCGGCGGGCGCAGAACCCCCGATGCTTTTCAACGCCTCCCGTAAACACCACGATTTGAAGGCCGGCGGGCTCGTGCTCGGAATCGAAAAGCGCGCATACTACGACGATTATGTCGTTTCTATCGCGCCGAATGACGTATTGATCGCTTTTACGGACGGCATACCAGAATCGAAGCGCAGTTTCTTTCGCGAACGCTTGGGCAGACGAGGTGTCGTCAAAGCTGTGGAGGCAACGCTCCGTAAGTTCGCGTCTGCCAACAGCGAAGAAATTTTCCGCACCATCGACTCCTTGAACAATGGAGTCTACAGCGACGACGCTACGCTGCTCGTCGCATCCATCAATGTACGCTATTGACGGGCTTTAAGGGTATACACTAAATCTGTCGGCCACCCGTCGGGAGGTAGCATCTATGCGCTCTGCCGCTTTTCTTCTGTTCCTGGCACTTGCTCTCGTCTCGTGCGGTGGTGGCGGTGGCGGAGGCGACAGCGACAACTGGCCGCTCGTCGGCAAAAATTATGCCTTCAATCGTTATGTGACCACAACGGATATCACCCCGCAAAATGTCAGTTCGCTAAAGAAAGCGTGGGTAACGCCGCTTGCCGATGACGGCGAACAAGAGTCCTCGCCGCTCATTTGGAACGGCACCATCTATATCGCAACGGCGCACGACAATGTGCTGGCTCTCGACGGTTCCAACGGCACTGTAAAGTGGGCTTACCCATACGCTCCCGCATATGTTTTGCTATACTCCGTCACGCGCGGCTTGGGTCTTGCAAACGGCAAAGTCTTTCTGGGAACGCAAGACTGCCACGTGATCGCGCTAGATGCATCCAGCGGAAAACAGCTGTGGAACGTGCTCGGCTGCATTGGCACGAGCGGATATTCCTCAACCGAAAACAGCTGGTACTCCAACGCGATGTATCCCTATAATGGCGCAGTCATCGCCGCAACAGCCGGCGGAGACATGGGCAATATCGGCATCGTCAGCGCGTTCGATCAAAACACCGGCAAAAGACTGTGGGATTGGCACACCGTTCCCGAGCCCGGCGACCCGAATTTCGGAACGTGGCCCGGCAATTCGTGGCAGCACGGCGGCGCCGACGTGTGGGCCGGTCTCGCAATCGATCCGTCGACCAATACGCTCTTCATCGGGCCCGGCAATGCCGGACCAAACCTCACGCTGGTCGGGCGTAAGGGCACAGACTTGTACTCCGATTCGCTCGTAGCACTCGATATCTCCGGAGCTGCGCCAAAAGTGAAGTGGTACTATCAGCTGCTGCAAAACGACACTCACGATGCGGATCCCGCGATGCCGCCGGTACTATTCGACGGCACGGTAGGCGGCGCGAAACAACCGCTGGTTGCCATCGCCGATAAAGACGGAAACTTCGCGATATTGAATCGCACGAATGGCCATCTCATTCATCGGCTTGCCGCCAGCAAACAAGACAACATTCTCGGCTTACCGACGATTAAAGGCACGTTCGCATGTCCGAACCACGGCGGCGGTGTCGAGTGGAACGGCGGTTCTTACGATCCGCAAACGAATTACTTTATCGTTCCGGCCACGCAAGAATGCGCGCTTTGGAAAGTCGTGACCACCGGTCCCGTGACCTACATCCCCGGCCAGCCGTACAGCGCCGGCCCGCTGCCGAAGCGTAATCCCGCTACGGGCGTCATCAGCGCTATCGACGTCGGAACCGGAAAGGTCGCCTGGCAGCACGCCACTCCCTACGGCGCCCAGGGTGGCGTCACGCTGACATCGAGCGGCATTGCATTTACAAGCGATGCCGGCGGCGACGTGTATGCGCTCGATCCGAAAACCGGACGCGAGCTGTGGCATGACAATCTAGGCTCGTCGATTGTCGATTCGCTTTCATTTTACCGGATAAACGGCCAACCGTATCTGGTTACCATCGCCGGTGAAGCGGGGAACCAGCACACGCCGAATCTACCGAAGACACAAGGCAGCCGCGTCGTAGCGTATGCCCTGAACGTATCGAACACGGTGATGAACACTACAGCATCACAGCCGACACCGGCACCACTGCCTTCCGGCAAGACCGAGAGCGGACAAACCACTGGAATCTCCGCATCCGTTCCATACACGCCCGCGCAAGTCACTGCCGGTAAACAAGTCTACACGCAAAAATGCGCCGCATGCCACGGCGCAAACTTACAAGGCGTTTCCGCTCCGGCACTCACCGGTGCGTCGTTCGGTCACGCAAATCTTAGTGTTTCGCAGCTGCGCACGATCGTGACGACACAGATGCCGTTAGGCGCGCCGGGTTCGCTTACGCCGCAGCAGTACGCTTCGGTTATCGCGTATCTGTTGAAATATGATTGTGTCTCCCCAGCCGGCGGCGGAAAAACCCCATTCCCAACGACCGATCAACCACAATTCAAGAAAATCACCGTACCAGGCGCGACATGTCCGACCAAATAACGGCTAAGCGCATTTCCGTTCGAGTGAAGAACGATACGCGGATGGCGCCATGCCCGTGTAACGGGTGAAAGCCCGGCTGAAGTGGCCTTGGCTTGAAAATCCTACGTCCAGCGAAATTGCGGCCACGGTGGCGGTAGTATTGCACAATAGGATCTTAGCGCGCTCGATACGCCGTTCCAGAATATAGCGATACGGGGCGACGCCAAACTCGACTTTAAACGCGTGCGAAAAGCGGCTCGGGCTCAGACTCATGATTGCAGCCAAATCGTCAAGACTAATGTCCTGTTCCAAATTATCTTCGATATACTCGAGAACACGGCTAAAGCGCGAGCTCGCGTCACCACCGCGAGGCGAGTCGCCGGCCGTAAGGCGATGAGCCAGGTCAACCAAACGCCGCAGCATGTCGAAAGCATTGGGCGTCAACGCTATGCGTTCGCCGTTTCCCCAGTCATTGCGAATCCACAAACAGCGGTTCGCCGCGTCCAGGCGAAATCGAGAGAGCTGGGGACTTGCTTGTCCTTGCTCGAAATTCATGCCCAACGCAAATTCCGCTAAAGCACTCATTGTATCAATCCCATCGACTACGTCTCGAGCGCTGCACGAGCGTTCGCAATCAGCACGTCGTTGTCGAACGGCTTCACCAGGAACGCAACGGCGCCGCCATTTAACGCCTGGCTTTTAATTTTTGTATCTTCAGATGCGGTGATAAAGATAATCGGGATCCGCCAACCGGTTTCCGTAAGCTGCTGCTGCAGCTCGAGACCGCTCATTCCGGGCATTCTGATATCGAGAATGATGCAAGCCGTCTCGCTGAGTTGCGCCGAACCCAGGAACTCTTCGGCCGAGGCAAACGACCGCGCCGTCATTCCAGCCGAGCCTAGCACACTGTAAAGGGCGGTGCGAATAGATTCATCATCGTCCACAATGGCGACCGTCTCCGGATTGGGTTGGTTCCCCATAATGGTACGATAGCATTCGTAATATAAAGCGGCCATTATAACTAGGAGTACCGGATACTATACTTTGGTATAAGTGCGGACTGCGCTGGTGTAAACCAGGGCCATCGCCCAACCGGCGGCTGTCCGCGTACGTGCTCGTAGGAAGCCCTCAGAATCCGGAATCGGCGATTCGATCAGGTATCCGGCTCGCAATGCCTCTTGCACGTTCCTGAATATGACAATTCCCATACATGGAAGCTACCACTGTCGCACCCAACCCACAATTATGCGTGAGGTGGAACGAAGCTATACGTCAGTATAGGAAGCCGACAGATTAGCGCAGTTTTTCTGCCATTAGGACAAGGTCGGCCAAGGATGATGCCCCCATCTTCCGCATGACGTTGCCGCGGTGAACCTTAACGGTAATCTCGCTCACGCCCATTTCGCTCGCAATCGTCTTATTGAGACGACCCGTTACCACCAGGGCCATCACTTCGCGCTCACGGTGCGTCAGTAAATCGAACCGCTCTCGCAGCTGCGTCAGATCTTTCTCCTCGTCGCGGTTCGCGCGATCTTGCGCCAGCCCTGACTGAATGGCATCGAGTAAATCTTGATCGCGAAACGGCTTGGTTAAAAACTCAACCGCGCCGCCCTTTATCGCTTTCACGGACATCGGAATATCACCGTGTCCCGTGATGAAAATTATCGGCACGCGAAGCCCGGCCTCAGAAAGCTCGCGTTGGAAGTCCAGTCCGCTCTTGCCGGGCAACCGGACGTCCAGCACCATGCAGCTGGGGCCCTCCGGCCGGCCCACTTGCAAAAACTCGGAGACGGAACTGTGTAAGCGCGTACCCAAGCCAACCGATCGCAGTAGGCTTCCTAAAGCCTCGCGTACGTCGGCGTCGTCGTCGATAACAATCACCGTCTCAGGCATCTTCTATGAACGCGGGCAACTCGATTGTAAATGTTGCTCCCGGCCCGGCGTTGCCGGACGCCGACAGCCGCCCGCCGTGATCTTGAATGATTGAACGGCATATTGAAAGGCCCATCCCCATGCCGCTCGACTTCGTAGTGAAAAACGCCTCAAAGAGCCGGCCGGCATCTTCTGCCGAAATGCCGACACCGCTGTCCTTCACTTCTACCACCGCGACCCGCTCATTGTCCACATGGGATCGCACCGTCAGTTCGCGCGGACGATCGGCGATCGACTGCATCGCTTCGACGCCGTTGATGATCAAATTGATGAGCACTTGCTGCAGCTGAATCCGGTCCGCGTACACCAGAGGCAAATCCGCCGCGAGTTCCGCGCGCAGTGACACTTTCTGGCTAGACAGTTCATGCTGGAGCAGGGTGATCGCCTCATTGACGACGTCATTCACGTCGACCGCGTTCCTTTGACCCTCGCCTTTGTTTAACAGCGCACGGACGCGCTGCGTGACCTCGCCCGCCCGCCGGCCGTCCTTGAGTATCCGCTCCAAGGCCAACCGAGCTTGGTCGACGTCAGGGCTGTCGCGATCGAGCCAGCGTCGACCGGCCTCCGCGTTACTGACCATGGCCGTGAGCGGTTGGTTCACTTCGTGAGCGATTGAAGCTGTTAACTCGCCCAGGGTCGTGACACGAGTAGCGTGCGTTAACTGTGAGCGCGTCTTGTTCAAATCTTCCTCGGCCCGCTTCGCCGCAGTGACGTCCATCAACGCTCCAATGAACTCCGGGTTGCCACATCGATCCTTCGTCGGATGCGCTACGACACGAACGTATTTAATGGACCCGTCGGGCATCAGCAATCGATTTTCAATGGTCAGGTCCCGTCCTTCATTCAATGCGCGCTCGCGAGCTCGCCTGACATACGCAATGTCATCGGGATGGACACGTGACATCGCCGTCTCGAAATCCATCGCAACCGACGGATCGATTTCGAAGATTCGGTAACACTCGGTCGTAAACACAACCTTGCCCGTAATAGTGTTCCAGCCGAACGTCCCCGTATGGCTTATGCTTTCACCTTCAGCCAAAAAGCTTTCGCTGCGTCTTAGATCGGCGTAGAGCGTCGCGTTCTGTAATGAAATTGCGGCTTGGGAGGCCACCATTTCCAGGAGCGCGGTTTCGCCGGACGTGAACGCGCGGGCAGTCAGCGTGTTCTCGAGATAGAGTGTGCCAACGAGCTCGGTTTGCTTTACAAGCGGAATGCACAGCACCGAGCGAGGGCGGCGCTCCTGCACATACGAATCGCCGGAGAACAGTGGGGACGCGAGCGCGTCGTCGAGTATCACGGTCTCGCGCGTCCGCATGACATATTGAAGCAGCGATTCAGGAAGGTCGGACTGCGTCACCGGATCCGCTCGCAGTTTCACGTCAATCGTGCCGCCGCGCGTCGTCGCTTCAGCGGAGATCTGGCGCTCGCCGTTCGGGCATAGAACGAGCAGCCCACGCTCGGCGCCCACGTGCTCGAGCGCGATTTTCATGAGCGTCTCGATGACTTTGCCGAGCTCGATCTCACTCGAAACCGCTTGTGACGTTTTGAGGACTGTGCCAATGTCGAGTTGTTCGATCGGCACGTCTATCGTACCGGCTAGTCCGGAAGCCGGCTGTTCCTCACGCAGCTGCGGGTACTTCTCATCGAGTTGGCGCACTTTGCCGGGTGCGCCCCACCGCAGATAACAAGACTTCGCGTTGCGCAAATACGCCCTAGCGATCGTTTCGAAGCCGCGAGCCGCGTAAAACGTAGCCGCGACTTCTTGGGCGAGTCCCTCAAACTGCACGAAACGGTTCTCGTGAGCCGATCGAATTGCCAGCTCGTACAGCTGCATTGCGTCAGCGTCACGTTCTTCCAGTCGCGCTATTTCTGCCGACACGAGTGCATGCTTGTCGGCGAACGTCGGTCGATAGCATTCAGCCCACTCATGCAACTGTTCACGGTATGCAGTAAGGAGCTCATGCCACGCCTTTTGTTCCGGCTCAGAAGCGTTGCGATAGCGTGCGGCCATCGTCAGCGCGGCGTAGTAGAAATATTCCGCTTGTTGTACCTGCCCGATTACGGCCGGAAGTAGCGGCTTTGCTGTTTCGGTCGCCTCGAACGCGCCTTCGTAGTCACCCAAAATGAATCTGGTTTTGAGCTTAAGGATCCAATCAAGACAGACGTGGCTTGCAGGCTGTGCTTCGAACGTCCTTTGATCGGGCTGTACTTCGGTTCGTCCTTGCATCGCCGCGATAAAGCGTTGCTGGCTTTCGACGAGCACCTGCGCGTCGGAGTACTTCACTTTCTTAGCGAAGTCGATCGCCGTTTCCGACGCGCGCCACACCGCATCGAGCGGATCGTTCCGTAGGAGAAGCGCCGTAACAGAACCAAACGCACCGTAGGCAGCGAAGATCAGATCGCCGGTCTCAATTCCGCTGCGAAAGGTCAGCTGCATGAACTCGTGCGCCTCGGCAATCGGACGCGCCCAATACGCGACAAGCGCCCTTGCGTGATAGACCTTCGACTGATAGGCGGCAAAGTTGTGTTTGTCGACAAGGTCGCACGCAAGCTTAGCGAAACGGTAGGCGTCCTGGTATCGCCGGAAGACCGATGCGAGCATAGTTCCTACATAGCCGTAGGCGTGTGCGGCGGCACCGCTCGCTCCGTGCTGCATGCTCAGATTCGCCATGCGACCCAGGAGCAACGAGAATAGCTGATAGTCGGTAAAATACGCAGGGGCTGTAATAAACGCAAGCAGCTGCATCGCAGCTTGCATTTCCGGATCGGTCATGAGCGGCAAATCGATAAGCGCTTCTACAGGGCGTTCACCCAAATTCTGCCAGAGCGTTTCGTATTCGGCCTGAACTTCATCGAAGGTCGGGTGCGCGGTCATGTTGATACCGAACGAGCGAAGGCATGCGAGCGCGCTGTCGATAGCCTGCGGATGTTCACCTTTCAATACATGCAACTCCGCCTGCAAAGATGAGGCCGCCGCGAAGTCGACGTTATAGACCGCGCGCCTCAAAAGTCCCGTAATGAGGTGTTGCGCAGTTTCGAAGTTGCCGGTGAGTAGCTCGCACTCGGCGCGCTCGAGCCACAGGGCGAGCGCTAACGCGTAGTTTTCGCTCCAGTCCCTTTCCTCGAGAAGCGCCATGCCCGCCGCAAAATAAACGGCCGCTGAAGCATAAGCCGCCGAAGCTTTAGCCTTTCGTCCGGCGCTTAGGTCGATGGTTGCGACCCGTAGCTTCTCGTGCCGATCCACGAGGTGTTCGGCGCCCCGGTTGAGTTGACTCGCGACGTCGAATATCTGCTCGGTAAGCTCGGTTTCGTTCATGCCGGCGAGCAGCGCGCGAGCGATACGCAAGTGGAATTGCGCAAGGCGCTCCTGAGGAATCAACGAGTACGCTGCCTGCTGGATACGGTCGTGTAAAAATCTGTACGTGCCTTCAAGACGCACGACGATTCCATCGCGAACGGCTTCCCACAACGCCGAGTCGATCTCTTCTTCCGATGCTCCTTGCACTCGGGTAAGAGTCTTGATCTCGACGACGTTGCCCAGACACGCGAGCAGCCGGAGCGCCTCCTGCGTAGCATCCGGCAAACGCCTGATTTTCTCGACCATGAGATCCACGACGTTTTCCGTGTAGCCCTGAGCTCGAATGCGATCCAAATCCCAGCTCCAAGCAGCGGCCCGCGAATCGAACGCAAGCAAATCTTCGTCGGCCAGCTCCGCGAGAAACTGAATCACGAAGAATGGATTACCGCCGGTCTTGTCATGCACCAGCCGCGCCAATGGAAGCGCAACGTCCGGCTCACAATGGACGGCGTCAGCGACCAGCCGGCAAATATCGTCCAGCCGCAGCGGCGCCAGCACGATGTCCCGCACTTTCGTACCGCTCTCGCGGATCGACTCGAGCATTCGTATGAGCGGGTGAGATGAACGTACTTCGTTGTCGCGGTAAGCACCGATGAGCATGAGATCGCGAACGCTCGGATCGGTAATGAGGTCTTCCAACAGCTCGAGAGTCGCTGAATCGAGCCACTGCAAGTCGTCCAGGAACAACACAAGCGGATGTTCCGGACGGGCGAAAATGCCCACAAATCTGCGGAACACCATTTTGAGACGGTTGCGTGCCTCTAACGGCGGCAGCTCCGGCACCGGCTCTTGTGGCCCGATGATATAGCCGGCTTCCGGAACGAGGTTGACTACGAGCTGTCCATTAGCGCCCACAGCTTCTTGAAGTGCGTGCCGCCACTTCGCCACTTCTGTTTCTTGTTTGACGAGGATCTGCGTGACCAGCGTTTGGAAAGCTTGCGCTAACGTCGCATATGGGATATCGCGTTTGTATTGGTCGAACTTGCCCGACGCAAATAGACCGCGTGGCGGAACCAGGACTTTGTGCAGCTCGTTCACGACGGAAGACTTGCCGATGCCGGAATATCCGGATACGAGCACAATCTCGGATGACCCGGTTGCTAAGACGCGCCCAAACGCATCGACCAAAGCGTCGATTTCGCGGTCGCGACCGTACAGACGCTCCGGCATAACGAGCTTACTCGGCGCGTCGCGACTCGCTAGAGGAAACTCGTCGATTCGCAAGTGCGCTTCCCATTGCGCCAGACACCGCAGCAGATCGGCTTCGACGCCGGCCGCTGTCTGGTAACGCTCTTCTGCAGTTTTTGCAAGGAGCTTCATCACGATCGCCGACAGCTGCGAGGGCACAGTCGCCACACGCTGGCTCGGTGGGATCGGCTGGCGCGCTATGTGAGCGTGGACCCACTCCATTGGATCGCGTGCAACGAAAGGCTGCTCGCCGGTGAGCAGTTCATATAAAGTCACGCCAAAGCTATACAGATCGCTGCGCGAATCGATCGACCGGTTCATCCGGCCGGTTTGTTCCGGCGACATGTACGCTAACGTACCAACGATCGACTCGGGTGGTTCGGGGCTTGCGTGTTCGCGCGGCACGCGAGACGTAATGCCGAAGCCCGTTAGCCATACGCCCCCACCGGTAACATCCACGAGCACGTTCGCCGGCTTGATGTCTTTGTGAACCAGGCCACGCTGGTGCAAGCGCTTGAGCGCACGTGCGAACGGAATCGCGATGCAAAGAAATTTCGGTACGTCAAGGGGCCTGCCGAGCAGGCGCTCGAGCGATTCGCCGCCGGGATCGTCGAGCACCAACGTCACGCGCCCGTCGTGCCGTAACAGCTCTTTCGGTCGCGCCGCCCACGCATTATCGAGCAACGCTTTCAGCGTAAATTCATGTTCGAGGCGCTTGACACGCGCAAGCGCTGCATCTTGCGCAGTGGCGAGCAGTATCGGTGCAACGTCGCGGCCGGTGCCGCGAGAGAGCGTAATGTCACCGTCCCTCACGGGCGAGATGACATAACCGGACAGGTCCATGCGACGACCTCGTCCGGAAGCCTTCTTCGAGCTCTATTTAGAGCCTGCGATGCTCCCGCCGATCGGGATGTGACGGTAACTCGAATGTAAACGTTGCGCCCGCTCCGGCGTTGCCGGTCGCCGATAGCCGCCCACCGTGTGATTCGATAATGGAACGGCAAATCGAAAGTCCCATGCCCATGCCGCTCGATTTTGTTGTAAAAAAGGCTTCGAATAGCCTATCAGCCACGTCAGCTGCAATGCCGACACCACAGTCCTTCACTTCCACTGCGACCTGGTATGCAGCGTTTTGGTGCGATCGGATCGTTAGTTCGCGTCGCTTATCCGCGATCGATTGCATTGCTTCTATGCCATTGATTATCAGATTGATGATCACTTGTTGCAGTTGAACCCTATCGCCATACACGACAGGCAAATCGTTCGCAAGATCCTTATGCAGGGACACAGTATGGCGGAGCAGTTCATGCTGCACCAAGGTAAGGGTTTCGTTAACGACGTCATTGACGTCGAGGATCGCTTTTTG
>CAZRQS010000075.1:7913-11800 GCA_964602255.1 uncultured bacterium | reverse complement strand
TCGCCGCGATCGCGCGCTTCGTGCATGACCCGCAGCGCGCCGATACGATCGGTAGCATCATAATCACGGTCGAGTTTGCGCAGTAAAACGCGGCTGCCGTCTTCGAGTTCGATTTCCTGAACCGTTCCGGGCTCGTAATCGACGGTAATTTCTTTGCCGCCCATGATGAAGTCAGGCGTGTGAAGAATCGCGTGATGTTCTTTGACGTACGCATAGCTCTTCGTGGAGCCTTCGTGATCGTTGAACGTCACACACGGGCTGATAACGTCGAGCACGGCGATACCGCGATGAGCAAACGCGGCTTGCAGAAGCGGGATCAGCTGCTTGCCGTCACCGGAGAACGAACGCGCCACAAAGGTTGCACCGAGTTCTACCGCGACGCCGCATACGTCGATCGTTTCGAATTCGTTGACTTGCCCTTTCTTGAGCACCGAGCCCATGTCGGCGGTTGCGGAGAACTGCCCTTTCGTCAAACCGTAGCAGCCGTTGTCTTCGACGATGTACGTGCAGTCGACGTTGCGGCGGATCATGTGGCAAAACTGCCCTAGCCCGATGCTCGCCGTGTCACCGTCGCCGCTGATGCCCAGGACCATGAGCTCGCGATTGGCGAGCTTCGCACCGGTCGCAACAGACGGCATGCGTCCGTGAACGGCATTAAACCCATGCGCGCGATCGACGAAGTAGGCCGGTGTTTTCGACGAACAGCCGATACCGCTCATCTTCGCCAATTTGTACGGATCGACGCCGAAATCGTAAAGCGCTTTTATGAGATTGTTCGTAATCGAATTGTGTCCGCAGCCCGCGCAAAGCGTGCTCGGCGAGCCTTTGTAGACTTCGCGCGAGAGGCCGAGGAGATTGACGTTGCCAGGTGTTTCGGTGTTCATGCTAAGACCGGTTCTTCGGCAGTGAGAAGTGGTTGCGTGATAGCCGCGGCGTCAATCGGAACGCCGTTGTAGTGACGGATCGAGCGCAGGCGATCCACGAGATCTCCCGGCAGTTCGGTGCGCAAGATCGCATGGAGCTGTCCGTCGCGGTTTTGCTCGACGACGTAAACCCGCTCGTGCCGTTCGATAAAGGCGCGCACTTCCGGTGAAAGCGGCAAGGCTCGCACGCGCAAGTAATCCGTTTCAATGCCCGCATCGCGCAAGCGATCGCGCGCTTCGGCGACCGCGTGATGCGTCGTGCCGTACGCGAGAATAGCGACGGCATTGCCCGTTTCATCGGAAAGCGGCTGCGGTCCGAATGCGCGCGCAGTCTCGTGTTTGCGGGCGAGGCGATCCAAATTCGTGCGGTACACGTCCGGGTTTTCAGAATACCGCGCGTACTCGTCATGACCGGAGCCGCGCGTGAAGTATCCCGCGAGCGGATGTTCGGTGCCGGGCACGGTGCGATAGGGAATGCCGTCGCCTTCCAAATCTTTGTAACGTCCCCACGATTCGACCGTCGCGAGTTCTTCGGCGCCGAGAACCTTGCCGCGGTCGAACGGCTTTTCCGGATACTCGAGCGGTGGCGTCATCCAGAGATTCATGCCGAGATCGAGATCGCTCAGCACGAAGACCGGCGTTTGAAACCGATCCGCCAAATCGAATGCCTGCATGCCGAACTCATATGCTTCAGCGACAGTTCCCGGCAGCAGTACGATGTGTTTCGTATCGCCGTGCGAGAGCGTGTAAGCGAATTGCACGTCACCCTGCAGTGTGCGCGTCGGTAATCCGGTCGACGGGCCTGCGCGCTGCACGTCGAAAATGACGCCCGGCAATTCGGCGTAATATCCAAGACCCGCAAATTCAGCCATTAACGAAAGGCCCGGACCTGACGTCGACGTCATCGCGCGCGCGCCCGCCCACGTAGCGCCGAACACCATGCCGATTGCCGCCAGTTCGTCTTCGGCTTGAACGATTGCCGCTTTGCGTTCACCGGTTTGCGCGTCGACGCGGAAACGATCGCAATACGAAATGAATGACTCGCAGAGCGAAGACGAAGGCGTAATCGGATACCATGCAGCGACGGTGCAGCCGCCCATGACGCAGCCCAGCGCCGCGCCGTTGTTGCCGTCCATCAGCAACAAACCTTCCGTCTTACCGCTCATGCGCTCGACGCGATAGGCGTCGGTTTTCGTCAAGTTGTTTGCGACGTAGTCCATCCCCAAGCGGACTGCTTCCATATTTGCTTCGACGGCCTTGGGTTTGCGCTTGAACTGCGCGCGCAGCGCGTCTTCAATCGCCTCTGCCGGAATCTCGAGCAGCTGCGCGAGCGCGCCCACGTAAATCATATTCGTGATGTACTTGCGCATCGCGCCGTCGCTCACGTGCTCCTTCGCGATTTTGGCGAAGGGCACGGCATAATACGTGAGGTCGTCGCGCTGCGCGGCGCCGCTTACAGGATACGCCGCCTCGTGAATCACGACTCCGCCCGGTGTAACCTCGGTGACGTCGCTTTGCCACGTGGCGATATTGAGCGCAACCAGAATGTCGATGTTGCGGCTGCGGCACTGATATCCGTGCGTTGAGATCCGGACGTCGAACCAGGTCGGCAGACCTTCGATATTTGAGGGGAAGACGTTTTTGGGCGCGACCGGGATGCCCATGCGGAAAATCGCGTTGGTCAGGACCAGGTTGGCAGATTGGCTGCCGGAACCGTTGACGGTGGCGGCCCGGATCGTCAGATCGTTAACCGTGCTCACGGTTAGAATCTTCGCCTGCCCGCTTGCCGTCTACTCTTCCTCGATTTCCGCGTCTGCCTCGGCGTCCTCGACTTCGTCGGCATTCAGCGCGCCGTTGTTCTCCATCTCATCGCGTTCCGGTTTGAGCTCCGGACTGATCTTTTCGGCCATGATCGTCAGCTATACCCAAGCGCTGGGCGAGGTAAGAGCGCGAGAGTTTGACGTACTCGTCCGCGCTTATCTCGATCCACGTGGCAGCCTCGCCCTCGATTGTTTTCTTGACCTTCGCCGGAGCGCCGGCCGCAAGGACGCCATCCGGTATTTGCGCGCGTTCACCCACAACGCTGCCGGCCGCGATGAGCGAGCCTTCTCCGACGACGGCCCCGCCCAGAATGACGGCATTGCTTCCGACGAGCGCGCGCGTTTTGATGTGACAGTCTTCCATGACCGCGCAGTGTCCCACGGTTACGTCATCATCGATTACCGTGCGGCCATGCTCGCTGACGTGCACGACCGCGTTGTCTTGAATCGACGTCCGGTCGCCGACGCGAATAGGTCCGTTGTCGCCGCGTAAGACCGCGCCGAACCAGATGCTTGATTCCGCGCCGACCTCGACGTCGCCAATCAGCACGGCAGTCGGCGCGATAAATGCGCTCGGATGGATTTTTGGAGTGCGTCCCCGGTACTCAATGATCATCAATGGCCCTCGACGAAGGCGTTCGCATGCACCGGCATCAGACCCCGCTTCGCGGCGTGAAGGCCACGCCGCATCCGAAGGAAGGCGATCCGCAGTACACCTCTGTGAACTACGAGTACGCCGGCAAGACGGGACACATCCACGAAGTCGTGACGATCAACGGCCGCGAGCTCGCGAAGGTGGGCTTCGACGATCGAAAGATCGTGTATTACCTTTTGGAAGATTTAGAGCTGGATGCGAGCGCGAAGCGTGGGACGTTTCACGACACTGACGCACAAACTTAGATTATCATTTACCGGATCTTTACCGTTCGCGCTTGTAAATTGAGCCGTAAAGCCCACGGTTGGTAGGCTTCCTAAGCTGTTCTTCGGCGTATAATCGGTTGCATGGTGAGCGAGCATGCAAGGATGCACCGCCTCGCTCTGATCGCACAGCGGCGTCGCGGATGACGCGAGGGGAGACTGCCACGATGGAACGCTTACGAGCGGCCTCTATTTTCCTATTGACTTCGTTGCTGACGGCGTGCGC
>CAZRQS010000075.1:0-7813 GCA_964602255.1 uncultured bacterium | reverse complement strand
GCAGACTAATGCGGGAGGCGACGAGCGAGAGCGCCGGCGCCACGCATTTGAACAAAGCGTGGGAAGCATTCCGGCGCGCACGGCGAGATGAGGCGCTCGCACAGCTGATAGGCTGTGAAGAGTGGCCGAATCCGCTCAATGAAAAAGGACTGGCGTTGCGCGCCGAAGTGCTCACAATCGGCGACCCGATCCTCGGGTTGCAAGAGCTGGCAGCACATCAGGAAGCGTTTGTAACGCGGGAGGGACGTTTCGACTACCTCATAGCGTCAGCGCGCGCGTACACGAACTGCCGAAATTTCGAAGGCGCCGGGGAGATGCTGAGTGCAGCTCAGGCACTTCTTGAAGGCGGCGACGATCCGCGAGCATCGCGTCTAGCGTATCACCGTGTTCGGCTGCAGTGCGTCACGCGTCAGTACGATCCGAATTGCAGCGATTTCGCGCTTGCACTGCGCGATCCCGATCCCGCCATACAGTTCGCGGCGCTTTCGTGGCGCTCATGGATGCACGCGGGACTCGAGGATTACCGCGGGCAACTGCGCGACTTGCTTGCCGCGTTTCGTCTATTCGAACGCGAAGGGTATCGCTGCGACCTGACTTCCGTCGGCATTTCTCTGCATGCGATGCTGCGGCTTGCATTTGAAATCGGTGACGCAGAGGCGCTCTCCGCAGGCGAAAGCGCTTATGACGCCATCGAATGGACGCCGGATATTCAAGAGTACCGGTTCTTGTGCGTGCGAGCGTTGGCGTGGGATGCGTATTTGCGCGGCGAGCCCGCGCGCGCGCAGTGGCTCTTTAAGGATTCGAAGGAATTCGCGCCGACCAGCGCTTGGAAGGTGATGGCGCACGTCGATCGTGCGTACGTCGCAAGCATGAACGACAACGAGGCGTGGGCAACGGAAGAGCTTTACCAAGCGCATGCGCTTGCCGGCCGCGTAACCTGGAGCGCAACCAACGGCGAAGAACGCGTTGCTCTAGTAACGTTGGCGGTTCTCTTCGCACGAATCGACATGGTGCAAGCTCAGCGCTACGTTTCCATCTACATTCAACTGGGGTTGGACGGCATCAGCCCAACGCTTGCGCTCGCGCACGATCGCCGCGCTGTTGCCTTCGAGAAATATGCAACGGGCTGCGTGCAGCTGGTGCTTGGAAATACGAATCTGGCGATCCGCTCGCTGGAAGCCGCTTTTGAAATATTCTCGCAAAGCGAACACTATTATCGGACAGCTCTGGCGGCGAAGGCGTTGTATGAAGCAACGAACGAACCGGCGTGGCTTGAAGTAGCGCGTGCCAATGCGATCCGGTTCCCGCAGAGCGCGATCTGCCGCCGCCTGCACGAGCAATGCGACCCGGAGGAAAAGCCGGCGCTTGCCGGCCTTACGCCAACACAGCGGCAAATTGCTGTCGGCATCGCGCAAGGTCTCGAACTCGAGGAACTCTCAGAACGCTTCAGCCGCAGTACGTTTACTATCGAGAAACACATCGAGGTCATTCTTGCCGAACTTGGCGCCGCATCGCGGCATGAATTGCGCAGCGAACTGCGCCGGCGAGGCCTCGCGTAGATGCATGCGGTTTGGTTCTATGTGGCGTGCGGCTGCGCGCTTGCGTCTCCCATCGCAAGTGCGCTGCTTTGGTATCGCAGCAAGTCGATAAAAGCGCTGCGCGAGAAGCGTTACAACGTCCTGGAGAGTATTCCCGACGGATTCTTCATCGTCGACGAGCAGTGGCGTTTTACTCACGTCAACGAGCATGCTGAAAAAGTGCTGCGCAGATCGGCCGCCGGTCTCATCGGCGTGCGTATTCAGGACGTGCTGGACCCGCTGGCCTCGGAATTGGTGCCGGAGATGCAAGCGGTGCGCGCGGATGCTAAACCACTCGAGCGTGTTCAACACTTTCAATCCACGAATGCTTGGATCGAGATCCGTATTCAGCCGGCCCGCGACGAACTGCTGGTGTATCTTCGCGA
Source organism: uncultured bacterium (assembly GCA_964602255.1). Lineage (GTDB taxonomy): Bacteria > Vulcanimicrobiota > Vulcanimicrobiia > Vulcanimicrobiales > Vulcanimicrobiaceae > CAZRQS01. The sequence goes on along the minus strand of CAZRQS010000075.1, from coordinate 5,850 downwards.
TATAACCGAACGTAAACGCGCTGAAATGCTCTCGCGCGAGAGCGAGCGGCGAGTGCGTCTCCTGCTTACTCAGCTTCCGGCGGTGTTGTGGACGGCCGACCGTGACTTACGGATCACCTCTATAACCGGTGCTGCGCTCGCCGATCGCGATTTGCACGAGGCCGAGATCGTCGGCCGTTCGTATGACTCACTTTTCGCAGATCCGTATCAGAAGGATACCTGCACCTCCGCTTTGCGTCACGCGCTTGAAGGCGAGGCAGTTCGCTACGAGACGCACGAGCACGGACGCTGGATGCAGAACGACGTGGAACCGCTTCGCGACGAAGAAGGGCACGTGATCGGTGCCGTGGGCGTGAGTTTGGACGTTACCCAAGTTCGCGAAGCTGCGAATCGTTTTGCCGAACTCGCGCGGCAAGACGTCATGACTCAATTGCCCAATCGTTTGGCGCTGGAAGAACAGCTTCCGTCTTTGCTCGAGAAAGCGGCGGCTAAAAATGAGTCGGTTGCCGTGCTGTTTATCGACGTCGACCGGTTCAAGACCATTAACGATACGCTTGGGCATCGTGCCGGCGACGATTTATTACGCGCGGTAAGCAGCCGTCTACAAGAACGGCTCAGTCGGAGTGCTACGATCTATCGCCCCGGCGGCGACGAATTCGTCGTAGTCATGGACGGAATCACCCACAAGCGCACGGTTGCGCAGCTGTCAATGCAGGTCCTGTCGGCTTTTGCCGAGCCGTTCGCCATTAATGGGCGCGAGCTGTTTGTGACGTCCAGCGTTGGTGCGAGCATGTTCCCGCAGAATGCCCGCACGGCCGACGAATTGATTGCGTACGCGGACTCGGCGATGTACCGTGCTAAAGAGTCCGGACGCAATAATGCGAAGTTTTATGACGGCACGATGCACGCGCACGTTTTGGAGCGTATGGGCCTCGAGCAAGATCTACGCCTGGCGCTCCCACGTAATGAGCTGCGGCTGGACTTTCAGGCCGTCGTAGACGCCGCTTCGCGCCGAATTCTTGGCGCCGAATCCCTCATACGGTGGCAACATCCTATTCTTGGGGAACTTACTCCGCAAGCGTTTATTTCGATTGCGGAAGACAGCGGCGCAATCGTCGACATCACGCGGTGGGTGCTCAAAGAATCGTGCCGATTCGCCTCCGAGATTCGGCGGACACTGGCGCCCGAGTTCCGTATTGCAGTCAACCTATCGCCGCGTGATTTGTACGAACAAGATTTTGTCACTACGCTTTCAGAGATTCTGGCCGGCACAGGTCTTGCGCCGGAGGCTCTCGATCTGGAAGTCACCGAGAATGTCATGCTCAACGATCACTCGGTTGACGCGCTCACGAGCATAGCGGCCTTGGGCGTGAAAATCGCCGTCGACGATTTCGGAACGGGGTACAGCTCGCTGGGTTACATCAAGCGGCTTCCCGTCGATGCCATCAAGATCGACAAGACGTTCATCCAGGATGTCGCGCGCGATTCCTACGATCAGGGCATCGTCAAAGCCATCTGCACGCTCGGGCAGACATTGGGACTGCGCATCATTGCGGAAGGCATTGAATCTGAGGCGCAATGGGCCTTCATGCGATCGCAAAATTGCCAACAGGCGCAGGGCTTTTTCTTTCATCGCCCTCTTCCATGCCAAGAATTCGTCGAGAATCTGCGTTATATCAACGCACCCGACCGCGCATCCGTTCAGAACGACTCGCGCGTTATTCCGCTCTACGCGTAGACTGCAACACCTGCACGTTGCCGAACGTGCAAATCACGCGAAACGTGCCGTTCGCTTGAGCGGCCTCGATTTTCGGATGCAGCTGTGCGAAATGTCCGTTTTGCCAGTCCCGCGCAAAAACGAGATAGCTGCGGTAGCCGGTAAGATCGTCAGGAATCTCCGTTACGTTCGGAAAGAGCAGCGCCTCGTGTGCGTACCACTCGTCATGCGTTGCCACTCGCGCGTTTTGGGGCACGCAAGAAAACGCCTTCGTCACGTCGGCAGAATGCTGATAAGGCGCGGCTTTGAGGTAATGTGCCGGGTGCATCGGGTTGAAAGCGATGAGAAATAGGACGCACAACGCTACTGCGAGATTCCACCACCGTGCCGCGATGCGCTCGGAGCGTTCTTGCGCGATGCGCACGAGCGCCCACGATGCTGCCAGCACCATCCAGGGTGCCCACAGCAACACGTAATGCATACCCATGCGCCATACGCTGCCGTCGCTCGAGAGCAAGACTCCCGCGAATCCCGGAAGCGCCAGCAACGTCCAACGCGTGAAGAACGGTAGCAACGCGAGCGGCACGAATGCCTCGAGCATGTACGTCAGGCGTCCCCGTGTCGCAATGGCTTGCACGAACTCGACCGGGTGCGTGAAAATCGCGAGCGCGGTTTGCAGCGGGCCGTGCGCAAAGGGGTACTGGTAAAAATGCGAGGGCGCCCACGATCCGAGGCGCGGTAGAACGACGAAGACATAGACCGCCAGCGATCCCGCGGAAAGAAGTGCGAGGCCAAATCCCGCGACGGCCAAACGTTCCGGCTCCAATGGCTCGCCTGCGAGCAGTCCACGTTCTTGGCTGCGCCGCCGCATCAGACCAATCGTGCCGAGCACTAAACCGACAAACACGAGATCCAGACATGCATCTTCGCGGATGAGCACTAAGGCGAGCGCGAAAATAGAAAACCAGATCCAGCGCGCACGATCGGCAGCCCAGATCATCGCCAACGTCAACACCGGATAAAACGCAAGCTCGTGAAACTCTGAAAAGGTATTTGCAAGAAGCGGCGGATAGATTAGCGCAAGAATAGCGCAGCGCGTAGCCCAAGCTTCGCCGGCATAATGCGCAATTATCGCATAGAGAGGCAGCGCGCACAGGGCAATAAGAAGAACCTGCACGATTTGCAGCGAGAGCGGCGAACGCGTCAGCGCGACGACCGGCCACAATACCGCTAGAATGGGCGACCAGTGCGTGCGGAAGTGCGTTCCGCCGAGTTCAATGCTGTCGGTGAAGCCGCGCGGTACGTTCGAAATGACTTGAGAAAACGTTCCGGTGTCGCTGCCGTACGTCCACATCGTCCAGCGCACGCATGCCAAGGCCGTCATCACTGCTATCATCAGCAGGACGGCAAAGAGCAACGGGCGTGAAAAAGGCGCCGGCCGCACGTGCATCGGCGCCTGCTTCACTACGTTGTTGGGAGTTCCTTGAACGACTGCTTGACCCGGTATTCGCTATAAGGATAGCGCGAGGTCAAATGATGCCACTGCGTAAGCAGCTCGTTGCTGTTCTCGTCTGCGCGGTAACGCGTGACCCCTAAGTAATATTGAGCTTCGGCTGCCGCGTATGCCGTCGAAAACCGGCGAAGAACGTCGACGTAGCACGCGTCAGCCTCTTTGAAGCGCTTCAATCGCAGATAGGCATAGCCAAAAGCGCAAAGCGCACGTGCCATGAATTCCGGTGGCGGAAGAAAACCGTCAAAGCGGTATAGCTCGAACCCGTCTTCGGACATGATGCGAATGTCGGGCGTCCAGATGTGGCGAAGCCGGGTTAACGTATCGGCGTATTGCGGTTCCGCGTTGTTCAACTGCACGGGAACGGCGTGGTTTGTGATGATCTCCTGAACGGGGGGTTGAGGATACGTCACGGTATCCAGCGCTTGGCATCCGCCTCAACCCGGATTGAAAATGTCGAGCCAAACGAATTTCGATGCACTGCGGGCTTGTTGCAATCCCGCCTCGAGATCGTGGATCCACTCCATCTTGAACTCCTATTTCTAAACGACGCGCTGGTCTACGAAACACCAGCGCCAATCCTCGCCCGGTTCAATAGACTGCATTATAGGGTGATGCGTGTGACCGAAATGCTTTGTCGCGTGGCGGTTCTTGGAACTATCACAACACCCTACATGGCCACAAATCAGGCACTCGCGCAGGTGGACCCATGTGTCCCCCATCGCAAGGCATTCTTCGCACCCGTCGCTGTTGGGAGACACGTCTCGAATCTGATGAAGGTGTTGGCACGGTTCTATTTGCATGGTAGCTGGTACGACCTGTCCGTCCCCCTTTGCAGTTTCATCGGTCTATCGCTAGGCGCTTGCATGGTTATCGTAGAGAGAAAACATGAGTGGCTTTTTGAAGCTTCCCTGCGAAGAACGCTCTAGATTCCGCACGTTGGCCCCGCAGAAAACCGCTGCAACAGCCGGGTGGGTTTTACTCGCGGCGATTCTGGGATCGAGCATGGCCGGTATCGACGGCAGCGCGGTAAACGTCGCACTCCCGGTGCTTCAACGCGATCTCCACGCACCGTCGGGCGCCATGCAGTGGGTGATCGAAGGATACTCGCTGTTCATGTCCGCGTTAATTCTCGTAGGCGGATCGCTGGGCGATCGTTTTGGGCGCCGCCGCATGTTCATGCTCGGTGTCCTGATTTTCGCCGTTTCGTCGGCCGCGTGCGCCGCTTCACTGACGATTACGGAACTTGTGATAGCGCGATGCGTGCAAGGCGTCGGTGCGGCATTGATGATTCCGGAAAGCCTTGCGCTCATCTCATCGGCATTTGACGAAAAACAACGTGGGCAGGCTATAGGAACGTGGTCGGGTTTTTCGGCAATTACGATGGCCATCGGACCGCTTCTCGGGGGATGGTTCGTTCAGGCGTTTACATGGCGGTTGGTATTTATCATCAACCTTCCGATTGCAGCCGTCATTTTGATCGTTTGCAGCCGCTTCGTCCCCGAGACTCGCGATCCGAGCGATAACGCGCCCGTGGATTGGATTGGAGCAACGGTCGCGACGATCGGTTTAGGACTACTCACTCTAGGTTTTATCGATCTGCAGACTGCGCGCGCCGATCCCTTAGGGATCGCTACCGTCGTCGCCGGAGCGTTGATGATGGTAGCATTTGTTTACGTTGAGCGGAGAAGCCCGGCACCCATGGTGCCGTTGAGCATCTTTTCCTCGCGTGACTTCACTATTGCAAACCTGTATACGTTATTGCTCTATGCGGGGCTGATGGGGAGCTTTTTCTTCGTTCCGTTCAACCTCATCAACGTGCAGGGGTACACGCCGACACAAGCCGGCGCAGCGCTCTTGCCGATGATTCTGCTGATGTTCGCTTCATCGCGATGGTCGGGCGGATTGGTCGCGCGCGTCGGTGCCCGCATTCCGCTCACCGTCGGTGCATTAGTAGCCGCGTGCGGCTTCGTACTTTTCGCCTTCACCGGTGTCGGCGGCAGCTACTGGATGACGTTCTTTCCCGCGGTAATGGTCCTCGGCATCGGTACTTCGCTGTTCGTCGCGCCGCTTACGACGACGGTGATGAACTCCGTCGATGCGTCACACGCCGGCACCGCCTCGGGCATTAATAACGCCGTTTCACGCGTCGCTGGACTGCTGTCAGTCGCCGTGCTCGGGATTGTCCTTGTCAGCGCAACGCACGCTGCGCTGCCGCGCGTTGAAGAGAGCGTACCGATTTCACCAGCGACAAGGGCTGCACTCGGTTCAGACTCACTGTTCAGCGGACACGCTCCGGATCGCGGCATTCCGAGCGGGGAGCGGCGAGTCGCGCAACGCGTCGTCAATCTCGCATACGCTCAGGGATTCCGCGAGGTTATGCTTATCTGTGCGGCTCTCTCGCTGAGCGCGGCTCTGCTGGCTTTTGTGCTTTTGCGCGGAGCGACGGCAGCGGCCGTTGCCGCTCGCCCGGTTCCGGCGGAGGCATAGACTTAACGGTCGAGGGGAGGGGCGGCGCAGGGGGTGCAGAACCAGGGTCCGCGGCCCCAGTCAAACCAGATGGCGTTTACGCCGACGTAGCTCAGTTGGTAGAGCAGCTGTTTCGTAAACAGCAGGTCGCCGG
>CAZRQS010000074.1:0-11808 GCA_964602255.1 uncultured bacterium | reverse complement strand
CATCACGTGTGCGGGTGGTATCTTCGATTTTCGTTCGCCGCAGTTTCGCCTGGGCGTCGACGGGCGCGGCGACCTTCGCTATTTGAAAGACGTTCTGAAAATCGCCGGCGGGTTGCCGATTACCGGCGGCGTGCGCATCCATGCGCTCATCGAAGGCGGCATCGACGATCCGGTGCTGCTCATCGGTTTCGACGGCAAGCGCTTCAATTACGGCGCGGTGCCCATCGACAATCCCGTCGGAACCGTTGCGCTCTACAAGAACAATCTCATCGTGCTTCCGTTTCACGCGAGCTACAGCGGAATCGGCCTGCACGTGCAAGGCAACTTACAGCTCGGACAACAGGTCAATAGCGTACTCGCCCTGCACGCCATCGGACCGTCGCGGCGTATTCCCTATTTAGGCGCGTTAATTAGCGATCAGCCCGTGCTCACGGAGGCGTTGCTGCACGGCACGGATCTGAAAGTCGATGCGCGTGGATATCTCGTCTCGCTAAAAAATCCGGAAACGTTCAACGGCTTTTACGATCTCGATCGCTACGGCGTCGGTACGTTCGGCCCGATTGCGATTACCACACCGCAAGGCGGTTCGCTCGTCGCCGCCTTCTCACTGGATCGCCGCCACGGCAACAGCGCGTTTTGGACCTCGGCGCACGACATTCGCTTGAACCAGCCCACGCCCGTCGTGTTTCCGGGCGTTGATATTCCGCAAATCCCACCGATGGACGCGCATATCTTGGAGGCGAACATGGCCGGAACGGGATCCGCAAAGAACGTCGTGATCGGCGGATCGGCGTACCTGTCGCCCGCAACGATCTCCGGCGTTCCGTTCAACACGATTGCGGCGCGGTTCGCAGGACCGTTTGCGGCCTCCAGGCTGAGCAGCGTGCATGCCGACGGACCATGGGGAAGATTTGACGGCGGCGGAACGTTTGCACCCAATCTTATCGTAGCCCGCGGCAAGTACGCGGGCACGCTCGAAGGCCTGCATCAATTCATCGGCAACTTCCCCGCACAGGGCGGCATTGAAGGCCCGATGGCGATCGCGATCGCGCAAGGTAAGATCTACGTGCAAGCGCAGAACGCGCAGCTGAGCAACGCGACCATTCACGGCATTCCGCTCTCGTCGATCACCGGCACGATGTCGTTTTACAACAACGTCTTACGCGTATACTCGATGCAAGCGAAAGCGGCCGGCGGTACCGTCGTCGCCGCAGGCAGTTTTGCAACCGGACCTACCCGCACGTCCACACGCATGGCGCTCGCGACCACGCAGCTCGATGCAGGCGCGTTACATGGATTCGGAATGCCGCTCGCAAGCGGGGCACTGCGTGCGGTCGGTGCGATTGCACCCGGCGGCGCAATTCCGAACGTCGACGCCGGCGTGGTGCTGACCGGCGGACACGCGGCTGGATACGGACCCTTTGACACGAGCGCTGAAGTATCGATCGCGAGCGATGCCATGCATATGCACGACACGATCGCCTCGCTTGGGCCAACGTTCGCACACGTGGACGGCGGCATCGCCGGTCTTGCCGCAGGTGTTCCATCGTACGATCTTCGCGTCGACGTGCCCGTCGGCGAAATTGCACCGCTGGCGCAGCTCGCGCGCATAAGCACGTTCAACGCCGACGGCAGCTTTGACGGAACCGTGCACGTGACGGGCAGTGGAACCAATCCGTACGTCAGCGGATCGATTGCGATGCCCGTTGGTGAGATCAATGGGTTGGGTTTCCGTGACGCGAGCGCGCAAATTTCCGCGAGCCGCGGCGGCGTAGCGGCGCGCAGCGCACAAGTAACCGTCGGCAGTACCGCAGCGAAATTCTCCGCGACCGTCACCAAAGACGAGCTGGCGTTTACAATGCGCGCGCCTCGCGCAGACCTCTCCGACTTCAATGACTACTTCGATACCGGCGACACGCTCGCGGGTACAGGCTACCTCGCGTTCTCGTTCTCGCACTTCGATCATCTGACGTTTACGTCGGGCGACGTGAGCGTCGACGGGTTTCGTTACCGGCGCTTACCGATAGGCGACACGGATGCGCGGTGGACGAGTCTGCGCAACATCGCGCAGGGCACCGTCTCCGTCGGCGGTGAGCACGGCCGTCTGAACGCCTCCGGAAGTATCGGCTTTGCGCAAAGTCCCAAACTTGCCGACGTCGTCGCGCATTCGCGCTACAATATCAATGCAACGCTGCGCGATCTCGACCTCACAACCTGGCTGCCCGCGTTCGGCTATCCGCAGCTTCCTATCACCGGACGCGTGAACGGCGATGCGCAGATTCGCGGCGCGTATCCGCGTATTGCACTCACGGGCGATGCGTCGATCCGTGACGGCACGCTCGGTCCGCTGCCGATTCAAAGAGCAGAAGTTTCGGCGCGCAACGCTCCAGGGGATCGTATCGCCATCACCCGCATGCTGCTTGCGGTTCCGGGATTGGACGCAACGGGTACGGGCAACTTCGGTCTAGCGCCTACCGCGCCGATGCAAATGCAAGTTCACGCGCTCATCGACAATCTACCGCGCCTCATCGCGCAGGTGTCGAAGAAAACGCTGCCGGTGAGCGGCCGCATTGAAACGACGCTTTCGATCGGCGGCACGTTGAAAGCTCCGACCATCGCGGCGGGCGTCGACGCCACGAATCTCAATGCCTACGGCTTGAAAATTCCCTCATTCGTTGGGCAGATGCAACTGCGCCGGCGCAATCTGGTTGTGCGCAACGCGGAATTCACGTTTACCAAAGGCCACATGACGATTGCAGGGTCGTTGCCGCTGCAGCTGCAGCCGTTTGCATTCGGTCCGCTCGACGCGCCGATCGCCATGGATATGACCGCGGACACCGTCGATCTCTCGGAGTTTGCGCCGTTTATGGGCGATAGCACGAAACTCGGCGGTCTCTTAAGCGGACATCTCGGCATTACCGGCAGCGTGCGCGCTCCGCGCGTCGTTGGACAGCTCGGCATGACCGGCGCGAGCTATGTAAGCGACCTCGAAACGGTCCCGATAACGAACACCGTTGCGCAAATTCTTTTCGAAGGCACGCGAGCAACACTCAGCCGCGTGCACGCGCAGCTGGGCCGGGGTGTGCTCGACGGATCCGGAACGCTCAATTTCGGCGGCGGCCTGGGCGGCGGTCCGCTCGGATATGCCATAGCGATAACCGCGCGCGGCGCTCAGCTCAACATGCCGCAGTTCGGCACGGGAACGTTTGATGCTGCGCTCAGCTTGCAGCGCGCGCCCGGCAGGCTCGCACTCCTGGAAGGGGACGTCACCATCAGCGACGCGGTCGTACCGTTCGCGTCGTTCTTGAAGTTCGGCGGCGGCGGACCCGGACAAAACGCTGGACCGCCGTTCAATCTGGCTTTCGATCTCGGCATTACTGCGGCAAGGAACGTACGCGTGCGCGGCGGTGGCGCGGGCATCTTCGGGCTCGACATCTCGGGGCAAGGCAAAGCGTTGCTTTCGGGCACGCTGGCCGATCCGAAACTCTCAGGAGAATTCAATTCCGCCGGCGGCACGCTGGTCTACATCGATCACGTCTTCAGGGTGCAAACCGGCCGCGTCACGTTCCAGCCTTCGGGCGGTGTGATCCCGGACGTGTACGCGGTGGCGACGACGCACGTGACGAATCCCGATCCGAACACCGCGCGAAATCCGACGGGCTCGACCGACATCACCGTAACGGTTTCCGGGCCGGTGACGAGTCCGAAAATTGCATTCCAATCGAGTCCGCCCGGATACACCGACCAGCAGATTATCGCGCTGCTGTTGCCGCTAGGCGGTCTGGTCGGTCCGATTCAATTCACGGACACCGGCGTGATTCTGCCGCCCGGACAGCTAGCGGGCGCGCCTGAGGCCGGGACCGGCGGCGCGTTGCCGAACATTCTCGTGCGCCGCCAAAATGGCACCCTTACGATCGGACAGGAAGCGTTCAACATCCTCAACGCCCAGTTCACGAGCGGCATCCTCGCGCCGGTGGAGTCGGCTTTGGGCAATACGATCGGTCTGTCGGACGTAAACCTTACGATGGACTACACAGGCAACTTTGGCCTAAGTTTGCGGCGCCTGCTCGCCGGCAATGTCTATGCGCTGTACGGCACGACGTTCGGCGTACCGGTGCGCCAGACGTTCGGCTTTGCCTACCAACCGAACGCGTTCACCTCGGCGCAGTTCACTATGTTCGTCCAGCAGGGGCCGACGCCGCTCTTTCTCGGGCCGAACCAAGTGCTCTCGACCAATCCCCGCGCTAGCGCGGGCCAAGCCCTGCAGGGACAGAGCGGCTTTACATTCTTGTTTCAACGGCTTTTTTAGCGCGGCTATGGCAAGGACCCGTTCGGGCGTTCGCGAACAGGCGGTGCGGGTCGAAACGACGTGCACTTCGTGCGCGTTACAGTGCTAACGCCAAGGGCGTTGGATGATCGAACTCTCATAGGAAAGATTTTTGATGACCTCAAGCCTCTGGCGTGCGCGCGGCGCTCTCCACCGGTGTGCGGGCCTGGTCCTCGCACTTGCTTCCGTCATAATGCTGGTTACGCCCACACCGGGTGAGGCAGCAGCGGCGCCGAAGATTGTTTCAGTCGACGTTTCGGGCAACGTGCACGTCCCGACGCAGACGATCATGGCGGTTATTCAAGCGCGTCCAGGGCAACCGTACGATCCACAGGTCGTGCAAGGCGATCTGCAGCGCATCTTTGCGCTCGGATACTTTGCCGACCAGGCCGCTCCGCTTGTCCGTCAGCGTCCGGGCGGCGTGGCGATCACGTATCGCGTCATCGAGAGTCCGGTCATAACCAAGATTCTCTTTAGCGGCAACACGCACGTCCCGGCGGACACGCTGCTGGCCCTGATGGACACGTCCGTCGGCCAAGTGCTCAACACCAGCACGCTGCGTCAAGACTTTCTGAAGATCAATTCGTATTACGACCGCATCGGGTACGGCGGCCAGTTGCCCTCGCACGTCAAGAATCTCAACATCGATCCGAAGACGGGTTCGCTGACGATCGACATTCAGGAAGGCCTGGTGATCACGGGCGTGATCATCGGCGGCGACTCCATTCTTCCGCCCAACGTCATCCAGCCGGTCTTGACCGCAAAACCCGGTCAAGAGTACACGGATTCGATGAAAGAAGCGGACGCGCAAGCCGTTCAAAAGCTCTACGACAAGTACAGCTTGCTCGTCGGCGATTTTGAGGGCGGCATCGATCCGTCGACGATCGATCAGAAGGCGGGCACGGCGAAGGTCAAGTACGACATTTATGTCGCCCGCGTTGGCCTTGTGCAAATCACCGGCAACACGAAGACCAAGGATCAAGTCATCCGGCGCGAGCTGTATGAGCGCCCGGGCATGATTCTGACCAAGAACGGCGTGCAGCGCGATCTCGAGCGCTTGAACAACACCGGATTCTTCTCGAAGGTCGACGTCAATCCGAAACCCTGTCCTGAAGCGATGCTCAAGAAAGATCCGGGCTGCGTCGTGCTCGACTGGGTGGTCACCGAGCAGAAGACCGCGTCGGCATCGGTCGGTGCGGGTTATTCCGGCGGTTTAACGGGTCAAGGTCTGTACGGCACAGTCGGGTACTCCGATACGAATCTGCACGGTACCGGCAACGGCGTCTCGGTGCAGTTCGAACGCGGCGCGCGCAGCTACGTAACGCAGGCGCAAGTGACGATCCCCTACGTCGGCAACACCAAAGAATCGCAGAAGTACAGCTTCGGCGCGACGATTTTCGCAAACGGCTATACGTACTATTATCCCGTGTACACGACGGCAATCGGTGCGTCTGCGCTGCCCTCACCGGCGCCCGGACAAACGCCGATTCCGGTCCCGGTGACGCTGCTGCCCAGCGGTAACGCGCAGCTGCTATCGGGCGTCGTTTCGACGAGCACGGCGAAATCGCAAGGCCTTAGCACGCAAGTCGGCCGCAGGCTCACGGACTACGTGACTGCGTCGGTCGGTGTCGGCGTGCAGCGCGTGACCAACAGCACGACGGTGCCTTCGCCGTACTTCTTCCAAAGCACGCAGCCGAACATCGTGGTCGCGCCGTCCCCGGGACCGTTCAACAATCTCACGAACAACACCGGCAGCTTCGGTATTGTCGCGACCTCGATTGCAAACATCAATACCGGCACGCCGTACACACTCAACACTGTGACGCTGGGTCTTGCAACCAATCCGGCGGCAACGCTCGACGACATCTTCAATCCGCGGCGCGGACAGACGGCGTCGATCGCGGAAACGATCTCCGCTCCGGGTTTTGGATCGAACTTCCGTTTCAGCCAAACCACGTTCGATGGTGCGAAGTTCTTACCGGTGCTCAAGAATTCGACGCTCGGCTTCCACGCGCAGCTGCGCGGATCGACCGGCGCCATTCCGCCGAGCAATCTGTTCACGTTCTCGGATCAGCAGCTGCGCGGATACAACTCCGTGTTCTACGGCACCGATACAGCGCTGGCTCAGATCGAACTGCGTAAGCCGCTGACGGCAGATCGCAAGTTCGGCATCGCATTCTTCGTCGACGAAGGCGCGTTCCGCGTCCGCGGCGCGCAACCGCTGCTCGATCCGTATACGAATCGCATCATCGGTTACCCCGGCAACTGGACCCGCCAAGGCGACTATGGGTTCGGCTTGCGCTTCGACGTGCCGCAACTCGGGTTGCACACCATTCGCATCGACTTCGCGCGCGGCTCCCAGGGCACGCACACCAGCTTCGGCATCGGCCAAAGCTTTTAATTAGAAAGATCCATGAACATTAGGAAAGCAATACCATTGTTTGCCGCCGTTGCTCTCGCGACGACGTTCGCGGCACCCGTTGCACTGGGCGCGGACCTCACCGACGTGGGCTACATCGATCAAGCGGCAATCGGTGCACTACCGCAATTTCAGCGCGCTAACGCGCAGGTTGCGCAATATAAATCGCAGCTCGATGCGCAGTTCGCTTCTGCGATAAAAGGCGCGCACAGCGATGCGGATCGCCAGCGTATCGCGGGCGATTTCCAGCAGCGCTTCTTGGACAAGCAGCGCCAAGTACTGGGACCGCTCTTTGGCCGCGCCCAGGCTGCGATTGCGCAGGTCAGCTCCAATCAGCACCTGGCGGTGATCGTCGATAAGCGCATCGTCGTGTTCGGCGGCGTCGACGTCACGCGCAACGTCATTGACGTGGTCAACGGTTCGGCGGCGGTCTCTCCGCCAACCGCAACGCCTCCGCCTGCCGAGATCGGATACGTCGACCAGAGCCAGATCGATCAGGTTCCGAAGATCAAACAAGCCAACGACGACTTTTTGAAGTACGCCAGCGATCAGCGTTCGCAAGCGCTCAAGCAAATGCAGGCTGCGAAAAACAATCCGCAGCAGCAGCAAGCGATCTTCCAGAACTATCAGAAATCGCTGAGCGCGCAGCAAGACAAGATGCTCAAGCCGCTTGTCGACCAAACGCGTGAAGCGATGGCGAAAGTCGCGCAGCAAAAACACTTGATACTCGTCGTCGATCGCTCGGATGTGATCTACGGGGGCACGGACATCACTTCGGATGTCCAAAATGCGCTCAAGTAAGATCGCGCCGGTTGCCCTGGCACTCATCGCCTTGGCGGGCTGCACGCAGCAACCGCGCCCAAGCGATCCCAACGTGCGCGGAATTGGTTACGTGCGAGTCGATGAGGTGCTCAAGAAGCATCCGCTCTATCCGCAGCTCTCGCAGATCCAGGACGCTATCGATGCACTGGGTCTGAAGTCGCTTGGTCCAGCCCCGGCAGGACGCACGCAGACGCAAATCGCGCAGCAGACGCGCGAGCTCAACCGTGAACTCGTGCAGGCGCAAGAACACGCGAATGCGATTCTGCGTCAGAAGCAGCAAGACTATATGCAGCGCGAGCAATCGGCGATTCGTGCTGCCCTTGCATCCGCGGGAGCCGGCACAAACGGAACGCAGCCCGTGCAGCAGATGCAAAACGTCTCCGCGCAGCAGGCACGTCAAGTCGCCACGCAAGCCAATGCCGATTTTCAAGCGTATCAGCAGAGCGTAATCGCGCAAGACGCGGCGGCGGTCAATCAGCTGCAGCGCCAGCTCAATGCACGTGCAGATCAAGCGTATCGGCAGCGTGCAACGCAGCTGCAAGAACAGGAATCGCAGCTGAGCCTGGAGCTCTCGCAGCAAGATGCGTCCAAACGTTTGGATGCACGCATGAAGCTCAACAATCTTGCGCTTTCCGACGCACAGCGCAAACAGTACCGCGACGAGCTCTCGGCCATCGATGCCCAAGAAGCGGCAACGGTGAACGCGCAGCGCAAGCGCGATCAGCAGACGCTTACCGCATATCTAAAACAGCTGCGCGATCAGACGCAGACTCAGCTCGCTTCGCAAGCGGCGAAGATCCACGCGCAGACGCGCGCCAAGCTTGCTTCGCGCCACAATGAGGTCTCGCAGCAAGTAGCCTCGCAGTTGCAAGGCTTACGGCCGGCGGCGATTCCCACCAATCTTCCGGCGACTACGCGCGACCGGCTCGCGCAGATCGACAAGCAGTTCAAGTCGCAATTCCAAGCCGACGCGCAGAAGACTATCCAGCAGTATCAGCAGACCAAAGCGGATCTCGATGCGCAGTACGCGGCGCTGCAAGGCGCCGACGGCACCGCCTCGGGTACGGCGAATAAGCAGCTGAGCGATCTGAAGCATCAGCGCGACGACCTCTACAACAAGATGGTCGAACAGATCAAACGCGATGCGGGCCAGGTGGCCGCGAAGCGAGGATTACAAGTAGTGTTTATGAACATCGAAGCCGCCGGCGGCGGAATCGATCTCACCACCGACGTGGAAAAGGACATCGAGAGCTTACACCAGTGAAAAATAAGAGCATACTTCTGGCCGCGCTTGCCGCGGCGTTACTCGCCGGCTGCAGCGGCGGCGGCACCCCCGTCGGACTCATCGACGTTCAGCGCATTACCGCCAATTGGCCGCAGTACTCCAACGCGAACAGCCAGATGCTCGCGGACGAGCGCGCGATCCAAACCGGCAGAGGTTCCAACGCGCAAAAACAGCGTCAGGTCGCGCAGATGCAAGCCAAGTACGCCGCGATCTCGCAGCAGCTCGTCGGACAGATCAAAGACGCTGCGAAAAAAGTTGCGGAGCAGAAAAACCTGAAGCTGGTTCTTACGCGCGAATTCGTCGGCTACGGCGGCGTTGACATCACGCCGGACGTCGAGAAAGCGATGGGCATCACGGAGAGTCCTTCACCCGCGCCTTCGCGGTAAGCGTATCTCCACGATGAGCTTGGGTACGCTGCAAGAGATTGCGCTGCGCGTCGGAGGAACGGCGCACGGCGGTGCTGCGCTTTCCATCGCACGTATCGCAGCGATCGATGAAGCCGGGCCTGACGCGCTCACGTTTGCAACCACGCCCGCGTACTTGCAGGCCGCACTCAAATCCAAAGCGGCGGCAATTCTCGTCGACGAAGCGCTTATGGACGCCGCTCCAAACGATCGCGCGTCGAAACCGCTCATCGTCGTCCCGCACGCGCGCGCGGCGCTCATGGAACTGCTGCGCGCGTTCGATCGTCCGCGTAAACGCGGCCCGTTTCGCCATACGAGCGCCGTCGTCGACGAGTCGGCAGCGATCGGCAGCGAGGTCTACATCGGACCGAACGTTGTCGTCGGCGCGCGCACGCGCATCGGCGATCGAGCCGTGATTGAAGCCGGCGCGTTCGTCGGCGACGACGTGCAGATCGGCGATGACGCGAGGCTGTATCCGCAGGCGCGCGTGCTAGATGCGTGTATCGTCGGCAAGCGCGTCATTCTTCATCCGGGCGCGACGATTGGAAGCGAAGGATTCGGTTACGTCTTCTTGGAGGGGCGCTTCGAGCGCATTCCGCAAGTAGGCAACGTTGTGCTCGGCGATGACGTCGAGATCGGTGCGAACACGTGCATCGATCGTGCGCAGACGGGCAGCACGCAGATCGGCGACGGCACGAAGATCGACAACCTTTGCCAAATCGGCCACAACTGCCGCATCGGCCGCAATACCGGAATGGCCGCGCTGACAGGTTTGGCGGGCAGTACGAACATCGGCGATTACGCGTTGATCGGCGGCCAAGCCGGTTTCAAGGGCCACATTACCATCGGCTCGCGCACAAAGGTCGCGGCCGGCGCAAAAGTCTGGGGCGACGTTCCCGACGACGCGTTCGTCAGCGGCACGCCCGCGCGTCCTCACCAAGAGGACCTTCGCCGAGAGGTCATGGTTCGCAACCTGCCTAAGCTGGTTGCCCGTGTCGACGCCCTCGAGAAACATAAAAAGTAAGCGCCGGGCGTCCTGTTCGTTCGGATGATGGAATATCAAACGACGCTGCGGGACAGCTTCACCTTCGAAGGCGTGGGCTTGCACACCGGCGTGCATGCCCGCATCGAGGTGCGGCCGGCGCCCCCGGATAGCGGCCTGACCTTCATCACACGTGGCGTCGAGATTCCCGCGCTCGCGGAGAACGTCGTTGAAACGGCGCGCGCGACGGTGATCGGTAAGAATGGCACCACCATCTCGACCATCGAGCATTTGCTTGCCGCGATCTTCGGCATGGGCATCACGAACGCGCAGATTGACGTCGACGGACCGGAGATTCCGGTCGCGGACGGCAGTGCTAAACTGTTTGCCGATGCGATTGCACGAACGGGCATCGCGACGCAGCATGAAGTGCGCGAGCGTTTCGTGCCGGTTGCGCCGGAGTTCGTGCGTGACGGCGACCGCGCGATCATCGTGCTTCCCGCTGCGCAATTCCGCGTGCGGTTTCTCGCCGATTTTGCACCGCCCATCGGCACGCAGTATTTCGATTGCGAGATGAATCCGCAGGTCTTCGCAAACGAGATTGCCGGTGCGCGCACGTTCGGATATTTGCATGAAGTCGAGGCGCTGCTCGAACGAGGTCTCGCTCGCGGCGGGACGCTCGAGAACGCGCTCGTGTTCGCGCCTGACGGACCGATGCAAGAGATGCGCTGGGAGAACGAGCCCGTGCGTCACAAAGTCCTCGACCTGCTCGGCGATTTCGCGCTGCTGGGCGCATGGCCGCAGTGCGAGGTCGTCGCCATCAAGAGCGGACATAAACTCCACTGCATAGCGACAACGCAGCTGCGCCGTCGCATGCAGAGTAAACTTCCTTCAGCGAAAGTACAATAACCGTGGCCGAGCTGGACATCCGGCAGATCATGGAGATCTTGCCGCATCGCTATCCGATTCTGCTCGTGGATCGCATTACGTATCTCGAGCCCGGCGTGCGTGCCGTAGGATATAAAAACGTTACCGCAACCGAACCCATCTTCACCGGACATTTTCCGGGCAATCCCCTCTTGCCGGGCGTCTACATGATCGAAGCGCTCGCGCAGCTGGGCGGATGCGTCGTTCTGGAGCCGGGCGAATTCTCGCGCAAAACGCCGTACCTCGCCGGCATCGACGGCGCGAAGTTTCGCCGCCCGGTCGTTCCCGGCGATCGCTTCGTGATGGAAGTCACGCTGACCAAACACAAGCGCAACATCGGCTGGGTACAGGCCGAGGGGCGCGTCGACGATCAATTTGTCGTTTCGGCAGAACTGATGTTTTCGATTGCGTCGGATCCGCGTCTGTTCGGCTATGACGCGACGGTCTTGCATGCATAGTCCGGTTGAAAAGGCGCTGCGGCCTAGCCTCCGCGCCCCCCGAGGGCGCCGCCATAGTGGGTTCTTCACTTGATCCATCCCACTGCAATAGTACATCCCAATGCGAAGTTGGATCGCGGCGTTGAGATTGGTCCCTATTGCGTCGTCGGCGAGAACGTTTCGGTCGGGCGCGGCACCGTGCTGC
>CAZRQS010000073.1:0-11877 GCA_964602255.1 uncultured bacterium | reverse complement strand
GGTGACAAGGAAGTTGTTGTGATGCACGACCTGCTCGTTGAAGTCCGCGCGAACATGCCGCAAGGCGTTGTCGCGCTCATCGACGGCTTGCCCGACGATCCCGCTAACGTTTTCGCCGAAGGGGCGATGGTCGATCTCGTCAACGCGCGCGTACTCGTGGGAGTGCAAGCATGAACGGTGCCTGGTGGACGCCGCAGGCCGGCATTTGGTGGGTCGTCCTCGTCAAATGCGTGGTGCTGCTTTTCGTCGTGATCACGACCTTCGCGTATGCCATGCTCTTCGAACGCAAGGTTATGGGCTGGATGCAATTGCGTCCGGGACCGAACCGCGTGGGTCCGTGGGGTTTGCTGCAGCCGGCCGTCGACGCCGTCAAACTGATCTTAAAAGAAGACCTTACGCCGAAAACCGCCGACCCGCTGATCTACCGGCTTGCGCCGTTCATCTCGCTGGTCACCGCGTTTTCGGTGTACGCCGTTATTCCGTTCTCCGAACCACAACCGGGCAGCGTCTGGGGCGTTGGGGACGTGAACGCGGGCATTTTGTTCATCCTGGCGCTGACGTCAATCGGTATCTACGGCATCTCGCTCGGCGGATGGGCTTCGGGTTCGAAGTATCCGCTGCTGGGAAGCGTGCGCGCAACCGCGCAGATGATCAGCTACGAACTTGCGATGTCGATGTCGATCGTCGGCGTGCTGATTTTGGCGGGAACGACGTCGCTCGTGGGCATCGTGCACGGGCAAGCGAAGCTGTGGTATTTCATTCCGCAGTTCGTGGCGTTTCTGATCTACGTCATCACAGCGGTCGCTGAGACGAATCGCGCGCCCTTCGATCTCGTCGAGGCCGACGCCGAACTCGTCGGCGGCTTCAACACCGAATACTCCGGCCTGCGCTTCGGTCTGTTTTTCATCGCCGAATACATCAACATGCTCACCGTGTCGTGCATCGCGACGCTGTTGTTTCTGGGCGGATGGAACCCGATCGACCACCTCACGTTCATTCCGGGCATCGTGTGGTTCTTGCTCAAGGTCGGGTTCTTCATGTTCTTTTACATCTGGTTGCGCTCGACGTTCCCGCGCTTCCGGTACGACCGCCTCATGGCGTTCGGCTGGAAAGTGCTGCTCCCGATTGCAACGCTCAACCTGATCGCGACGGCCGTCGTCGTCGCGGTCCGGGGCTGAGGTCTCAAAGGCTTTATGGCACGTAAAAAACTCTACAACGTCGGCGCTCTGCTTGCGGGTCTGGGCGTGACCTTCAAGTTCATGTTTCAGAAGAAACCGACGATTCAATATCCGTCGGAGAAGAAGAAGCATGCCCCGCGTTTTCACGGCCTGCACGAACTTCGCCGTTACGGCGACGGCAAAGAACGGTGCATCGGCTGCGAGCTCTGTTCGAGCGTCTGCCCCGCGAACGCGATCACCGTCATCGGCGCAGAGAACACGCCCGAGGATCGCCGCTCGCCCGGTGAGCGCTACGCGCAGCGGTACGAAATCGACGAGCTGCGCTGCATCTTTTGCGGCATGTGCGAAGAAGCGTGTCCCACCGACGCAATCGTGCTCACGCCGCGATTCGAGATGTCGGAGTATCGCCGCGGTTCGCTGATCTACTCGAAAGATCGTCTGCTCGTTCCGCCGGATGCCGGTGTCGGCACGCCGCCGGATGATCGTCCCAACGGAATCCCCGCCGACCTCGGCAGCGTTGCGGACAAGAAG
Organism: uncultured bacterium; assembly: GCA_964602255.1. Taxonomy (GTDB): domain Bacteria; phylum Vulcanimicrobiota; class Vulcanimicrobiia; order Vulcanimicrobiales; family Vulcanimicrobiaceae; genus CAZRQS01. The sequence goes on along the minus strand of CAZRQS010000073.1, from coordinate 10,168 downwards.
TCGACCACCGATTGGCGCACCGGCTACGATGCAACCTGGCGCGGCACAGTTCTGAAAACGCAGAAGAAGGGGCTCGCTGAGGAATGATCGAGTTCTATAGCCTCGCGGTCGTTTTAATCGGCAGCGCGATCTTTGTTGTGAACGCGCAAAAAGCGGTCTACAGCGTCGTCGGATTGCTCTTGCATTTTGCGGCGCTGGCCATCATGTATTTCTCGCTGGCAGCAGAATTTTTGGCCGTCATTCAGATCATCGTGTATAGCGGCGCGATTCTGATGCTGTTTGTGTTCGTCATCGCGCTGCTCTCCAGCGGCGTTGCGCCGTTTAGCATGGGCCCGAACCGGTTGCCGAAGATCGGGGCGCCGGCGTTGGTGCTGGTTGTCGTGACGCTGGGCGCGCTCGTTTTCGCCGTCGCGCACATACCGGTGCATCCGGCGAATGTTATAACGCAGGCAGGTTCGACGTCGAGCGCCGGTCCGGTCGGCGCGGCGAACGTCTTCGGCTCGGTCGCGGATTTCGGCAGAGCACTCTTCACGACGAATCTGCTGCCGTTCGAAATTACGGCGTTCATTCTGATGGTCGCCGTCATCGGCGTCATCTTGCTTGCCGGCGATGCCGGACCGTACGTGCCGACGCGCAAGCGTGCGCGTTTGGTGGAGCGAGAGATGCGCGAGGCGATTTTGCGCGCGGGTGAGGAGTAACCATGCCGCACGAAGCGCTTTTGCCCGTTGCTCTAACCAATTACATCAGTCTTTCGCTGGTGATCTTCCTTATCGGCGTCGCCGGCGTCATGTTGAAACGCAATCCGCTCATCATGCTCATGAGCATCGAGCTGATGTGGAATGCAGCGAACTTGCTGTTTCTGGCTTTCGCGCGCGCATGGCTCAACAACGCCGGGCATATCTTTGCATTCTTGGTCATCACCGTTGCCGCTGCGGAAGCGGCGATCGGTTTGGCCATTGTGGTTGTCGTGTTTAGGAGCGCGCAAAATGTCGACGTCGACGAAGTCGCGCTGATGAAAGGCTAGGAATGCCGCAACATACGATGGGTACGCCCGGGAATTATCCCGTGCTGTTCGTCATCTGGCTGCTCCCGCTGCTGGGCGCGATTTTGTGCTGGACGTTTGGGCCGCAGCTCAAACGTTTAGCCGGCGTCCTCGGCAGCGCGCTCGTGAGCGCTTCGTTCATCGCTACGCTGCTCGCGTGGGGCTTGGCTACGCAAGAGCAGGGCTCTCACCTCGGTGCGCAGCAGCATCTCTTCTCGTGGCTGCCGGGCTTCGATTTCGGCCTGCTGCTGGATCCGCTCTCGTTGATTTGGGTGCTGATCATCACGGGCGTCGGTTTTCTCATCCACCTGTACTCGATTGGATACATGTGGTCGGACGAAGCGATTGCGCGATTCTTCGCCTACATGAACTTTTTCGTCTTCGCCATGCTTACGCTCGTGCTCTCCGACAACTTCGCGGGGCTGCTCGTCGGTTGGGGTTTGGTGGGACTTGCGTCCTACTTCCTCATCGGTTTCTGGTTCTTCAAGCCGTCAGCGGTAGCAGCAGCACGCAAAGCCTTCGTCATCAACGTCGTCGGCGACGTGGGCATCATGTTCGCGATCTTCCTGATCTTTTCGCGCGTGGGATCGGTCGGGTTCGGCGACGTTTTCGCAAACCCGCATGCGCTCGATCCGTGGCTGTTCTTGACGTGCGTCTTCCTCTTTATCGGTGCCGCTGCAAAATCGGCGCAGCTTCCGCTGCATACATGGTTACCTGATGCAATGGAAGGCCCGACGCCGGTTTCCGCGCTTATCCACGCCGCGACGATGGTCACCGCCGGCGTCTATTTGATAGCGCGCTGCGCACCGCTCTGGAGCGCTTCACACGACGCGCAAACGCTCGCCGGTACAGTCGGCTGCCTCACGGCTCTTGTCGGCGCAACGCTCGGCATCGCGCAGTGGGACATCAAACGCATCTTGGCCTACTCGACGATGTCGCAGATCGGCTACATGATCATGGGCGTCGGCGTGACGGCGTACACCGCCGGCGTTGCACATTTCTTCACGCATGCGTTCTTCAAGGCATGTTTGTTCTTGGGTGCCGGCATCGTCATCCACGAGCTCTCGGACGAACAAGACATTCGCTTGATGGGCGGAATGCGCAACCGCGTTCCGGTTGCATTCTGGTCGATGGGCGCGGCCGTGCTCGCGATCAGCGGCGTCCCTGGATTCTCGGGCTTTTTCAGTAAGGACCAAGTCATCTACGGCGCACTGGAACATGGTTACATGTGGATGTGGGCCGTCGGTCTCATTACGGCGGGCATCACCGCGTATTACATGTTCCGGTTGTTCTTCGTGACGTTCTTCGGAACGTATCGCGGTGACATGGATCCGGCGCAGCTCGGAATTCATACTGCCCTTCTACAAGCTCAGGGTGACACGGGGGCGATGATTGTACACGAAACGCACGAGCCGCACCACGACCCTTCGACAGGCTCAGGTGGACACGCGCCGGCATGGATCATGGCGCTCCCTGTGGCGATACTTGGTTTCTTCTCCGTCGTAGCCGGTTACGTCATGATCGGCGGGGAAAATTCGGCGTGGACACAGTTCTTCGCGAAGTCGTTTCCCCGCGAGGTGCTAGCCCCGACCACGATCAGCGAAGGCGTCACAACTGCGATTGCCGTGGTGATGCTCCTGGTAGGGTTGGGCGTTGCTTACGCTCGCTACATGACGCGCGAAGCGCTCGAGAACGCGCCTGCGCGTTTACGGCGCGAAAGCGAAACGATGCCGAAAATCCTGGTACGTCTCTACTACTTCGACGACATCATCGATTGGCTGTTCGTGCGGCCGGCGCAAGCGCTGGGTGAGTTCTTCGGACGCTGGCTGGATCCGCATCTCATCGACGGCGTCGTGCGCGAGGTCGTGATCGTGAACCGCTCGCTCGGCACGTTCGTTCGCGCGTTCCAATCGGGTCTCGTGCGTGCTTACGCCCTGCTCATCGTCGCCGGTGCCGCGGCGTTCGCCGTGTATTATGCGCTGGAAGGAGCGATGCGCTAATGTCTCTCGTCCTCACGCTGCTGCCGATCCTCGCCGGATGCGCGCTGTTTCTACTTCCGCGCACCGATCGGAAAGTGAGCCGTACCACGGGCTGCCTCGTCGCAGCGATGACGTTCTTCTTGCCGCTGCTCGCGGGATCCGACGGAACGTTCAACGCGCATTGGCTCGCGCGTCCGTTTACGGCGTCGCTGCACTTCGCCTGGAGCGGAATATCGCTTTGGCTCGTGCTGCTGTTGGCGTTGTGCACGTTCAGTGCTGTGCTTGCAACGAATATGGCGCAAACGCGAACGATGATCGCGCTGCTGCTGATGCTCGAAGGCACGATGATGGGACTTTTTACGGCGCGCGATATTCTCGCGTTCGCGCTGTTCTGGGATCTCATGCTCATCCCGCCGTTCTTTGCGCTCGTCGGCTGGGGCGAGCATCGCGAAACTGCCTGGCGTTACTTGATCTACAACTTCTCGGGCGGCCTATTGCTATTGCTAGCGACTGCGGCGTTCGGCGTGATTTACGGATCGACCGACGTTATCGGCGCTCCGGCGCACCCGATCGTAGGCGGTTGGGCCGGCTGGATCTTTGCCGGATTCGCACTAGCGTTTGCGGTGAAGACGCCGCTCTTCCCCTTCCATACGTGGATGCCCGCGACGTACAGCGATTCGCCTCCGCCAATGGTCTCGGTCGTAAGTGCCGTTCAATCGAAGGCCGGTCTGTACGGTTTCCTGGTCATTACGCTGCCGTTCATGCCGGCCGCGATGGCGCAGTGGAAATCGGTCTTCATCATCTTGAGTCTGATCTCGCTGCTCTACGGCGCGTTCATCGCGCTCATGCAGACCGATGCAAAACGCGTCGTCGCGTACTCGTCGCTCTCGCACTTAGGTCTCATTGTTCTGGCGATCTTCAGTCAAAATCCCATTGCGTTGCAAGGCGCGCTCGTCTACATGGTCGCCCACGGGCTTTTCAGTGCGGCGCTCTTCCTTATATTGGGATACATCGAGCAGCGCGAAGACACGCGCTCGCTCAAACGCCTAGGCGGACTGGGAAAGGTGAACCCCAAGCTCGCGGGCGCGTTTACGATCGCCGCTCTCGGTGCGTTGGGTCTTCCGGGCTTGGCCGGTTTCGTCGGCGAACTCGTCATTCTGACCGGCGTTTTCCGCAGCGGATATTTCTGGCCGGCGCTCATCGCGCTCATTCCGATTATCCTTGCGTCTGCGTACATGCTCCGCTTGTTGCAAGACATCGTCAACGGACCCGAAGTCAAAGATATTCCGCAGCGCCGCGATCTCACGTGGGTCGAAGGGCTCGCGGTTGCGCCGCTGCTTGCCGCGCTGGTCGTGCTGGGCGTCTATCCCGCGCCGGTCACCAGCACGGCAGCGGCTATCGCGCCAACGACCAATCGAATTAGCAGCACATTCACCAGTCACGAACTCATTGCGGAGCGCCGGTTCAAATGATCGCCAACATGTACACGTCTCTCGACTGGGTCGCGGTTGCGCCGTTGTTTATCGCCGGCGGAACCGCGCTCGTCGTCTTACTTGCGGATTTGCTTGCGCGCAATCACGCGAATCGTTATGTGTCCATCGCCATTGCGATTGCGGGCTTGTTGGGAGCCGGCGTGTACGCGGCTTCCTCTTATCACGCGCCTGCGCACAACGCCTTCGACGGCGGTTTCGTCCTGGGCGGTTTTTCAATCGTGCTCGAAGAGGTGATTATCATCTCGGCGATCTTTTCGATCGGGTTGTACGGCTCGATCGGCCGCGAAGACCGCGTTGCCGGATCCATCGCACTGATGCTTTGGAGCACGGCAGGCGCCATGCTCATGGCCGGTGCCGCGAACCTGATGACGATCTTTCTCGGGCTCGAACTGCTCTCGCTCGGCCTGTATTGTTTGTGCGGTCTTGCCGATCGTCCGACTGCACGCGAAGCAGCGCTCAAGTATCTGATTCTTTCCTCGACCGCGTCGGGGTTTTTGCTCTTCGGCATGGCGATGCTGTTTGGTGCAACCGGCAGTGTGACGCTCTCGAGTCTTGCCGCTCCAGGTGTCGCCAACAATCCGTTGTACTGGATCGGCGGCGGATTGTTTTTGGTGGGCATAGCGTTCAAACTGAGTTTAGTGCCGTTCCATGTGTGGTCGCCGGACGTTTACGAGGGTGCGCCGCTTCCGGTGACCGCATACATGAGCGTGGTAACGAAAGCCGGAACGCTTGCCGTCTTCGCGCGTTTTGCGTACGCGGCGTTGCCTGCCGGAACCGCGCATGCGATGCTGATCCCGTTCTACATCATCGCCGGCATTTCGATGATTGTGGGAAATCTCGGAATGCTGGCGCAAACCGATATGAAACGGCTGCTCGCGTACTCCGGCGTCGCACAGATCGGTTACATCGTCGCCGCGCTTGCAGGCAATACGCCGATGGGTGTGCGCTACGCGATCTATTATTTGGTTGCGTACATGTTCATGAACTTGGGCGCGTTCGCCGTCGTCGCGCTCTGTTCGACCGATAGAGAAGAAGGTTCGCGCATCGCTTCGTTCCACGGGCTCGCGCAGCGCCGGCCCGGCCTTGCGGCCGCGATGACGTTCTTCTTGCTCGCGCTCGCCGGTTTTCCGCCGACGGCGGGCTTCCTCGGAAAGATCTTGATTCTCTCGACCAACGTGAGCGCGGGCTATGCATGGCTCGGTGGTCTGCTCATCGCCGGTACCGCGATATCGCTCTACGCGTACTTCAAGATCATCAGACTGATGTATGACCGCCATGCCAAGCCGGCTCCGGTCGTGTATGCTCGCGCACCCTTCGCCTACGTTAGCTTGGCGATTTGTTTGGTGCTCGTCGTGGCGATGACGTTCTATCCGTTTACGCCGAGCAACGTATTGCCGTTACCGAAGTAGCACTCATCGCGTACCGCGGAACTGCGAAAAGGGCCCATTTTTATGGGTCTTTTTTACTATTTATGCCTATTTTCGCGTAAAATCTATGTTTTTGCCCCTTTTTCTGCTAGACGGGCGAGCCGATAACTGGTAACAACGAAGTAACGGAAGAGAGCGGGGGCTCGTCCGCCTATGGAGGGGTGAACACTATGGGGTCCGGACGCGCGCTTATAGCCGTCTGTTTTTTCGCATGTGTAGCGAGTGCGCCCGCAATGGCCAGACCGGACGTAAAGGTACACCTTGGCGGTGTGCTCGTTGAAAAAGCGTCGAGCGGCCAAGCCAAAACGCGGCCCGTCAACGGATTGACGTTGCGCAGCGGCGACGTCGTGCGCTATTCGATCGACGCAAACAACGGCGGCGACGAGGCCGCGCTCGACTTCAGCACCGTCGGACGCGTTCCGGTGCGCACGCAGTACGTTGCCGGCAGCGCAAGCGCGCCGCCTGCGACCGTAGTAGAGTACTCGCTCGACGGCAAGACGTGGTCGACGCGTCCCATGGTCGATCGCAAGACTCCGCACGGCGTCGTGCACGAGGCCGCGAGCGCTGCAAAGTACGTCGCGGTGCGCTTTACAGCGAAACGCGCTCTCGCTCCCATGGCGGCGTTCCACTACACGTATGAAGTGGTGGTTAAATGAGGCGCGCTGCGGCATGGGTACTCGCGCTGACCTTCGTTTCGAACTTCGCATTGTTGCAGCGGCCGATCGTCGTGTCCGCAGCAGATGCGCCGGGAACGCAGATCACCAATAGCGCCTCAGCGACCTATAAAGACGCCGCCGGCAACAGCTACACGACTGTTTCGAATACCGTCACGACGACGGTGCAGAACGCGCCGACACTGACGAACACGTCCGGCAGCGGTACGAACTACGCGCCGGGCCAAACGGTGACGGACGCGTTCGTCCTCGCGAACACCGGTAACGGCTCAGGCTATTTCCAATTGAGCGCCGATGCGACGCTCGGAGGCACAGATGCTGCTTCGGCAACGCTGGGCAATGGCGCGACGACGTGTACGACGCCGGTTGGAGCGCAGACGTCGGCGTGTCTCTATGCGGCGAAGGCCGGGTCGACCACGTATTACTTTACGAATCTCGCGTCGACCACCGACAATAACTCGCTCAACTACTGGCTGAAAAATACCAACGGCCTCACGGCCGCCGGTTCGAACATCACCGTTTACGTGTATTACACGCTCGCGAGTAACGCCGCGACGGGTTCGTCGAACACGGTGACGTCCTCGATTACGGCAAGCGTCGCTTATGCGGCCGCCGGCTCTGCTCCGGCTGAGACGTCGGCGACGCAAAGTGCGACGGAAAACAACACCGTGCAGGCCGATGCGCGCCTGGATCTCTACAAGAGTTCCTCGCAAAGCGGCACGACGGGCGACATCACGTATACGATTTCTGCGCACAATGGCGGCGCGTTTGCTGCTAAAGATCTACAGTCGGTCAAAACGCTGCTCGGCGCAGCGGCCAATGGTATTCTGATCACCGACAAGATTCCGGTTTTCGGCACCGGCCCGCTGAAGCTCAGCAACAGCGGCGCCGTTACGACTTCAACCAGCACGACCTACGGATATCCTACGGGCGCGCCGACGCTCGATGTGTACTACACAACGTCGGCAAACGGCACGACGGGCTGGACGAAAGCCACCGGAAATCTCCCCACCGACGGCACGGTGACGTACATCGGTATCTTCATTCATGGCGGTACGTGCGGATCGACCGGATACGATCTCTGCTCGGACACCGGTCATGCGACGAGCCCCGGCAACAGCAACGTTGCAAGCGCCGCAGCCGTGCAGTTCTCATTCGTCGTGCAACAGCCCGCGGGTTCGGGATCTGCAAATGCCGGTTCGGTAGCGAACTTAGCCAACGGCGTCCTCGGCGATAACCAACCCACCGAACACATCTTGGGCCCGGGCGTTCCGGGCGGTACGGCCGACTCGACGTCGAGCACGGCGCTTACCACAAGCGGTCAGGGTATCAACAATACATCGATCACCTCGACCGGCGGCGCATCGAACCAAACCAGCAATCAAGCACTGGCAACGTACGGTACGCAAAACGGTCCGTCGGGACAGCCGGCTTCCAGCGGCTCATTCGATGGAAGCGTTGCTCCGAGCACAAACGCGGACTTCACCGCCGTTCCGTTCGGTGTGAGTGCCGACTCGATCACGAACACGGGAACGACGGCCGGCACGCCGGTGACGAGCGTAACGACCTCAGCATCCGCAACGCTGTGCGTCGCAAGCACGCTCAAAAACAGCGGAAATCACGACGACAACTACGCCATCACGGCGTACGCACCGACAGCATTCGCCATTCCGGCGACGGGCGGCCAAAGCTACACGACGAGCTTTAATGCAGGCGGAAGTGGACAGGTCAGCGGCTGGACCGTCGGCGTGTACTCCAACAACACATGCAGCTCGCTGCTCGGGGGCGCCGGCACAGGTAGTGCAAATTCGACCGCATCGAACGTTTCGGTAACCTCCGGGTCGTCGCTGACGTACTACGTCGGCTACACGGCGCCGGCGGGAACGAAATACTTCACGCGGTTCGATTCACTCGTACACGTGGTCAGCACCGGCGATAGCACCAAAACGGACGATACGCACAACGAACTCTACTCAAGCTACATCGCGCTGACAAAATCGCAGAATATTACGTCGACGAATTGCCCCGGCGGCGCGTCGCCGAGCTATGCTGCGGGTACCGTCTGCAGCGGCGATACCGTCAACTACACGGTCGACTACCGTAATCTCGTGATGGGCACGAGCGATAACAACGTCTCGTTCAACGCGTGCGTGAACACCACGGGAAGCGGCAACGTTCTCGTCCTCACCGACGACGGTACGGTCACGAGTTCTTCATCGTCCACGACACAGAACAACTGGGGGTACTTCACGACTGGGCTGCAATCACAGCCCGTAGATAACACGAGCACGAGCACTGCGCGAAGCGGCAGCGCGTTCACCTACGCGACGGGCACGCCGCACGGGACGTACTCTGCGACGTTCACCGCGGGCGCAACCGCGTTCACGGTAACGCCGGGCGGCACGTCGTTCCAGCTCGTTCCTCAAAACTACCTCAGCCCATCGGCGACCCAGGATTGGAAGGGCACGGTTACGTTCTCGCTCGTCGTGAAGTAATCGCGCTGTTCATCGCCGCGCTTCTCTGCCTGCTGGCAGCGGAGCGCGGCGGCGCGACCTCCTCGGGCGGGACGACCATCGACAACAGTGTGACCGCGACGTATACGGATGCTCGCGGTCATACCTATTCTACGGCGTCGAATGTCATCGTCGCGACAGTCGCGCAGATCGCCGCGATTAGCGTTTCGCCGAAAGAGCCACAAGCCAACGCGCAGACGGAGACAGTTGCAACCGGCCAACCGGTAACGCGCACGTTCATCGTTACCAACGGCAGCAACATCGCCGACGCGTATCGCGTGACGAATTTGGTTGCGGGTTCACTGAAGATCACCAAAGCGCAGTGGATTCTCGCCGACGGATCCGCGCAGGATGCAACCGGAGGCGCAGCTTCTCCGAACGTTGCCGCCGGCGGGTTCATCAAACTCACGGCAACGATCGCGACCACCGGATTAACGGTAGGCGCGCAGGTACCGGTCGATCTTACCGTGCAGACGACACAAACCGGCACGATCAACGGCTTGCAGAGCGACACGGGCAAGGAATGGATCGTCGGCGGAAGCGTTCCGGCGCTGAACGGACCTGGCGGCGCAAACACGCAGATTAGCAAGAGCGTCGACAAAGTGACGGTCGTGCAAAGCCAACCGGGCTCGACGGTCACGTTCGACATCGTCGCGGCAAATAGCGGCGGTTCCGCGGCGCAGAACGTCGTTGTCGCCGACAATCTTCCGGCGGGCCTTTCCGCGATCGCTTCGAGCGTGCGCATCAACGGACGAGCTGCGGGCTCTGCTGCGAGCGTACAAGGCCAGGTTGTGACGGTGAACGTCGGCACGCTCGGCGCCGGTGCGACCATGGACGTGTCGTTCGATGCATCGCTTGCGCCCGGCCAAGTCCTCGGCGAGACGTTTGTGAATATTGCAAGCGTTTCGGCCGACGGTATCGCAGCGCAGCAAACCACACCCGCGAGCGTACTTGCCGGCACGGCAAATATTATCTTCGATGCGTTCGGCGGTCAAAATCATCCGGTAGCGGGGGCCGTTGTTTCGCTGCTCGACGGGCAA
>CAZRQS010000072.1:4211-11895 GCA_964602255.1 uncultured bacterium | reverse complement strand
GTGACGTCGAGCTCACGTTAAGCGTGAGTGGCGGGCTCGTGCTTCGACGGGCTCAGCATGACAACAAAGCAGCAGCCCGAAGATGCCGATGAAATGGACCAAAGCGCGTTCGTGAGGCGGCGTGGGCAGGGGTGGGAGCGCCTCGAACTGCTGCTCGCGCGCGCTGGGCGGCGTGGGCTGCGGCAACTCGACGCGAACGAGCTTTTCGAACTCGGACGTTTGTACCGTTTGGCGACCTCGGATCTGGCGTACGCGCAAGGACACCGGTTCGACGCGAAGCTGCTGCACTATTTGAATCGCCTTACCGCACGCGCTCACGCGTACGTATACGGTTCCTCCGTAGAAACCGGGCGCGCGCGCATCATGCGTTTTTTCACGCATACGTTTCCGCAAGAGTTTCGCGCGTCATGGCTGTACATCGGCACCTGTATCGCGCTCACCGTGCTGTGGGCGTGCGTCGCGTACGCCATCGTGCAGCACGATCCCATGAACGCGAGTGCTCTTCTGCCGGATTGGCTCGTGCCCGATCACATCGGGAAGAGCTTGCACAACTCGAATTTTGCGTTCGGTTCGGAACAATCGGCTCAGATATCGTCGGAGATTATCACCAACAACATTCGCGTTGCGATTCTCACGTTCGCGTTCGGAATCGTAACGGCGGGCGTGATGACGATCTATCTCATCGTCTTCAATGCACTCATGCTGGGTGCGCTTGGCGCCCTGTACGCGCAAGCCGGTTTCGGATTGGATTTTTGGGCCACCGTCGCGCCGCACGGATTCATCGAGCTCACCGCAATTCAAATCGCCGGCGGTGCCGGCTTACTCGTCGCTTCCGGTGTTCTGCTTCCCGGGCGGCTAACGCGGCGCGAAGCAATCGCACGAAACGGGCGGCGTGCCGGTGTACTCATCGGTGGCGTCGTTGCGATGCTCTGCGTCGCCGGCATCATCGAAGGCTTTTTCTCGCCGCTGCGTTTCCCGGTCAGCGTTCGCCTTGGCGTGGGTATCGTCACGGCGGCGGCGATGATTCTGTATTTCGGTTTTGCCGGGCGGTCTACAGCAAGCCCCGCTGCTTTATCTGTAGGTACTGATCGATAAGCGCAGTGGTCAGGTCGCGCGCGGGAACGTCGATGACGCGTACGCCTAGCCGGGCCAATGTCGCCGCTGCGACGCGCCGCTCCTCGCGCAGCTCCAGCGCTACGCCGATGGCATAGGCATCGCCCGTGCCGGACGGATCGGTTGCTAACGCGCGGTCGATAGCGGCATCGTTCATGAACGCGCACACCACCAAGTGGCGGCGGGATAACGTTCCGATTTGTGCGAGCACTGTGCTCTGCGCGACCGGATCGACCATATCGGTAAAAAAGATAATGAGGCTGCGCTTGTTCACGTGCGTGCGCACGTACGTGAACGCGCGCTCGTAGTCGGATTCCTCGAAACGCGGCTCGACGTCGTGGATCTCTTCCGCGATGCGCGTGAGGGAACGTCCGCTCGGGCGCGGCGCGAATGCGCGCATGATCTCTCCTGCAAACGCGACGATACCGACCTTATCGTTGGCAAGCGAAGCGATGGACGCGACCGAAAGCGCGGCGGTGATCGCGTAATCGAACTTGCGCTGTTCGTCGACCCGCGGCATCATCAGGCGCCCCGCATCGAGCACGATCATCACGTTTTGGCTGCGCTCGACTTCGTACTGCGCGACCATCAGTTTGCCCCGGCGTGCCGTCGCCTTCCAATTGATTGCGCGGAACGGATCGCCTGCGCTCCAATCGCGCACGCTCTCCGCTTCGGTTCCCGCACCACGCAAGCGCATACGCCGTAGACCCGCCTCGATGAGGCGGTTGCGCGCAGTGAGCGTACCGTAACGCTCCACCGCCGACAGATCCGGATACACGCGAATAGACACCCGCTCGCGCAAACGTACGCGCCGGCGTAGAATGCCGATCGAATTCTCAAACGTCACAAAAAGCGCATCGAGTGAGGCCGAACCACGAACAACGGGCGTCACCGGGCGCTCGAGGGTCGCTTCACTGCGCGCCGGTATTGCACCGGTCGTTTCATCGGCGTCGAAACGCAGCAGTGATGCGGGCGCTTCGACGATTGCAACGTGAACCTCGCGCGCGCTCGTATTGCGCACGCGATACGCGATCGTACCGCTACGTCGTAACGAAAACGGCTCCGGCGCTATACGCTGGACAGAGATTGCCGATGTAGGCGGTCCCGCAATAACGTCGAGCGCGAGGGCAGCGACGAACGCTGCTGCAACGAGAAGGGCGATCCACCACAGTGGCGGCACCGCCGCTCCGGCGGCGGCAAGGAGCGCGATGAGCGTGAGCACCCAATACGCGCGCGGCGCAAACCAGACCGGCACCCACAATTTCTCACGCAGTTTCACGCGGCACCGGAACCGAGTGCAAGATATCTTCCACGATCGCGTTTGCGCGAACGCCGTCGATCTCCGCTTGCGGTTGAACGATCAAGCGATGCGGCAGCACGAGCGGCGCGACGGCTTTTACATCGTCCGGCGTCGCATAATCCCGCGCATCTATTGCTGCCGCAGCTTGTGCCGCTATAAGCAGCGAAACTCCCGCGCGTGGACTCGCCCCGAGGGCGAGACGCCGGTTCGTGCGCGTTGCCTCGACCACGTCGAGCACGTATCGCTGCACGACCGTTGAAACGTGCACGCGCCGCACTTCAGCCTGCACGTTCAGGAGCTCCGGCGGATCGGTGACGGCGCTCACTGCCGCCGGCTCGATCGTGCGCGCGTCAAAACCGGCCGCTACGCGCGCGAGCAATTCCAGTTCCTCGTCGCGCTGCGGATAGGTCGCGTCGATTTTCACCAGAAACCGGTCGAGCTGCGCTTCGGGCAGCGGGTAGGTGCCTTCGTACTCGATTGGATTCTGTGTCGCGCACACGAAGAACGGTGCGGGCAAGGGCAGCGGTGTACCGTCAATGGTAACGCGCGCCTCTTCCATTGCCTCCAGCAGCGCCGACTGCGTCTTGGGCGGCGTGCGATTGACCTCGTCCGCCAATAGCACGTTCGTGACGATTGGGCCCGGGCGTATTGAGAACTCGGCGGTTTGCGGATTGAACACCGTCGTCCCGATGAGATCTGCCGGCAAAAGATCGGGCGTAAACTGCACGCGACGGTACTGCGCGGCAATCAGCGAGGCTAAAGCACGCACCGCCAACGTTTTTCCGGTCCCCGGCACGCCTTCAATGAGTGCGTGACCGCGTGCGAAAAGCGCCACGAGCAAACCGAACGTTGTGGCCTCGCCGCCCACGATGATCGCGCGCATAGCTTCATCGATGCGTTTTGCAAGCTGCGAAGCGGAAGTGGTTACCATTCGTACTCCTTTTGCACCCGTGCGAAGAGCCGGCCGGCGGCGATGACGTCTTCTCCGCGCGGGCTGGAAAGTGATTGCAACGCCCGTGCGCGCTCGAGCAACGCGCTTGCGGCGTCATCTGAAAACGCGCGCGGGCCAACAACCAGCTGCACGTGCGCGCACAGCCGGCGCACGATCTCGCGTTGAGCGCCGCCGCGCTGCAGCATGCGCGCAAGCGAGGCGATGTACTCGCTGGAGTCGCGTTCTTGCGCGCCCGGCGGTGGTTGCGCCGGCGCAAAGGGCAGATTCGCACCGGCAATTGCGAGCAACACCGCAACGCAGGCGAGGACGATGGCAACCCGCATGGCAAGCGGTAAGACTTGCCAGAAGCTGCGTCCGGTAGCGTAGCCGTACATGCGCTCCTCGAACGCGACGGTTCCGCCGCGCGAGAGAATAGCATACGCAAATAGTGCGTTGGCACGCTGTGCCAGATGCTCGTTATCGAACAGCGTCGGCGTCGTGGCGAAGAGAATTGTGCCTTTACCACGGCGATACGCGATTGCGACCGCTCGATTTCCCACGCGCAGAAGCGTAACGCGATCGCGGGTGCAGCCTGCAGGCATCGCCTGCGTAAATTCGCCGGCGACGTCGAGGGCGCGCGCATGAAGGCCACAGCCGCCCCAGGCAAGATGTGCGGTGATGCGCTTGACGGAGGGAAGCCCGAGCGGCACGTGAAGGCCGAGAGGCGAGCCAAGCCACGACGGTACACTGCCGAAAATCGCCAGCGTCGAGCCCTTTCGTACCCATGTGTCGAGGGCACGCGACTGCATGCGAGCCGACGCAATTGTAAGAAAAGCGTTATCGCCGGCGATCACGAGCGTTCCGCGGCGTTTGTAGAGCTGCGAGAGCGGATCTCCAAAGCGTTCGGTATTTACGTTCTCATGCGCGAGCAGATCGTAAAGCGCGGCATAACCGTGCAGGCCCGTATCGTAGGTGGACGGCACGGAGATTTGGCCTTGGCTCACCGATGCGCGCAGTACGATGAACACGATAAGCAGAACGCCTGCGGCCACGCCGGCCGCAAGGTCGAACCGGCGCTTACGCGCCATTGGAACGTTCCGCGATCAAGCGCGAGTACGCTTCGTGCGCGGCGGTCCATTGTGCCTGCGTTACCGGCGCATCCGCGTAAAGCGCTGCGGTAAAGATTCGCGCGAGTGCATCGAACGGCACCAGAATACGCGGAGCGCGCTCGCGTATTTCGCGCCGGCACTCATTGACGGTCCGGCTTGGTTCATCGTGCACGACACCGCGAATATCGAGCGCCGTCAGCGCGGCGCGAAAGAGCAGCGAGATTGCGGCTGTGAATTCGCCGCGCTCCGCCGCCAGCACGCTTTGCGCAAAGAGCGCCTCCGCTGCAAAACGCGGTGAGAGCTCGCGCACTGCGTGTGCCGGCGTCGCGTTCTCGCGAATGTATCCGGAAACCAGTCGAACGGCAACGATCAGCACCACGCCGGCCGTTAGCGCGAGAATGACGTCCCCGGCGGCGATCGTGGCGTTAGCGCCGACGTGCACATGATGCGCGAATGTGTCGACGAGCGCAGACCACCGGTCGCGCAGCCACGACACCGCTATGTCAAACCACGTCCTGGGCTGTCCGGCTGCAATATGGACGCGAAAGCGAGGCTGCGAGAGAATCTGCCGTGCGAGCGTGTGCGGATCGATCGGCGGCGGCTGTGCACCGAAAGGCGGCAGTCCGCGCGCGGCCATTGTCAGGGCTGCGCTTGCAGCTGGTCGATCGCGGCCTGCATGTCCAGGCCCTCCCGCCGGATGCGAACGTCGAAGTAATACACGGCGATCAGCACCCCGATAAATCCGGTCGCGACAGCAGAGATCAAGCCTTCAAAGATCGTTTGGACGATAGGCTGATGTAAAAACGACTGAAGAACGCCGTCCACCATCGCGGTGACGAGCATCAGCCCGATCTCGACGGCAAAAAAGCCTAAGCAAATGAGGGCGGCTTTGCCGACCTCGCTGCGGTTGAATATGCGCGCAAAGCTGCTCGAAATGGCTTGGCTGAACTGCGCTTCTTCGATCCCAATGGCATCGAAAGCGAGCGCAATTGCCAGATAGCACAGCATGATTGCCACAACGTACACCAGGAGTAGTATCATGGCGAGAATCACCATGACCACGCCAAGCGGTGCAAACGTGCGCACGAGCAGCATTGAAGCCGCAAACGCGAGTCCCAGTGCGATTGCACCGGCAAAGATCGCAGCGAACAAAATCGCAAACTGGCAGAGCACGGTGAGCAAAATCCCGCCGGCGTGACGCAGCGCAACTGCGTACGCGGTGCGCCAGTCGGTTACTTCTCCCTTGTAAATCCGCCCGAGCGCGGCCGCCATCGCTACGTACATGAACGGCGTAAGCACCACCGAGACGGCGATGAGCAGCAAGAACGACGTGCCGAATACCGGGGCAAGCGTCGCGCCGCTATGCGTAGGATGCCGGGCCTGATCGAGGATCTGCGCCCAGGCACCGCCTTGCTCAACCACGACGAAATACTGCGCAATGCTCATGGGCACGACCACGAAAGCCGCGATAATCGTAAAGAGCAGAAAGTTACGCACGTAGAGCGTCACGGCGCGATCGAAGATTTCGCCTATCCCTAGCGGGCGCAGCTGGACGGGTTCGAGCTGTGGAAGTCCGCTCATGACGCGCCTTTCTTGAGGATTTACACGGCCTCCTATGGTACTTCTAACCCGTGGTAAAGCTCGGAGAACTCGCCGCGATTTGGTGCTATCCGGTAAAGAGTCTGGCAGGCAATGCGCTCGAAAGCACGCGCGTCGAACGTGAGGGTTTGCCCGGCGATCGAGCGTACGCGCTGGAAATAACGGCCGGACACGCGCGCGTAGGCAAGCCGCTGCGCGGCAAAGAGCACAACTTACTGCACACCGCGCACGATGCCGCAACGGCTGCAAAGCTGGCCGCAGAACGCGGTGTCTGCGTGGAAATGCGGCACGAACCGCACTCGCGCTTCTTCGATGCTGCGCCGGTCTCGATAATCTTCGATCGCTGGATCGCGCAAGTCGAGCGCGCGCTGGAGATGCGGCTCGACCCGCGCCGCTGGCGCCCAAACTTTTACGCGCGCGCGGCCGAGGATTTTCGCTACTCGGAAGCCGACCTGGTCGATCGCATTATCGAAATCGGCGACACCGTGCTGCGCGTGCGCGAAACGATTACACGCTGCGTTACGCCAACGTACGACATCCAAACCGGAGAATCAAAAAACGAGGTGCTCGCCTACGTCGCGCAGCAGCGCGCGAACGTGATGGGCATTTACTGCGAGGTCGAGCTCGCCGGAACCGTTCGGGCAGGCGACGATTTACTTTTGCGCGCGCGCTGAACGTCGCGTACAACTTCTTCGAGCGCGTCGATATAATCTAAGAACCGCTCGCGGCCTTCACGCGTAATGCGTACGGTCGTTTGCGGACGCCCTTTGCCGGTGATGCGGCGCGTCTCGACAATGCCAAGTTCCGCAAGTGCGTGCAGATGACGGTTGAGGTTTCCGTCGGTCAAATCGCACGCTTCCTGCAGCTGCGTAAACGACAACCCTTCATTGTTTGCAACCAGCGCGCTGCAGATCGCCAGGCGGCCGCGTTCATGAAAGACGCGGTCGAGCGCGCTGAACGCGTACGGGGCGTCACTCATACGTGCACCGTACGTTCTCGCATGACGCTCACGCCGATGAGAATTTGTCCTACGCCAAAGCCGAGCGAAAGCACCCACCAGCTCAGTGCAATCGAAGGCGGCACGAACAGCAGAACGACGCCGGCGATCAAAAACGCAGCGGCAATCGGCACCACGGCGCGCGGCACCATCGTACGCGAGGCAAACAGACCGACACCGTAACAGCCGTACCACACTGCAGGCAAGTACGCGTACAAATTTGCGCGCAAGAACGCCACCGAGAGCATCGCGCCCAAAATGAGCGCCGGTACAATCGATAGTCCGACCGTTGCCGTCTGCCAGCGCTCGCGCGCGGTCGCGTCGTTGACGTACCAGTGCGCGATCGCACCGTAGTTTACGAGAATCGATGCGGCGCAGCACGCAAACCACAGCGCAAAGTAGAGGTGTCCCTCGTGCACCGTTTGCACGCGGGGAACGAGCATCGCTTGCAGCGGACCGCAGGCGAGCGCGAAAGCGCCGGACGTTATCGCCGCAATCCCGGAGTAGCCTTTGAAGCGCTGGACGTGGCCCAGCCGCTCGCGGACTTCCGCGATATCGGCCAGTGCGCGCTCGAGGTCTCTCATGTCACTCACTTTGTAACACAAAGTCTAGTTCGTGTACAGCATCCATCGCCG
>CAZRQS010000072.1:0-4111 GCA_964602255.1 uncultured bacterium | reverse complement strand
TCGAGCAAGGACCTTACTTCGGCGCAATGGCTTCTACCAACGCGTCGTAAACGTCGCTCCTTTGAATCGTGACGCCGTTGAAATCGGCGGCCCATTCATCCGCGTCTTCCGCGCGCCGGCTCGAACCAATCGCAATCACGTGCGCGCCGGCGCGCTTCGCAGCGAGAATGCCCGCTGGGGCGTCTTCAAATACGACGCACTGCGATGGCGGAAAGCCTAGTGCTGCCGCGGCTTTCTCATATGGCTGCGGATCAGGTTTTCCGCGCGTTATATCATCCGCGGAGATTAGCACCGGCGGCTGCGGAATCTGCGCGCGTTGCAAGCGCGGCACCGCGATACGCCGTGTACCCGAGGTAACGACGGCCCACGGTATGCCGAGCTCGATGACGCGACGCACGAATTGCGGAGCGCCGGCTACCGGTACTACCGAATCGATGAACGATTCCTCGAGCGCTTCCATGTCGGCAAACGCCGCGTCCGCGTCGAGCTGCGGTGCGACGATGCGAATCGCTTCGATCGACGGACGGCCGTGACCGACGGTTATCGCGCGCTGCGGATCGACGCCGTGGCGCAGCGCCCACGCTTCCCACGATCGATCGACAGCATGGGTTGAATCCGCGAGAACACCGTCGAGATCGAAAAGTATCGCCTTAACGGCGAAGGGCATAAAACACGTAGCCGTACTGATTGCCGTGGGCGCGGAAGATCTCCAGCTCGCGTCGCGTGCGATCGACGAGCTTCCACTCGCGCGAACCTTTCGGGTAACGCTGAATCATCTGCGCGATGCGCGGTTCCAGCGGCGCATAATATTCCGTGACCCACGCTTCCGGCGGCAAAATATACGTGCCCACAACTTCATAGCCCGCGTCTCTTGCGATGGCGAGATTCTGTTCGAGCGTTTGCATCGAAGGGTACGCTTCATCCCAAAAATCTTGCGCGTCCGGACTTGGCGCAACGGTGAGCCACGTATTTTCGCTCACGACGAGATAGCCGCCAGGGCGCAAAAACGCGCGCCAAGCGCGCAGACCGTTCGCAAACCCCATGATGTAGACCGCGCCCTCACTCCAAATCACGTCGAACGAACCATCCGGGAACGTGAGCGCATGCATCGACATCGCTAACGTCGTGATGCGCGCGCTCGCATTCGCTTGCGCGGCACGGCGTTGCAACTGCGCGAGCACCGCTTCGTTGACGTCGACCGCGGTGATGCGCGCTTCGGGAAGCGCCTGCGCTAGCACGACGGTGTGCGGACCGGTGCCGGCGCCGATGTCGAGAATGCGCGCATCGCTCGGAACGTCCGGCAGCATCGAGAGAACGCGTGCCGTCGCAGCGTCGGAACCGGGCCCATTGCGTGGCAGACCAGCTTGCAGCTCGGCAATGACGCTCACAACGCGCGGCGGCCCTCGATGGCTTTCGCGAGCGTGACCTCGTCCGCGTAATCGAGATCGCCGCCGATCGGCAAACCATACGCCAGACGGGTTACGCTCACACCGAGCGGTGTGAGCAAACGCGAGAGGTACAGCGCGGTCGCTTCACCTTCGGCGTTGGGATTGGTCGCGATAATGATCTCGTGCGGTGTTTGCACACCGATGCGATCGACCAACTCTTTTACGCGCAGCTGCGCGGGGCCGATACCGTCCATCGGCGAGATGAGCCCGCCCAAAACGTGGTACTGTCCCTTGTACGCAGAAGTGCGCTCGAGCGCGTAGATGTCTTTCGCTTCCGCGACGACGCAGATCGTTTTCGCATCGCGGCGATCGTCACTGCAGATCTGACACGGGTCTTCTTCGGTAATCGAAAAACACTGCGAACATAAGCGCACGCGATCTTTGACGGCAAGAATCGCTTCCGCCAACGCCTGTGCTTCGTTCCGCGGACGATTGAGCAAATGAAAGACAAGACGTGCGGCCGTTTTCGGCCCCACCGTGGGAAGTTTGCTGAATTCGTTGATCAGGCTTTGGACCGGACCCGCGAGTGCGCTGGGATTGGGCACGCGAATTACATGAGACCGGGAATCTTCATTCCACCCGTGAGTTGGCCCATGCGGCTTTGCGTGGTCTCTTCGACTTTTTTGAGCGCATCGTTGAGCGCCACCACGACGAGATCTTCCAGCGTCTCGACATCGTCGGGATCGACCGCTTCTTTGGCGATCGAGACGCTCTTGACGCGATGATCGCACGTCATGTCGACTTTCACGCTCTCGCCCGAGGCAACGCCGGTGACGACCGTGTTCGCGAGTTCATCCTGCGCTTTGGACATCTCTTGCTGCATTTTGCGCATTTGCGCCATGAGTTGGGCTTGATTCATTATTTGATCCGCTCGTTCAGATAGGAGAAAAGTTCGTCTGGGTCGTCATTCGACGCGCTGTGCGCCGGGTCTGCTCCATCTTGCAGCGTTGCGGCCGTTGAAGCCGCGCTACCGCCCTTTGATCGCGGCACGGCACCGTCCACTTTGAACGTCACACGCAACGGCGTCCCGAGCACTTCCGCGATGGCTGCTTCCAGCAACGCGGCGTGATCCTTGAGCGTTTCGACCATGAAGCTGTTCGGCAGTTTGATCACCAGCGCGTTGCCGTCAATGGAATCGGGAACGGCGCGGGAGAGCTGCACGCGAAGCGACTGTTTCTCGCTCTCCACTTTCGTGCGAATGGATTGCCAAGCCGCCCGCACTTTTTGAATGGTGATGTCTGCGGCATCGGACGCCGTCTCGACGCGCGGTTCGCTGCGAGACGGCTCTTGCGGCGGTGCAGGTTGTGGCGGAGGCGGTTCTTGCCTAGGCTGCGGCGATTGCGCTTTTGGTTCGCGTTGCGGTGGAGCAGCGGAAGCAATCGGACGCGCGGTGAGGCCTTCTTCGAGGGCGCTTACGCGAGCCGAGATCGCGTCGAGCGTGTTGTCTTCTGAAGCCAGCACGTACCGCAACAGCGCCGTCTCGAGTTCCAGGCGCGGATTCCCCGATGAACGCGCTGTTGCAAGTGCTTCGGTGAGCAACCGCAGCCCGCGAATGATCTGCGCTTGCGTGAAGTGTTTGCTGCGCGCGACGGCGCGCTCCGCATCCTCGGGCGCGAGATCGCGCGAGAGCAGGTCGCCGTCGATGCGTCCCACGAGCAAATTCCGAAACTCCGCGACGAGGCTGCGCACCAGCACCTGCATGTCGGTTCCGGCGTCGCTCGCATCGTCGATCGTCTTGAGTACGCCGTTTGCGTCGCGCGCCACCAATTGGTCGAGCAGCGTTCCGGCGTAGTTACGCCCGGTCGCGCCGAACGCGAGATCGATCGTCGCCGTCGTGATCTCGCCCTCGGCAAACGCCGCCGCTTGTTCGAGCATTGTGAGCGCGTCGCGCAGACCGCCGTCCGCGCGATAGGCGATAGCCGAAAGCGCCGCCTCGTCGATCGCGATGCCTTCAGCGCTCGCGATCTCGCGCATGCGTTCGATCATCACCGGAATGGCGATCCGGCGAAACGCGTAACGCTGGCAGCGCGAAAGAATCGTGACGGGCAGCTTTTCGGGTTCCGTCGTCGCGAGAATGAAAACCGCGTGCGGCGGCGGCTCTTCCAGCGTTTTGAGAAACGCGTTGGCGCCTTCTTTGGTGAGCATGTGCGCCTCGTCGATGATGTAGACTTTCATCCGCATCGTCGACGGCGCAAATTTTACGGCGTCGCGTAACGCGCGAATTTCATCGATGCCGCGATTGCTGGCAGCGTCGATCTCGAGTACGTCAAGCGCCGTTCCGCTTAAAATTGCGCGACAATTCTCGCACGTATTGTCGGGCGTTGCCGTCGGCCCGTTGACGCAGTCGATGCAGCGGGCGAGAATTTTTGCGGCTGAGGTCTTTCCCGACCCGCGCGGCCCCGAAAATAGATAAGCATGGGCGATTTTGCCTGATTCGATTGCGCTGGTCAGCGTACGCACTACGGCGTCCTGTCCTACGAGGTCGGCAAAGGTTTTGGGGCGCCAAGTACGATAGAGAGACACTCCGGGTAGTACTTTTCGGTGTTTCGGCGTGCCTGCCGGGGGGTATATTCTCCGCGAACGTTTCTTTGATTTTCTTAAACAAAGGGGCGGGCATGCGTGTCCCAGCCGGGACCACTGTACGAGGTAGCGTTGTGGATCTG
>CAZRQS010000071.1:0-11913 GCA_964602255.1 uncultured bacterium | reverse complement strand
GCGGGATTTTACGATTATGCGCAAGGGCCGCCGGTACGCGACGACGATCTACCGCAACCATCGAGCGAAGTGAATCACGATGAGAAGGTCGTCGTTCTCGGTTTTGCCGGAGTCGCGCTCGAGTTACAGCAGATGCTCGACACGCAGTATGCGAATGTCGAGGTGTGGGAGAACGAAGAGACGGTCGAGGACATAACGCTCGACACGACGATCGTGTTCGACGTTGGCGACGGCGCGTCGGATCGCACGGCAGTTATCGAACAACTGGACTCTATATTACCGCCCGAGTCGATCATTTTTGCCGATGCCTATGCGACCGACATCTCTGCCGCAGCGAAACGTCTGGCTCATCCGGAGCGCTTAGTCGGATACGGCATTCTTTCGTCGCTCGAGAACCAAAAGGTCGTAGAGATCGTCGATGCCGACGACACCGGCGACGACGCACTGGAACTGGCGCAAGATCTCTTCGAATCGCTTGGAAGGCGCGTAGCGCTCGTTGAAGATCGTGCCGGCCTTTTCTTGGGGCGTACGGTCGGCTCTATCGTCAACGAAGCCGTTTATGTCGTGGATGAAGGCATCGCGAGCGCGGACGACGTCGACCTTGCCATGCGTCTTGGAACGAACTATCCGAAGGGGCCCATTGAGTGGGGCCGCGAGATTGGCGGCGACCGTATCGTGCGCATCTTGCAGCGGCTCGCCCGTGCCGAAGGCGCCGCGTTTGCGCCTCACCGCGCGTTATGGGCGTTGGATGTGCAAGATGCAGAACACGCGGTGGAGACCGCGGTTGCCGAAGGCGCCGTTGAATGAGCCGTGATCGAGAAGTGGTTGTCGTCGACGCGGTGCGTACGCCTATCGGGCGGTACGGCGGCTCGCTCGCGACCGTGCGGCCCGACGACCTTGCTGCAACAGTGCTCAAGGCGCTCGTAGAACGCACCGGCGTTGAGCCGGACCGGATCGACGATGTGTTTTTTGGCGCAGCGAATCAAAGCGGTGAAGACAACCGTAACGTTGCGCGCATGGCGGTGCTGCTCGCCGGATTGCCCGTAGAAGTGCCGGGCGCAACGATGAACCGGCTCTGCGGGAGCAGTTTGCAAGCCATAAATTCGGCTGCACAAGCGATCGCGTGGGGCGACGGCGATCTCATCATCGCGGGTGGCGTCGAGTCGATGACGCGTGCACCATTCGTACAACTGAAAGCGGAGCGCGCGTTCGATCGCGCGCCGGAAGTCTTTGACACGACGATCGGTTGGCGCATGATCAATCCGCGTATGCAAGAGCTGTATCCGCCGGTTTCGCTCGGCGAAACGGCAGAGAACGTTGCAGAACAATACCGCATTTCGCGTGAAGAACAAGACCGGTTCGCGTATGAATCGCAGATGCGCGCGAAGTCCGCAATGGAGCGAGACGCGTTTAACGATGAACTGGTTCCGGTCGGCGTGCGCCGCGGAAGAGAAACCGCACAGGTCGCCGTCGATGAACACCCGCGTCCTGACACGACGCTGCAAACGCTCGCAAAACTCAAACCTGCGTTCAAAGAAAACGGCACGGTAACGGCCGGCAACTCGTCGGGCATCAATGACGGCGCTGCCGCGGTCTTGCTTTGCGAAGCGAAGACGGCGGAGCGTTTGGGGCTGAAGCCGATGGCGCGAATCGTGTCTTCAGGAGCTGCCGGAGTGCACCCCGATGTGATGGGCCTGGGCCCAATTCCCGCTAGCCGCAAGGCGCTGCAGCGGGCGAGCCTGCGAATGGGCGATATCGACCTGGTCGAGATCAACGAGGCTTTCGCCGCACAGTCCCTTGCATGTCTGCGCGACCTAGAGATCGACCCGGCGAAGGCGAATGTCAATGGCGGCGCTATTGCGCTCGGACACCCGCTCGGCGCCAGCGGCGCGCGGATTGCGACCACGCTGCTGCACGAACTGCGCCGGAGAGGCGGGCGCTTTGGCCTGGCAACGATGTGCATCGGCGTGGGACAGGGTATCACGACGATCTTCGAGAGGATATAACGAGGCATCATGACTGCAACGGCTCCCGCAACGAAAACGCAGCTGCTCATAGGCAAAGATTGGGTCGACGCGCAAAGCGGCGCGACGTATGCTGATGTGAATCCGGCGACCGGCGCAGTTCTTGCGGAAGTCGCGGACGCATCTGCCGCCGACGTCGATCGCGCGGTGAAAGCGGCGAGAGCCGCATTCGAGATCGGCAAGTGGGCGACGATGGCCGCTTCACGCCGCGCAAAAATTCTCTACAAGATGGCGCAGCTGATCGGCGAGCGCGCAAACGATCTCGCTTTGCTCGAATCGCGCGACAACGGCAAGGCGCTTTCCACTGCGAAAGGCGAGCTGGGCGCAATCGTCGATTGCTTCGAATTTTATGCCGGTGCCGCAACCAAGAATTACGGCAACACGTTGCCTGCGCCGATGCCGGGATACCTCGCGTACACCGTCCGCGAACCGGCCGGCGTTGTGGGCGCGATCATTCCTTGGAATTTTCCGCTGTTGCTGGCGTCGTGGAAAGTCGCACCGGCCCTTGCAGCGGGATGCACGATGGTGCTCAAACCCGCTC
Organism: uncultured bacterium; assembly: GCA_964602255.1. Classification (GTDB taxonomy): domain Bacteria; phylum Vulcanimicrobiota; class Vulcanimicrobiia; order Vulcanimicrobiales; family Vulcanimicrobiaceae; genus CAZRQS01. Next base: position 9,348 of record CAZRQS010000071.1, on the reverse strand, counting down.
CATCGACGCCGCTCACGGCAATCGAACTCGGTAAGATTGCGCTCGAGGCCGGTTTGCCCGAAGGCGTACTCAACGTTCTTACCGGTGCCGGCCCGGAATTGGGCCAAGCGATTGTAGAGCACCCGGGCATAGATAAAATTGCATTCACCGGAAGTACTGCGACCGGTAAGCGCGTCGCCGCGACCGCCGCGCAAACACTCAAGCGCGTAACGCTGGAGCTCGGCGGGAAATCGCCGTCCGTTGTATTCGACGACGCCGACGTAACGCAAGCGGTGAACGGCGCGCTCTACGGGATTTTCTACAACGCAGGCCAGACGTGCGAAGCGCGCTCACGCGTATTGGTACACGAAAAGATCGCCGACGACTTTATCGCGATGTTTACCGAAAAAGCGCAAAAACTGCGCGTTGGAAATCCGGAAGATCCGCAAACGCAAATAGGCGCAATCACGATGCGCGAGCAGCTCGAGAAAATTCAGAACTACTGCGAAATCGCGGTAAGTGAGGGAGCGACCAAACTCTTCGGCGGCCAGCCCGTCCGTCCGGGCGAAGGCTTCGAACAAGGCTGGTTCTGGGGCGCGACGGCATATGAAAGCCTGCCGGCGCACCGGATCGCGCGCGAAGAAATTTTCGGTCCCGTTGCTACGTTTATAAGATTCAAAGATGAATCGGATGCAATCCGCTTGGCAAACGATACAGATTATGGTCTTTCGGCCAGCGTATGGTCACAAAACGTCGGACGCGTGAATAGAGTGGCAAAGGCCCTACGCAGCGGTACGGTTGCGATAAATACCCCTTATGCGGTGTTTCCCGGTGTGCCGTTCGGCGGGTATAAGCAATCAGGATACGGCCGCGAATTGGGCCTGGAAACTATGGCGCTCTACTCGGAAACAAAAAGCGTGCTCACGTACATCGCCGAAAAACCGATCGATCCATTTGGAGTTTGAGGAGTCTATAATCGAACCGCTGAAAATCGGAACCACGTATCAAACCACGTACGGAACGCTTTGGAAGGACGGCGAGTACTTCCCGCGCGGAACCAAAGTCACGGTCGTGGGTCTGCATCTCGAAGAAGGTTTCTGCGTACGCTTCCCGGGCGAACTCGACGGTCAGCCGCTCGAGACATGGGAAGAGTGGAGCGAGATGGATTTTCTCGCGGAAGACGGCAGTATCGAATCCGGCGGACCGATTTCGCAAGCCATGCTCGCTGAAGCGCGCGAAGTGCTGCGCGACGCCGAAGACGGCTGCCACTTGCACCTGCACGAAGGCGACGAATCACCCTAACGAAGTTCGGGGAACATGCGCCGGTCGTCGGCATCGATGATGTCGACGATCTTTTCGAGCTCGGGCTGGGATTGCAACACCTCCGCGTACACCTCGCGGAAATACGCGGGATCTTCGGCGTGCCGCGGCGCGATGCGTCGCAGAATGTGATTTAGTCCAGGATACGTCGACGGGTCGACGCGTTCGCGAAGCCACAAGGCGATATCCTCATCGCTCTTCGCGTCTTGAACGGCTTGCAGAAGATCCGCTTCCGAAATGCCGAGCTGCTCCAGTAGGAATCCGGAAATGCCCTTGATCTTTCCGTTGATAAAATAGCCGCCGGGATTACCGCCGGGGAGATTCGCACGAAGCTTGTCGATCGTGCGCGGCATCAGCATGAGTCCGTCGAGCTCTTCATAGCAGCTGCGCGGCGGTCTTTTCGATAGGTCGAGCGGCTCCATAACCTCCGATTCCTTAAACAATCATTAATTTCCACAAGGGCTCTTCGAGGTACACGTAACATTTTGCTCTCCGGCCGAGCTGTTGCACAACCCGGCCGATTGCTGTTTCGCTTTAAGAAGGGTTGCGAATGAAGTTACGCCTCCTCGTCATCGCGTTGTTGACGGCGTTCGTTTTGCCGTCATTGGGTGCGCGCGCGGCCGACATGACGGGCACTGTCACCGGTAGCGTCCACGGCGCGTCCGGAGCAGCGGTAGCAGCTGCACAGGTCGTGCTCAGCGGCCCCGTTACCGAACACACCAGCACCGATTCGTCGGGTAATTTCAAATTTACGGACGTTCCCGTGGGCATTTATCGTCTGGATGTCAGCAAGGGCGGATATCTGGCGATTAGCGAGACCGATCTCACCGTCACGCCGAACGGGTCCGTACCGGTTCAAGTCACGCTGCAGCAGGCGGATCTCACGTCGCTGAGCACCATTGCGCATGTCACGACGTCGGCGCGGAGCACCATCAATACCGGCGCGGCTTCACTATCCATAACCGGGCGTCAGGAGTTCGCCAATCTTGCGGCACCGCAGATCAACGACGTCGTTCAGCGCATTCCCGGTGCGGTTGTCGAACACGGCTCGTCCTCTCCGAATACGAGCATTTCGCTCGCGGGATCGCAGGGCTATGAAACGCAGGTACTGCTTGATGGGCACCCGCTTTCCGCAGGCCGCTACGGTGTGTGGTTCTCACAGTTCTTCAATTCGTTTCTGGTTCAGAATATCGAAACCGAGATCGGACCGGGAAACACGACCGCGTTCGCCGGCACTGCAGTCGGCGGCACAGCGAACATCGTTACGCCCGGCTTCACGTCCAAGTCGACGTACGAGTTCACCACCGGTCTGGACAGCTACAGCAGCCAGTACTCGAACTTCCTCGACACGGGCAAGACCGGTAAACTTTCGTACGTCGTCGGCGCCGGCTACAGCGGCGACAACCGCAAGTTTTTCGGCAACTACGGCTGCATCATCGATCCGGTGAACAGAGGCACGTGGAATACGCCGGGCGCCAAAGGTGCAATTCAATTCTGCGGCGATCTCGGCGGCCCGCAGCTCAGCAAAGGTGAGGTCCTCAAAGGGCGGTGGGACTTCTCGCCGACGACCTCGCTCGAACTCGGATTCGTCGGTTCGCAAGGCGGTTACAATCCGCAAGGCAGCGCGTACGGTGTAAGCACCGGACCGATCACGATCGTTTCCTGCGTCACTCCAACCCATTGCACCAACCCGGGATATGCAGGCATGGCCGGCTCGACGATCAACGGTTATTTCTTCTATCCGGGATCGAAGGTCTACAATAACCAGCCGCTCTTTACCGCGCAGCTGCGCACCGCGATCGGCAGCAACACGTTACTGATTCGCCCGTATGCCGGAAATATCGCGCGTATCATCGACGGTTCGGGCGAGTCCAGCTATCCGAATTACTGGTACCCCAGCAACTTGCCGGCTTCAACCTGCAACAACAAAACGAACACCGGCGCAACAATCAACGGTTTGACGGCTTGTAACAACACGCAGTTCAGCGTGCTTGAATCGGATAAGCTCAAGGGCGGCACGCTTTCGTTCATCCATCCGATGGGCCAGAGCGAAATCACCGGTACGTACGACTACCATAGCGACGAAACGTTCGCGTATTACAACGATCCGACCAACGTTGCCGTACCGGACACGACGGCGCGTTTCCACACCCTTTCACTGACGGGTGACTTCGCACTCGGCTCCAACGTTTCGATGAAGGCCGGTGCGTACGAAACGATTTGGAATCTCGCCGGATGGCAAACCGGTCCGTTCGTGACCAACAACGGCAAAACGACCGCCACGATCGTTCCACTCACGCGCACGCTCTCGCGTTTCGATCCGCACGTAGCTTTCACGTTCCAGCCGGGTTATGGAACCTCGCTGCGCTTATCCGCGGGCACCTCGACGACGTTCCCCTATGCCTCGCAAGTCAGTGGACTCTCCGTCTACACCCCGCCGTCGGGAACCGGCGGTACGGCGTCGCTGACGCAAAAGAACCCGGCGTTGCAACCCGAGCACGCGCTGGAACTGGATCTCGGTGTCGACAAACGCCTGCGCGACGGTACGATCGTGAGCTTCGATCTGGTTGACACGCAGATTAACAACGTGTTCGAAACGATGTCGACAATTCCGAATCCGCTTCCCACGCCGCCGGCGCCGCCGTATGGCGTAGTGTATCAACCGCTCAACGCTGCGAAGCTCTCCTCGCAGATGGCGATGCTGACGATCCGTAAGGAGCCGATCCACGGGCTGGGATATTATCTGACGGGAACGCTCGCGCGTTCAATTCCGACGGGTATTCCGATTCAGTCCAAGGGCTTCTCGGTTCCCGCAAATGGTGTGCAGCAGTGCAGCGACGGCGGCAGCGCGGTTTGTATTCCGTACTTCAAAGCCTACGGAGCGCTCTCGTACACGACGCTTGACGGCACGTATCTCAAAGCCGGCGTCGATTACGAAGGCAAAAACAACACGTACTTCCAGCCGCCGTTCGCACTGTACGATCTGACGGTGCGCCGCCCGGTTTCCAAAGAGTTCGACCTGCAGCTTTCGGCGTACAACCTGCTCAACACGAACTCGTTCTCCGGTTTGGTGACGCCGAACGCGGGCGTTCCGATGATCGGACAAAACGGCGCGGGTCAGTATGGAAACTATGCGGCGGCGTTACCGTTCCCGCAAATTCCGGTGCAGCCGCGCACCGTGCGTCTGCAATTCCGGTACCACGTCGGACGGTAAGCGCTAGTCCCGCAATTGCATCTCGTTAGTAGGCTCGAATCCGAGACGTTCGTATATGGGCCTACCGGCGGGCGAGGCATGCAGGCGGATACGCCTGCATGCCTTGTTTTTTAGATACGCGATGCTCTCGCGGGTAAGGGTTGTCGCTAAACCGCGTCCGCGATAGTTCGCGTCGACGCAGACACCGAAGATATAGCCGGTTTGCCGCCCCATGATCGCGGAATAACCTTCACTCAGCAGCGCGCCGGCCGTTGCAACGATGCGTTCGCCGTCGAGCGCTACGAAATACCGCGCTTCATCGGCGGCGATACGAGCGGAAAAGTACACAACAAACCGCTCGCGCCAATCTTCGGGAAGATCGCGCTCGTGCAGCATGCCGATCTCCTCGAACATTGCAATCCAAAACGAGGCGCAGGTGTTCAGCTCGCCGCTGTGTGCGGGACGGATTGTTAGCGTCTGTTCCATGTGTTTCTCGTAGCACTTAAGGACAATAGGGACGCGTTGCGCGTTACTCGCGGGCTGCGCGGAAGTGGTGTTCGGCTTTTTCCGAGATCAGCGCGTAGTACTCGCGGAAGAGTGCAGCCGCGACCGTTCCGGGCCAGTGTGCCGGAAGTAGGGTGCTCGGCAAACCAGGATCGACGTACGTGAATTTGCGGTAGTCGTGTACAAGCCACATGCGCTCGACGAAGGCCTCCTCATCGCGTAAGGCGTGATTCGCGTGCTCGTTTTGCAGCCGCGGTTCGTAATACGCAATGAAATCGCGGTACTGCTCGGCAATCGCGGGAAGATCCCAACACCGCTCGAGGAGTTCGCGATCGGTGTGCGGCCCAAAATACTCGCCGACGAAAACATCGACGCTTTCGAGCACGCCGTTTGCTTCCGCGGCACTTCGTGCAGTATCGAGTCCGTCGTGCGGTGAGAGCCATGTAGACGCCGAAAGAGGCGCCCAACCCAGCACGGCGAGATCTTTGCGCAGGCCGTCGCGCCCTTCACGTTTGCTCTCAGGAACGGAATACGTGAGCATGCGCCAGCGCCCGTCCCACTCCACGACTGGACCGTAGATGCGCGGACTGATCGCTTCGACGCGACGCCGGCCACGATCGGTAAGCGCGTAGAACGATCGGTTGCCGTGGCGTCGAGACGTGAGCCAGCCCTGGCGCGACATGCGGGAAACCGCCTGCCTAACTGCCTGTCCGGAAAGTCCGAACTCGCCCATCAGTCGGATAAGGCCCCCGACCCAGAGTTCGTCTTGCGATGTGGGGTCGCGGTGCACGAAGTCCCCGAACAGTGTATAGATGAAGGAATTGGGCCGGGTTACGGTCCGGCGTTCAGTCGCGGCCGTCACCGCCTGCCTCCTTGACTTCCGTGACCCGCGCGACTACCATATGACAGTATTCTCACGGTATACCAAATTTCCGTCACATTGAGGTCCTCATGGCACGTATTTCCACCTTCGACGATTGGATCGACCTGCTGAAGGAGTGGCAAAAAGATATCGGCTTGAACAACGAGCTGATCGAGCGGTACATGCCGGGCTATCAGTTCGAGGCCAAGTACGGCGAGCTCCCCGCCAGTGAAATCTACTTCGGCGACTTCAAAGGGGAACGCCGCTGGGATAAAGTCCTCGAGATGCCCGATCAGCGCATGCGCGATGCACTGCTCAACATGATCGTGTATCAGGGAGACACGGAGTTTGCCTCCAACGAACAGCAGCGATTCCTGGTCAACAACGCGCCGACCGAGTACGATCTCGCGTCGCTCGTCCGCATCATGGTGGAAGAGACGCGGCATGGCTATCAGATGTGCCATCTGCTCGTGAGCCACTTCGGGCAAGACGGAAAGATCGAAGCGCAAAAGATGCTCGAACGCCGCGCGTTCGGCAAGAAGAACCGGCTGCTCAACGCGTTCAACGACGACGTGACGCATTGGCTCGATTTCTTCGCGTACACGAATTTCATGGATCGCGACGGCAAATTCCAGCTGACGATGCTCTCGCATTCCGGCTTCGCGCCACTTGCGCAATCGATGGGACCGATGTTGCGTGAAGAGTCGTATCACATGGGCACCGGTATTTCGGGTTTGCGCCGTATTGCGCAGGCGAACGTGATTCCGGTCGAGATGCAGCAGAAGTATTACAACAAATGGGTCAGCGGTTCGCTCGATCTGTTCGGTACGGATCATTCGGGCTCGGCGCAGTGGGCGTACACGTGGGGCATCAAAGGCCGCGTCGACGAAGACAAGACCGCCGACGGGGTCGACAAAGAACATTTGAACGAACGTGCGCGCGAGCAGTTTTACGATGAATGCACGAAAACGATCGAGCGCGTCAACGCCGTGAATCCGTCTGAAACCAAGCTGTACATGCCGGACATTCGCTTCAACCGCGAGATCGGCGCCTACGCCGGACAGCACTGGAGCGTCGACGGACGGCAGCTCACGCAACAAGAATGGGAAGCGTATGTGCCGACCGTTCTCCCGAGCGCGAAAGACGAAGAGCTCCTAAAAGATTACTTCAAAAACCCGTCCTGGATTGCACCCAAGGGCAAGAACGAGGCAGCGTAAATGAGTACAACGGAAAACGGCCTTCGACAGGCTCAGGCTGACAAAGCGCAACAAACGCCCTTTGGACGTGAGCAGCGGCAGCTCGACGGCAAGCGCGTCATCAATTACTCGAAAGACGGCCACGTCGCCGTTGTCGAGATGGACGATCCGCCGGCGAACACGTACACGCACGAGATGATGCGTCAGCTCGACGAAGCGATTCTCGACGCGCGCTTCGATCAAGACGTCGAGGTCATTCTCCTCACCGGCAAAGGCGAGAAGTTCTTCTCCGCCGGCGCGAACATCGGCATGCTCAACAGCGTAACGCCGGAGTTCAAATACAACTTCTGCTTGCACGCGAACGAGACGCTCTCGCGCCTCGAGCAGACGCCGAAACTGGTCATCGCCGCGCTCAACGGTCACTGTGTTGGCGGCGGTCTTGAGATTGCGATGGCAGCGGACATCCGCATCGCGCGCCAAGACGCAGGCAAGATAGGATTGCCCGAAGTTGCGCTGGGCGTTCTTCCGGGCACCGGCGGCACGCAACGTCTTGCACGTCTGGTCGGCAAATCGCGCGCGATTGAACTGATGGCCACCGGCCGCACGTTCAGCTTCGAACAAGCGCTCGAGTGGGGCATGATCAACGACATCTACGAGGGCGACGCGCAGAGTTTCCGCGAGCAAGTGCTTACGTATGCCAAGCAGTTCACGACGCCCAACAAAGCGCCAATGGCCGTAGGTCACATCAAGCGCAGCGTGCAGACGGGTCTCGAACTGCCGCTCAACGATGCGCTCGCACTAGAACGCGAACTGCAATCGCTGCTTTTCAAGAGCGAAGACGCCAAAGAAGGCATCGCCGCCTACAACGAAAAGCGGATGGCGCGCTTCAAAAACAAGTAGTCGCTTCGGAGGGCGGCTGCAGGTAAAGAATCTGGAACAGGCGCTAGCGCGCGTGTTCCGAAACGTCGCCGTATGATCGACATACGACGACTCCTTGCCGGGATGGCGCTCGTCGCTTTGCTGGGTGCGACGCCCGCCACGCCCGCTTCGCCTGCAGCCGCACCGGACGCCGACTCGAGTTTCCAGCAACTCGCGCACGACTTTCTCTACGAAGGTTTCAAGTATTCCCCGGCCACGGCCACGGAAATCGGGGTGCATGCGTATGATTCGCAGCTCGATGACATGTCCGCTGCGGGCATTGCTCAGCAGATAGCCTGGTCGAAGGCGTATCTCGCCAAATTCGAGGCGATCGATCCCAAGTCGCTCACTCCCGATGACGCGCTCGACCGGACCCTCATCGTGAACACCATCCGCGACAATCTGCTTAGCGGCGAAACCCTTCAAACGTGGAAACATAACCCCGACGCATACACCGGTCTCGCCAGCGGCGCCGTCTATCTGCTCATCTCGCGCAATTTTGCTCCGGCGCCCGTTCGCATGAAAGATGCTATCGCGCGAGAGCAAGCCATTCCCAAGCTTATCGCAAGCGCAAAAGCCAACATCACCACCGTCGATGCGGTGACGCAGCGAATCTCAGCGGAACAAGCTTCCGGCGCGGTGGGCTTTTTCGTGCAAACGGTTCCGGCCGCATTTGCCGGCGTCAAAGATCCATCGCTGCAAGTCCAGTTGAAATCCGCGAACGCTGCAGCCGTCAGGACGATGCGTGGTTACGCTGCTTGGATCGCTTCGCTGCGGCCGAAGGGCACCTACGCGATCGGCGCCGAGGCATACGGAAAGAAACTGCAGTACGAAGACGCGCTGACGATGCCGATCGATGAATATCTCTCTTACGGTGAGAAAGCTCTCGCGCAGACGCACGCAGAGTTCATCGCCACCGCAAAGAAGATCAATCCGAACCAAACACCGCAGCAGGTGTACGCCTCACTTGCAAAATCATATCCGCCGCCGGGCAGCCTTTTGCAGAAGGCACAAAACGATCTCGTGCTGCTGCGTGCGTTCATCGCCGCGCATCACATCGTAACGCTCCCTCCGGACGCAAACATCAAAGTCGTTCCGACGCCGCAGTTTGAGCGTGCGTTCGTTACGGCGTCCGAAGATTCGCCGGGTCCTTTGGAAACGGTCGCCACGCAGGCCTACTATAACGTTACTCCGCCCGATAGCAGTTGGCCGGCGCAGCGCACCGTGGGTTTCATGGCGCAGTTCAACAATTACCAATTCCCGATCATCTCCGCGCACGAAGTCTACCCCGGGCACTTTACAAACTTTTCGTTGGATCGCCATTTGAATCTGAGCCTGACGCGCAAGGTGCTCGGGAGTTCCGAGTTCGCCGAAGG
>CAZRQS010000070.1:4323-11953 GCA_964602255.1 uncultured bacterium | reverse complement strand
CCTTTTTGTATGTTTTTGCCGGTTGGTGGAATTCGCTACGCTTTGTGAATGAGAACCGCCGCAGTGGCGCTCGGCCTCGTAGTTTGCTTCGCCCTTCTCGCGCTCGGGCTGAGCGTGCTGCGGCATCCCCAATATACGCCTGACGGCATCGTGTATGCGCGCTTTGCCGCGCGTGATGCCGGTTATAGTGAGCGTGATGCTACGCTCAAAGCGCGTGCGTTTTATGAGTCGACTGCGATGATGCGGGTTGTGCGCTATCGTGAGTTGATTGAACTTGACCCGAATGTTTCGTTTGAGCGGTCTGCGGTGTTTCGGAATCGGGTTTTGTATCCGTTTGTCGTTTCGCTGCTGTTGCCTGTGAGTGGGTTCAAGGCGTTGTTCTTGGTTTCGGCCGTTTCGTATGTTGCGTTTGGCGTAGCCTTGTTTTGGATGTTGGTAGCTTTTGGCCGGCCTTGGTTGGCGGCGCTGCTTTCGATCGTTGCGCTTGCGTTGCCGTTGACTCATGGGCTTGCGGCTAGTGATTTGACGGATATGTTTGCGGCCGTTTGGTGGGTGCTTACGCTTGGGGCGTTGTTGCGGTTGATGAGGCGGCAGAGTGTGTCGATGCTGGTCGTGCTTAGTGTTGCGGCGGCGTTATTGACTTTGACTCGGCCTACGCCGTATTTGGTGCTTTTGCCCGCGATCGTGGTTGGCGTTCTGCGGCGGTATTGGTGGCCGCTTGTTGCGTCGTGTAGCGCGGTTGTCGCGTTTTTTGTCGTTGCGGTTTCGACGCATGCGTATGGGGTTGTGGAGCAACTGCGCTGGGTCTACGATCATGAGGCTGCGGCGGTCAGTGTGTCGTTTGCGGAGTGGTATCGGGCTTCGTTGCTTTCGACGGTGCGGGGCATGATCGTTGAAGCGATTCGTGGTGTCGTGCCCATTGTCGTTGTTGCCGGTGCGATATACGGTGTTTTGAGGACGCGGATGCGGGATGAAATGCTTGTGTTGATCGCCGCGGGCGTTGCGTGCTTGATCGCTGTTCCGTTCAATCCGGTGCCGTCGGCGATTTCGCGGGTTGTGGTTTTTCCGCTTGTGCCGGTGTTTTGTGGTGTGATGCAGTGTCTGGCGGTGGCACTGCTTGCGCAAAGGAAATCGGCGCCGGTTGGGGTGGCGCCGGAGGCAGTTACTTCTTAGTGGTTTAGGAGATCGCCGCCTAGGTCAACGTTGTGCGCTTGGGTGTTGACGTCGACGCCGCTGCCGTTTTGGCTGAGCGTCGTGGCGATGCTTGCGCCGGCTTCATTTGCGTCGGTGACTACGAGCGAGCCGTCGTTGTTGCGTGTGGCTGTTTCACCGTTGCCCAGGTCGTATGAGTGCCCGTTCGCAAGGGTGTATTGTTGGCCATTTTGCGTAACATAGGCGTTGCCCGTTTTATCAAGTGTGACTTGCGTGCGGCCGTAGTTGGTTGAGATCGTTGCTTGCTGGTTGTATGTAATGCCGTTCGCGTCGGGCTGAGTCGTCTTTGTCGAGATTTGATAGCCGCCGTTGAAGGAATCGGAATCCAGGAGGTTTGCGTGATCGACCATGCTGTCGAAGTGCGTTTGGCTTGTGTTTCCCGACACGCCGGTGCCGTTGAATGCTAAGTGCGGATCGCCGGTTGATGAGGCGGTTGCGTTTTGGAAGTATGATTGGGAATTCGACGCGTTTCCCAGGCCCCACATCGAGACGAGCTGTTGGATGATGGCGATGAGCTGTTGTACGATGCCCCATGCTCCGCCCGCGAACATGCCTGTGAAAGCGTTACTGAATTCCGACGATGGTTCGGGCGTACGCAGATTTGGGCTCGTGAGTTGCTTGATGCGATCGCCTGCAATGTTGCCCATTGTGCCGCGGCGCGCTTGGAATGCATTTGCGATCGCCGGTTCCGCGGCGGCAGCCGGTGTGCCGATGGCGATCGGCAGACGCTCTAGTACGTTGTTCATCCGTGCCTCCATGACGTTCTGCGCTACCACTCACGCGCAGCCGGGCGCGCGGAAAGGGCCGGAGCGCACGTGCACGAATGCTTGCTGCCGCCAATGAGTGACTCACAGCTGACTAGCCTGGCCCGTCTCTCCGAGCGTTCGATTGCGCTCAAGGAGCGTCTTTGACTACGCCGGGAAAACCCGGCTGATCAGCGAGCTCGATAGCCGCTCGAGAACCGACACTTTTTGGGGTGAGCCCGAGTCCGCTCAGCGCGTCATGAAGCAGCTCGCGGAACTTCGCGCCGACGTCGATGCAATGGACGCGGTTTCGCGCGCGCTCAACGACGCACGGGAATTGCTTGTGCTTTTCCCAGACGACCCGAGCGCGACGGCGGAAGTCGATTCGAACATTACGATAGCGGACGAGCGGCTCAACGATCTGGAAATGGCAGCGAACTTCGACGGCGAGTTCGACGCGCACAACGCGATCGTCAGCATTTATGCAGGCGCGGGCGGGGTGGATGCAGCGGATTGGGCGCAGATGCTCACGCGCATGTACCTACGCTGGGCCGATTCGAAAGGCTATCTTACGCACGTCGTCGACGAGTCGCCGGCCGAAGAAGCTGGTCTGAAATCCGTCACGTTTTTCGTTCGCGGACGCAACGCCTACGGCATGATGGTGAGCGAACGCGGCGTGCATCGCCTCGTTCGCATTTCGCCGTTCGATGCGGCGCACCGGCGGCATACGTCGTTTGCCGCGGTGGACATCATTCCGGAGATTGAAGCCGGCGAAAACGTGCAAGTGGAGATCAAGCCGGAAGACCTGCGCATAGAAACCTTCAAGTCGGGCGGCGCCGGCGGGCAGTATGTAAACAAAACCGAATCGGCGGTTCGCATTATTCACGAACCCTCCGGCGTTATCGTCGCGTCTCAACAAGAGCGATCCCAAGCCCAAAATCGCGATGTCGCGATGAGTATTTTGCGCGCCAAACTGGTGCAGCGCGAACTCGAGATGCGCGATCAGCGTCTCGCCGAATTGCGAGGCGAGCGCAGCGCCAACGAGTGGGGCTCGCAAATTCGCTCGTATGTTCTCAACCCGTATCAGCTCGTCAAGGATCACCGCACGAACGTCGAAACCGGCAACACCGAAGCCGTACTCGACGGCGAGATCGACGCTTTCATTTGGCCGTATCTGCAGCAGCGCGCAACGTAATGCAGCGCCAGGCGTCGCTTCGCGACGCGTGGCTCTGGATTGGCGTTTTTGCGTACGCGGCAATTTTTTTCGCCCTCGGCGCGATTCGTTACGCCGCACATCGCAACTTTGTTGACTTAGGCATCTTCGCGCAGACGGCGGCGTCGGCGTTCGGATGCTTTTGCAACACCATCGAAGGCAGCCACTGGGCATTTCATTTCTCGCCGATTTTGTATCTCGTAGGCGCGCTTATGCGCATATGGCCTTCTGCGCTTACGCTTATTGCAATGCAAGCCGTTGCCGGAGCGCTGACGGCTCCCGCGATTTACGGTATCGTCGAACGGCACACCGATCGCCGGCTCGCGCGATTGGCAGCGCTCGTCGTGTTTCTCTATCCGCCGCTTGCCGGCGCCGTCTTCAACGACTTTCACGAGGATGGACTCGCAGCCGCGGCGGTAGCATGGCTGTTGTGGGCCTTCGACGGCGGTTATCCGATCGCGATCGTGCTCTTTTCGCTGCTGACGTTATCGATAAAAGAAGATCAAGCGATCTTTTTGACGGTTGCCGGAGTACTCGGATACCTTCGGTACCGCGGCACGTGGCCGCGGGGTCCATTCGCGCTCGCGATCGCGCTCATTTCGGCGTCAATCGCATACAAGTTTTTCTTTCAAATCCAGCCGCATGCCGCCGCAAATCTGCATTGGGCGCCAACGCGCTTTTATGCTTGGACGGCCGAGGACTGGAAGGCGCTGTTCCCGACGGGCATACTGCAGCGCATCGGGTTTTTGGTGCTCGCGTTCGTGCCGCTGCTATTTCTGCCGTTTCGCTCGCGTGTTATTGCAATTGCGATCTTGCCGCTCGCTGAAGTGCTGCTCTCGCGCATGTCCACGACATTTACGATGGGGTCACACTACGCGGGCGCATGGGCCGGGTACGTCTTTTATGCGTTCGCATGTGCGTTGCGCCGAATCTATGCGACCGATCCGCGCCGCGCCTATCGTTTGCTTTACTGGTGCATCGGCCTGTGTGTCGTCGAGTTTGCAGCGGCGAATCCGCTGCACCCGGGGTACTTTCTGCACGCGCGAACGCAAGCCGACGCGCGGCTCGATGCATTCCTCGCTTCGCTTCCCCCCGATATCTCGGTTGCGACACAGGAAGAAGCGTACACGCATTTGGCCGCAACGGATCCGAACGCAACGTTACTTCCCGAAACGCCGGATCAGCCGGTGACCGCATGTTACATTCTCATCGACGGCGCGTTCGCGAATTCCCCACGCGTCGTCGAGTCACGGCCGCTTGTCGAGCGATTAATCCGCGATGGCACGTACGTGCCGGAACGGCGCGACGGGACTATCAGCCTCTATAAACGGCGCTCCGGCTGCCGCTGAGAAGCGGAGCGAGCGCATCGGCTGCGACTAGCGGCCAGCTCTCGCCTTCCATTTTTACGATCCGGTGCGCAGCCGCCCACGGTGACCAGCGGCCGGTCTGAAGCGCAAAATCGCGCGCGGCGAAACACGAAACGACGGGTGTCCCGGTCATGCCGGCAACATGCACCGCTCCCGAATCCGGCGCGACGAGGGCGCGCGCAGCAGCGATACTAGTTTTCCAAGCGCTCAACTCGTCGAACGTTTCAACGGGGAGTTTCATGGCGTCACTAACGCGTTCGCAATACGCGCGCTCTTGCGAGGAACCGATGAGCCGTACGCTGTGTGCTTGTGCGATGCGGCCGGCAAGTTCGACAATCTCTTCCGTCCGCGCGCCCAGACGCTCCCACTTATCCGTAATTTGAACGGCGATCCGTTCGTCGGGAATCGGCTCGTCATCGATGACCAGCGGGCGCAGCACGGCCGGATCGCGCGGCGGTTCGGGTTCAGGAACTAAGCGGTGCGCGAGTTTGAAAACCACTTCGCATTCGTGCGGCGCAGCCGGGTCCAAGCTTGCCGTACGAAAGATCGTTTCGGTGCACATGCGCCGTATCCACAATGTTTTCAGCGGCTTGCCCCAACCGTTTTCAAAACCTACGCGATGCGAAATGCGCGCGGCTTTCGCAATCCGGTATGCGAGCGGTTTTTCGGTGGGAATCAGCGCGTAGTCGTAGTTCTCCGCTCGGATCTCTGCAACGAGATCCCCATGGTCCGCGACGTGAACGCGATCCAGAGCGCGCGACGAAAACACGTCCGCGTTCACCGGACGAAGTACGGCGCCGACCCGCATACCGTACCGGCGCAGCGCCGCGATGAGCGGCACAGTCGTAAGCGCGTCGCCGATCGCGTCCAAGCGGACGATGAGGACCGACGCGGGAATAGTAGCCACTGCAGCTGATGATTGCCAAAGAGATGCTCGTAACCCTCGACGTACCGGATGGTTTTCGGGTCGTTCGCGCGCTTGGAACGGTGAGCGGCAGCGCAACCCGGCCGCACAACATGCTTCGCGCTACGTTCCGATCCATCGGGGCTTTCATCGGTCTTGCGCCGATCGAGTATCTGACCGACGCCGAGCGCGGACGTGAGGATGCGCTCGAGCAGGTGCGCGCCAAAGCGTCCGGCCTGGGAGCCGATGCCGTTATCAAAATCCGTTTCGAGGCTATCGAACAGCCCGACGGTTCCACGCAAGTCGTCGCTTTCGGTGAGGCCGTTCGGCTGGTTCCGCAGAATTACGCCGCTTGATGGGGCTGGAAGAGCGCGCGCGCCGCGAGCGGTTATTGAAGAAGGCGGCGTCCGTTGCCGCTGCGTGCCGCAAGTGCCAGATCGGCTGCGATCGGCGCAACAACGTGTACGGCGAAGGCGATCCGTGCGCGAGCCTGATGATTATCGGTGAAGGCCCCGGAGAAACGGAAGATTTATTGGGGCGTCCGTTCGTCGGCCGTGCCGGCGAGCTGCTGGACAAAATGCTCGCGGCGATCGATTTGGCGCGTGAAGACGTGTACATTTGCAACACGGTCAAATGCCGCCCTACGCTGCACGAAGGAAACAAGTTACGGAACCGCCCTCCGACACCGGCTGAAATGGAGAACTGCCGCCCTTACCTCGACGAGCAAATCGATATCATCTCGCCGCAAGTTATCCTCGCCGTCGGCGCGCCTGCCGCAAAATCGTTTCTGGGCAAGAACTTCAGCATTATGAATGGGCGCGGAAGTTGGTACGAAGGCCCAAACGGCATCCCGCTCATGGCGACGTTCCACCCCGCCTACGTGCTGCGCCAAGGTGGGATGGCGCTCACGGAAACCAAGCGTCTGGTTTGGTCGGACCTCAAGAAAGTTCGCGCCAAGCTCGATGCCCTGCGGCAGACTCAAAGCGACGAGGGCGCCCAAAAAGACGACGCTCGGCAAGCCGAAAACGCGCCGCCGGCTGAGCAAATAAGCTTTTTCGGTTGAAACGGCGCGGGGGTTCTGTGCTAAGATGCCCTCTGTGATTCGAGACGCTATGGCTGTTTGGTTTGCCGACAAGGTGCGGCGCGCGGGATTTCCTGACGTCGATGCCTTTGCCGCGCATTTTCAACTCAAGCCGTATCGGCTGCGGCAGATATATCACGCGGCGACCAAAGAATTGGTAGACGACATCGGCGACGTGACGACGCTGCCGAAAGAACTGCGCGCACTGCTTATTGATGCGGGTTTTACGTTCAACTCGGTAACGCCCGTCGTCGTGCAGCGTTCGAACGACAAGCAAACCAGTAAGGGATTATTCCGTCTCGCGGACGGTTCAGAAGTGGAAGCGGTGCTGATGGAACACTACGGCAACCGCAACACCATATGCATCAGCTCACAGGCCGGCTGCGCATTTGCATGCGCGTTCTGCTCGACGGGGCAAGCGGGATTCACGCGGCAACTCGAGGCGACGGAGATCTTCGATCAAGCGCGATACTTTGCGCGCGAACTCGCCGCCAAAGGCGAGCGGATCACCAACATCGTCTTCATGGGCATGGGTGAGCCGTTCCACAACTACGAGTCAGTGATGAACGCTGTCGCGCTGCTCAACGACGGCCAGGGGTTCCAGTTGGGCCACAGGCACATCACGATTTCAACGGTCGGCTTGGTCGATAAGATCGATGCGTTTGCGGATGAAGGCGTTCAAGTAAATCTCGCGATTTCGCTTCACGCGCCGAGCGACGACGTACGGAACAAGATTATGCCGGTGAACCGCAAGTTCTCGATGGATGAATTACTTGCGGCTTGCGATCGCTACATCGAAAAAACGAACCGCAAAGTGTTTTTCGAATATGTGATGCTTCGCGGCGTAAATGATTCGGAAGACGACGCGCGCGAACTCGCGCGCCGCATGAAGGGCCACCTGTATCACGTCAATCTCATTCCGTACAACACGACGCCCGACGCGCCGTTCGCTGGAAGCGAGAACGAACAGATATGGCGTTTCGCTGCAATCTTAGACGAGGCGGGCATTCCGACGACAGTCCGTCAAAACATGGGCCGCGACATCGCTGCGGCTTGCGGACAACTAAGGGCCGAAACTCAGCCAAAGGCGCACAAGCAAGCCGTTTAGCA
>CAZRQS010000070.1:1190-4223 GCA_964602255.1 uncultured bacterium | reverse complement strand
TACTCTTATTGAGCCGCCCGTTCGTGAAGTGCCGCAGAGAAATGCCGTAGGATTCTAGGTCCAGCGTTGAGTACGTTTTCGCCGCCGATCCCGGGGCAACCCAATCACGCTTGGCGAAAGCTTGAACAATGGTGGTTAGATAACGCATGGTGGTTAAACGAATCGTTGCCGACATCGATACGCAGGATACCGCTGCGGCCAAGCCGTTTTATCACGACATATTGGGTCTCAATTTGCTTATGAACCATGGCTGGATTGCAACCTATGGGTGCGATACGCTCATGAGCGTGCAGATTAGTTTCGCCTCGCAAGGTGGCTCGGACACCCCCACACCGGATCTATCGATTGAAGTTGACGACGTCGATGCGGTATACAATCGCATGAAGAAAGCCGGTTTTCAGATAGAGTACGGGCCTGCGGACGAGCCCTGGGGCGTTCGGCGTTTTTACGTGCGCGATCCGTTTGGCAAACTCGTAAACATTCTCTCGCACACGCAGACCGAATAGATTGCGGGTTCTCGAAGGGCTCGCGATCCTCGCCGGAGCCGCCTTTGTCGTGCGTGCGCTCTACATCGCCGCGCGTTCGGGCGAGCGGGTCGAATCGCGCGAACCGGACGAAGATATGCCGTTTCTCTCGATCGTCATTCCGGCGCGTAATGAAGAACGCCAAATCGAACAGTGCGTGAGTTCGCTTCTTGCGCAGCGTTATCCGAACTTCGAAGTGATTGTGGTCGACGATCGCTCGGAGGATCGCACGGCCCAGATACTCGAGAGCATTGCTGCAAACGACGGGCGGCTTCGCGTCGTGCACGGTGAGCCGTTACCGGATGGTTGGGTTGGTAAGCCGTGGGCAATCGCGCAAGGCGCCCGTGCGGCACGCGGAGCGTGGTTGCTCTTTACGGATGCCGACACCGTGCATGAACCGTTATCTGCCGCGTCGGCGGTTCGCTGCGCATTGCAGACGCAGACCCGTGCCCTCGGTTTGTTGCCCAAGCAGCGCTTCGAAACACCGGCGGAACGCGCCGTGCTGCCAACGATTCTGTGGATGATCGCCTTTGCGGTGGGCTCGCTTGCAGCGATCAATGACATGAATCGCACTGATGTTGCGATCTTCAACGGACAATTCGTGCTATTTGAACGTGAAGCGTACTACGCACTTGGTGGGCATGCTGCGGTTCGGGACTGTATCGCCGAAGATTACGAGTTTGCACGCATCATCAAACGCGACGGGCGCTTTCGTTCGCGGCTCGCGGGTGCGCCGGATCTCGTTTCTACGCGCATGTATCGCTCGTTTCCGGAGATCTGGAACGGCTTTAGCAAAAACTTATACCTCGGCACGCATGATTCGGCCGGATGGACGCTCGCCGGCATCCTGGCGCTAGCGGCGCTTTCTCCGCTGCCGGAAGTCTTGCTTTTGCGAGCGCTCGTGAAACGCCGGTATGGTACTGCGCTACGCATGGGTGCGATCATCGCCGCGACGGCGGCCGCCGCCGAAGCCGGCATGCGGCACTCGCGTTTTCCGCGCGCGAGCGGCGCGTTTTTTCCGATCGGCGCTGCGGCCATGCTTGCAATTTTTCTGAACTCGGTGCGGCTGCATCGCAGCGGACGCGTCGCGTGGCGGGGACGAGAATATCCTCGAACGAGCCGCAGGACGACTTCGCCGGGCCCCCAAACCTGAGGAGGCTTATGGACACGGAGCGGATCGAACAGCAAGAAGTCACCATGGACGAAATCACGGCACTGGCCAAGCGTCGCGGTTTTATCTTTCAGTCCAGCGAGATTTACGGCGGCATCGGCGGCTTCTATGACTACGGCCCGCTTGGTGCGGTTCTCAAGAGAAACGTGAAAGACGCGTGGTGGCGCGACACAGTTGAGCTGCGCGACGACGTCGTTGCGTTCGATTCCTCGATCATCATGCATCCGCTCACATGGAAAGCGTCGGGCCACGTCGATGCGTTTCACGATCGCATGGTCGATTGCAAAGTCTGCAAGCACCGTTTTCGCGCGGATCACCTCAAGTCGCTCGAACAGTGTCCGGACTGCGGCAGCAAACATTCGTTCACCGAGCCGCGGAACTTTAATTTGATGATGCGCACGTTTGTCGGTCCTATGGAAGATACGGCATCGACTGCGTATTTGCGTCCGGAAACCGCTCAGGGCATCTTCGTCAACTTCAAGAACATCTACCAAACCGCGCGCAAGAAGCCGCCCTTTGGCGTAGCGCAGATCGGCAAATCGTTCCGCAACGAAATTACACCGGGAAACTTCACGTTTCGCGTGCGCGAGTTCGAGCAGGCGGAGCTGGAATATTTCGTTCCCGATGACGGCAACGATTTAGAGTGGTTCAAAACATGGGTCGAGCTGCGCAAGGCCTGGTATTCGAGTTACGGAGTAAAGCCCGAGAAGCTGCGCTTCTACGAACTGACGGCCGAAGAGCGTCCGCACTACGCGAAAGCCGGCATCGACGTGGAGTATCTGTTTCCGTGGGGCTGGGGCGAGCTGGAATCGATCGCGCATCGGGGCACGTACGATCTCGACGCTCACATGAAGCTTTCAGGCAAGGACTTGCAATTCTACGATGAGGGCAGCAAGAAAAAATACACGCCGCTGCTCATCGAGAGCTCAGCCGGCATGGATCGCACAACGCTCACGTTCCTGATCGACGCGTACGAGAAAGAACGCGGCGTCGATCCGAACGGTAAAGAGACGGAGCGCGTCGTGCTGCACTTCCACCCACGAATTGCGCCCGTGCAGGCTGCGGTATTTTCGCTCGCACGCAACAAACCGGAGCTGGTGGAGCTTGCGCGCTCTATCGAGCAAGGACTGCGCCCGTATTTTCGTACGCAGTACGACGAGGGCAACATCGGCCAGCTCTATCGCCGCCAAGACGAGATCGGCACGCCGTTCTGCATGACGGTGGATTACGACACGCTCACCGACAAGGCGGTGACGGTTCGCGAGCGCGACTCGATGCGCCAAGAGCGCATCGCCATCGATGCGCTGCACGCCTATCTGCGCGAGCTCATCGACCAGC
>CAZRQS010000070.1:0-1090 GCA_964602255.1 uncultured bacterium | reverse complement strand
GAAGGGAATACGATCGGTCTCCTGCAGGAATAATGACCTTGCCCCTGTAGACGGCTGCCACCTAGCTGTCACATGGTTGTGGGTAAAAGTCCCACATCGCTATTCCTATGTAAAACGGGGAGACACTATGTCGGAAATGCTCGCGTCGGCTAAACCTACGGCCGCGCTCGAGAAGCCTATTTGGTTTTTCGAAGAGGGAACCGGGGAGATGACCGACCTCCTGGGCGGCAAGGGTGCCGGCCTGGCGGAGATGACGCGAGCGGGACTGCCTGTCCCTGCGGGTTTTACGATAACGACTGAGACTTGCCTGAAGTACTACGAGCTGGGCCGGCGCAATCCACCGGGCTTGACCGAGCACGTCAACGCCGCAATGGCGGAACTGGAGCGGCGCACCGGTAAGGGCTTCGGCGACCCCACCAATCCGCTTCTGGTCTCCGTGCGAAGCGGTGCGCGGGTGTCGATGCCCGGCATGATGGACACCATCCTGAACCTCGGCCTCAACGACATCACCGTCGCCGGCTTAGCGGAACTCACCGCAAACGATCGCTTTGCGTGGGACGCGTACCGCCGGTTCATCATGATGTTCGCGTCGGTCGTGATGGGTGTCGAAAAGGATGCGTTCGAAGAGCGGATCGACGAAGCAAAGAAACGTCTCGGCGTTTCGACTGATCCGGAGATCGACGCGGCCGCTTGGCGCGAACTCGCCGGCGAATTCAAGAAGATCGTCCACGAACAAACGGGCCGTGAGTTTCCGCAAGACGTGCACCAGCAGCTCGATCACGCAATTCGCGCCGTTTTCGATTCGTGGAACTCCAAGCGCGCCATCGATTACCGGCGGTACAACAAGATTTCCGATAATTGGGGAACCGCCGTCAGCGTCGTGTCCATGGTATTCGGCAATATGGGCGACGACTCAGGAACCGGTGTTGCGTTTACGCGCAATCCAAATACCGGCGCAAAAGAACTCTTCGGGGAATATTTGCGAAACGCGCAGGGTGAGGATGTCGTCGCCGGCATCCGCACGCCGGAGAAGATTATCGACCTGCAGCGTACGCAACCCCAGGTGTACCAACAGTTCGTCGAGATCGCG
>CAZRQS010000069.1:0-11987 GCA_964602255.1 uncultured bacterium | reverse complement strand
ATCACGGCGGCAACGCCGACCGTAAGCGAAATGCGCGCGCCGAACATCAGACGCGAGAGCAGGTCGCGTCCATTCTCGTCGCTACCCAGTGAATGGCCGCCGCATTGCGTCGCGTCTTGGAAGCACGGCGGAAGCGGATTGCCTTGCCAGTGCACGTTGTCGATAGCGTTCGGATCGAACGGTGCGAGCTTGGGCGCGAAAATCGCAACTGCCACCATGAGCAGCAGCAGGATCGCGCCCGCCATGGCGAGCTTGTGCTTACGGAAACGGCTCCAAACCGTATTCTTGCTGTAGACGATCGCTTCGTCGGCGAACGGTTGAATTGCGGGTGCTGTTGCTGCCATTGTGAAGCGGGCCTTTTAGTCGTACTTCACGCGCGGATCGAGCCACGCGTACGAAACGTCTGCAAACAAATTGAAAAATACAACGAGAAACGCGTTGAAAACGAGGTAGCCCATCATCAGCGCGATGTCTTGCTGGCCGAGCGCGTTGAAAAATAAGCGGCCTTCACCCGGCCACGCGAAGATCGTCTCGGTAACGATTGCGCCGCCGAAGAGGCCCGGCAACGTGAGCGCAGTGACCGTAACGAGCGGAATCAGCGCATTTTTGAGGCCGTGCTTGAACAGCACCGTGCGGAAGTTCAGGCCCTTCGCCCAAGCCGTGCGCATGTAATCCGTCTTGATGACTTCGAGCATCGAGGATCGCATGAAGCGGCTGTACAGCGCAACTTGCAAAAGCGCAAGCACAATCGCCGGCAATACGAGGTGCGTCGCGCGATCGCCGAAATCAAACGTATCGCCGCTGGAAATTCCGGCAGACGGCAACTGAATCATATATCCGCCCGGAAGCGGAATACCATGCACGGCAAACGCGAGCTGCATCATCAGCGCGAACCAGAACACCGGCATCGATTGGCCGAAAAACGCGAACGTGGTGATGAAGTAATCCCAAATCGAGTACGGGCGAATCGCCGCGAACAATCCCGCAGAGACGCCGATCAAAAACGCGATGACGAACGATGAAACCATCAGCTCGAGCGTCGCGGGCAGCCGTTCGAGGATCGCGTTGAAGACCGGTTCCGAGTTGCTCGTCGAATATCCGAAATCGCCGGTGACGACGTGGCCCAGCCAAAGAACGTATTGAACGAAGATTGGCCGGTCGTAGCCCAGATTGTGTTTGAGGCGCGCGATGTCCGCAGCCGTTATGTGCGGATTCTGGAGATAAGGGCCAAGCCCGCCGCCCGGTGCATTGTGCAGAATCACAAACAGGATGAGCGAGATCAGGATTAGCAGCGGGACCGCTTGCAGCGTGCGCCGGGCTACGTAATTAAACAGGGAGCTCCACCTCCAGGCGATACGGCCCTAGAAAACGCGACGCGTTTAGGGCGCCGCCATAGATTTGCTTAGGTGCGGAGTTCTCCTTGCCAATCCGAGTATTTCACGCGCTTGGCTGGGCGTGGCGACCGGGCGTCCAAGCTCGTTTGCAAGCCGCACGACGCGGGCGACGAGCTCTTCATTCGTTGCGAGGCGGCCTTTCGAGTAGTAAATGTTGTCCTCGAGCCCCACGCGCACGTGGCCGCCCATAGCCAGCGCCGCCATGGCCATCGGCAATTGCATGCGTCCGATTCCGGCGACCGACCACGTGCAGCCCGCCGGCAATGCATCGACCAAGTCCGCGAGGTTTTGCACCGTCGCGTCGAGTCCGCCCGGAACGCCTAGTACGAGATCCGCGTGCTGGGGAAACGTGAGCAAGCCTTCCTTCTCGAGCCGCCGTGCGTTGGTAATGTGACCTTTGTCGAAGATTTCGAGCTCGGGACGCACGCCGAACTCGTGCATCTTCTTCAGAATGCTGCGCATGATCGGAAAGCTGTTTTCGAAAACGTCATCGCCGAAATTCACCGTTCCGCACGTCAGCGTCGCCATCTCGGGCCGGAGCTCGAGGACGCGAGCGCGTTCTTCGGGCGTCATGCCGATTGCGCCGCCGGTCGAAAACTGAACGATGAGGTCGCTCTGCTCGCGTATAGTTTCGTACGCAGCTTTGAAACGGCTCACGGAATGCGTGTTCGTGCCGTCGTCGTTGCGGCAGTGAACGTGAATGATGGACGCGCCGGCCTCGCGCACTTTGCGCGCCACCTCACCAAGCTGCTGCGGCGTTACCGCAAGATGGGGCGTTTGCTCGGGTGTGAGTTCCGCGCCGACGGGGGCGACGGTAATAATCAGCGGGTCCATATGCTCTCCTTCGCCTCTTCGACGATATCTTCATCGAGGCCGAGCAGCTGCGCGAGCGCGATTGCGTCGGCTTGCCGCTCGCCTTCGTCGCCTACCTCGAAAACTGCGTAATCCATCGATTCGGCAAGCGCGGCAAGCGCGGCATTCAAATCGCCGGAGGCCGGCGTGAGCGGAATATCGCGCAATCCGCGCACCGCAAAATGCCGTACGCCTGCGTCTCGCGCGATGCCCGCGAGGTGCGTCGCGATGAACGCCAACCGTTCGCGCCGGCGCAAGCCGCGCAAAATTGCCACCAGAAGGGCCTTGCCTTCGTGCGGCGTGGTCGTACGCGCGAATTCATCGATTAGCAGCAGCATGCGCGACGCCCGGCGCGTCAGGAGCTCGTTCAAACGAACGACTTCGCGTGCGAACGACGAGAGTAAACCGCCCTCTTCTTCTTGCGCGCCGATTCCTAGCCACGCGATACTCTCGAACAGCGCGCACTCACAATACGCCGCGGGCACGGGAATGCCGAATGCAGCGAGCAGCGCAATGAATCCGCAGGTTCGCAGCGCAACGGTTTTGCCGCCCATGTTCGGTCCGGTCAACACCGCCACGTCGTGCAGCTCCAGAGAGATCGGTTCGTAGCTGCGGCCCTTTGCCTCCAGATCTTCTTGAAGCGGCAAATACCGCGCCTCTTGAAAGCGCACCACTTGCGCGCCGGCCACGCGCGCAGGGGTGCACTCGTATTGCAGTGCGAAGCGGGCCTGCGCAAGACGCACGTCCAGATCGGCAAGAGCCGCAACGAGCCGCTCCAAATCCGCCACACATTCGCGAACCTTGTTCGAAATCTGCCGGCGGACGTTTTCTTCAGCGATAGCGACCGCTTCATTTGCTGCATCGCGTCTGCGCAGCGCTTCAAGGGCGGAGTCGTCCAGTTCGAGTTCACACAGAAAGTATGTCGGAGCTTCACGGACGATGCGTATGCCGCGAGGCAGCGTCTGGACGGCATCGCGCATCACAATGAATTCGCCGCCCGCGATCTCCTCGCGACCTAACTCCTGCGCTATGCGCTGCGCAAGTCGTCCGCGCGCGCTCTCGTATTCGGCTTGTACGCGATCGGCAGCCGCTCGCGCAGCCGCGAGCTCGTCGTCAAACTTCTCGGAAAGATAGAACGCAAATTTTCCCGCGCGCCCTATTTCCAGGCTAGCAGCTAGAACGTTCAGACAGTCCGCTACCAGCGCGGGCTGAGTGCGCTTCGCGGCGTCTAAAAAACGAAGCAATTCGAGCAGATTTGCGTCTTCGAGGACGTCCCCCATCGAAGCGCGTGAAATTGCCGGCAGCGGATCGGGAGACGAACGAAGCACGTCGCGCATAGCGTCGATTCGTTCCGCACCGAGCGTACGCGCGAGATCGGCGATTTCTTGCGAACGCAGCTGGGCATCATGCTCTTGCCCTGGGCGGTACGGCGCAACTTCGGCGTACGCGCGGCGTCCGAATTCGCTGACGGCCTCCAGTTGCGCATGCAGCCACGCCGTTTGCAGAGCGCTCGCGGTCGTTGCGTCGAGGATGTCTGCGAACTTCATGCCGCTTGTTCCATCACACCGGCGTACACGTCGAACGTCGGCAACCCTGTTGCGCGCGCTACAGCTTGTGTAAACGCACGCGGTTCAAAATACCGGTCGCGACCGATGGAAGCAACGGTTGCGGCGACCACGTCGATTGGACGCTCGCAGCGGACGTCGAGGTGCGCAAGGATACCCAACAGCGCTTTTCCGCTCGCGGTGATCTGCGTCGCATCGCGCACGACGATCTGGCGTTTTTCACTGCTCGCGGTAAACCGCGATGCGATCGCGGGCGTTAACGCGCCGTCGATGCGCAGCATCGGCTTGGACGGATCCACCGCCGGAATTCGCAACCGCGCGCACAATGCGCGCGCGTCGTCGACTGCTTCGTCCATCGTATGTGCTGCCGCTGCTCCAACCGCAACGATGACGGCATCGCCGCCGCCCGCAAGCGCGGCTACACGGTCGAGCGCACCGTCGATGATCATTTGGTCGCAGCCGAACTGCGCGAACCGATCGACGCACGCTCGAATGCCGCTCGCGGTGGACGGACCGGCCAGCTCGTAATATCCAGGGCGGCGCACGCGTGCAAAAACAACGTCGCCCGTAGCCGTACGCCAATCCGTAAAGTCGAGCACTTCACTGGCCGGATGTGCAGGCAACAAGTTTCGCGCGGTTGCTACAACCGTTCCGGGCGACAAGAACAGGCGCGGTTTGGCAAGCGCGTCGGATACGTCGATCGCTTCACCGTCGCGACCCGTCGAGGTGAGGCCGACCGTCAATCCGCGCGCGGTCGCCGCCTGAGCGACGGCGCGCATAGCGACGGTTTTGCCGACGTTCTTGCCCGTCCCAACGACGAACAGCGAACGCCCTCGGCCCGCTCGCGCCAAATCCAAAAGTCTGTTGCCCACGCGCATCTAGGCACGCTTCGATTATCCGACGTGAAAGACTTTTGCGAGGATGAAAGCGATGCCGGTGAGCATGAGGATGATGCCGGAGAAGAGTTCCGCGCCCTCTTCCACGCGCCGTCCGAGGGCGCGTCCCAGCGTCAAACCGGCAAACGTGGCAGCGATCGATACGATGAAGATAATCGTCAGCGCGAGCCACAGCGCCACCCCGATGTACAAGATCGAAAAGCCGATGCCCAGCGAATCCAAACTGATGGAAAGCGAGGCGATGAACAGTCCCCATCCACGCGACATGTCCAACGGCTCACGCTGTTCGGCCTCGCGGACTGCCTCGAAAATCATGTAGGCACCGACCGCCACCAGCGCTCCGAATCCGAGGTATCCGGCGAAATTGCCGAGCAGCTCGCCGGCGAGTTTGCCCAAACCCACGCCGACCAGGTTCATGATGACCTCGGCACTGGCGAACGCGGCGCCGATGCGGACCTTCACCGCCGTAGGCGCGCCGCGCAGGCCGACACCGATGCCTACTGCAAACACATCGAGGCCCAGCGAAAGGGCAACGACGAAAATCTTTACGAGATGCAAGAACAGCCGAATGCGAGCAGCATGGCTCGCATACCTCTACTAACGCGAGTTGACCGCCGTGTTTTCGAGCGGGTCCACTTTCGGTTGCGCGAGCAGGCTGTTGACAGCGGTGCGCAGCTGCGAGATGGTGAACGGCTTGTTGAGAAAGAGGTTTGCGCCCGCACTCTTTGCGCGTCCATCCATGGCGTAGTTCGTGTGACCGGAGATCATGAGAATCGGCACGGAGCTCGTGCGTTCATCGGCGCGCAGGCGCTCGATCAGATCGATGCCGGAAATTCCGGGCAGCATAAAATCGCAAATGATGATATCGAAACGATAGTCTCGGTCGAGAGCGACGAGCGCGCTTTCAGCATCGTTGCGAATGACAATTTCATACGGGCCTTTACGCAACACCGTTTCGATGAGCGTGCAGATCGCCGGATCGTCGTCCGCTATGAGAACCCGCCACGTGCGTTGCGTCATGCCGCACAACCCTTTCCCGCAAATGCGACTCCGTGCCTAGCCGGTGATTGAGGATTTGGTAAAGTTTTGAGTATGAGACCCCAAGGAGGCGGAGCACTGTTTTACCTGGCCGCAGCGCTGCTGGTACTGGTTATGCTCGGCCCTGTAATTGCGATGCTTGCAGCGGTTCCGCCTTCCGCCGTGGCCCTAGCGTTTGCAGCGCGATCCGCGCAAGACGCGCTGCGCGTTTCACTCATCGCGTCGACCATCGCCGTGGCTGCGGCGGCTCTTTTGGGCGTGCCTGCCGGATATGCGCTCGCGCGCGCGCCGCGCACGCTGCGCGGCGTTGCGCTTTCATTGCTGGCGTTGCCGCTCGCATTCCCTCCGGTAGCTTCAGGCATCATGTTGCTGCAAACGATCGGAACGCGCACACCGCTCGGATCGGCCCTTGCCACGCACGGAATCGTATTCGTCGATTCGCTTTGGGGTGTTGCACTCGCCGAATTTTTTGTCGCCGGGTCGTTTGTTGCAATTACCGCTGCTGCGGCATTCGCTTCTATCGACGCGGTGTATGAGGAGTCGGCTCGCACGCTCGGCGCAGGGCCGCTGTCGTTGTTTTTTCGCATCGCGCTGCCGCTCGCTGCGCCGAACGTGCTGGCCGGCATGATTCTGGCGTGGATGCGCGCCATCGGTGAATACGGCGCAACGTCGATCCTGGCGTATCATCCGACTTCACTGCCCGTGCAGTTGTACGTCGCGCTCTCTGCGCAAGGCGTCGGCGCTTCGCTTGCGCTGACGTACGGCTTCGTGGTTTTGGCCGCATTGGTCATCATCGTACAATGGGGCTTGCGCCGCCGCGTCGTATAAGAGCGCTCCGATGGCCATGCTCGATCGGTTGTTCGCTCCGGACTCGCTCTTCTCCCGACGTTTCTTCTTCCTGGCTAAGCGTTTTGTCGCAGGCGAAAGCATTGAATCCGCCATTGCGGCGGTCCGCGAGCTGAACGCAGCCGGCATGACCGCTACCCTGGACTTTCTCGGCGAGGACGTCTACGAGCGCGAGGCCGCGCTCAAGACCCGCGACGCGTATTTCCATATGCTTGACGAGATAGCGGCAGCGGGCGTCAAAAGCAATGTTTCGGTAAAGCTCACGGCCATGGGGCTCCTCGTCGGCGAGGACTTCGCGCTGGAGAATCTGCTGGCGATTCTGGAGCATGCGCAGCAGCGAAATCCCGATCCCTTCGTGCGTATCGATATGGAGGGCTCGAGCGTCACCGATGCAACCCTGCGCGTTTTCGAGCGCGCTTATGCGACGCACGAGAACGTCGGTCCGGTGCTGCAGGCGTACCTCAAACGCACGTCACAAGACGTCGAACGCGCGATCGAACTCGGCGCGCGCGTGCGCATCTGTAAAGGCGCTTACAGCGAGCCGCCGGAGATCGCGTACAAAGAGATGCCGGAGATTCGCAAGCAGTATCTCGACTGCGCGCAGCGCCTACTCACGCGCGGAAACTATCCCGGGATCGCGACACACGATCCCGAGCTCATCGAGGCGATTAAAGCATTCACGCGCGAGCACGGCATTACGAATGACAAATTCGAGTTTCAAATGCTGTACGGCGTTCGGCCGGCGCTGCAAAAACAGTTGGTGCAAGACGGATATCGTCTACGCGTCTACGTACCGTTCGGAACACACTGGGCGGGTTATTTCTACCGCCGCGTAGCCGAACGCAAAGAGAACGCGCTCTTCGCGTTGTCGTCGATCTTCTCGAGGTAACGCGCATGCGTGCCGTCGTCCAGCGCGTGTCGCGCGCGCAGGTGCAGGTCGAGGGCGCGGTCACGGGTGAGGTCGGCACGGGTCTGATGGTGCTCGTCGGCGTGGGCGTGGACGACGTGGAGCGTGACGCGGAGATCATGGCGGAGAAGATTGCCAACCTTCGTATCTTCCAAGACGACGAGGGATTAATGAATCGAAGCGTTCGTGATATAAACGGCGGCGTTTTGCTGATCTCGCAGTTTACACTGCACGGCGACTCGCGTAAGGGACGGCGTCCTTCGTTCATAACGGCTGCGCGTGAAGACGCCGCAAAACCGCTGTACGAGCGCGTCGGCGCGCTGCTCGAACGGAGCGGTCTTCCGGTCGGCTACGGTATCTTCGGTGCACACATGGAAGTCGAACTGGTGAACGACGGACCTGTGACGATCTTGCTGGACACCAAAAAAACGTTCTGAACCTTAACCTTATTGCGGCGGCGGTGCGTCTTGTGCGGTTCCGTCGAGGTAGCCGATGTGCGTGACGAAACAGCGCATGGCTTGCCCGTGCGGATTTTCACCGCCGCCGGGCGCGAGGTCAAACGAGACGTCGCGCTTTTGTCCCGGATCCAGCTCTTGTTTCAATTGCGCGGACGCTGTCAACTTTCTGTAGCGAAAGTTCTGGTAGAACGCGGTCGCAAGATCAAGGCGCGATATCGGGCGATCGGATTTGTTCTCGACGTTTGCGACGATGGTCAGCCCATGTGGCGTCGTCTGAGTAGCACATGATGAAACGCCCACCGGAAGCTGCTGCGGATTTCCCGTGCATGCCGCAAGGGCGAGCACGAGAACCGGCATGAGGACGCGCCTCATCCTTTGCTGTCCGGTATTCGTTCGACGCGAATGATTTTATCGGATTCGACGAGCCGTCCGAGCACGTCGAATCCCGAGATCACTTTTCCAAAGACGGTGAAGTCGCGATCCAGATGCAGCTGCGGAGAAAGCGTAATATAGAACTGCGTCCCGGCAGAGTCGCGAATCGCATGCGCATTCGGCGGATCGGTGTAATTCAAGCCCATGGAAATTACGTAGCTGTCTTGTTCGATCGGATTTTCTTCAGCCGGAATCGTGTACCCGGCGTCTCCGTTGCCGTTGCCTGTCGGATCGCCCGTCTGCACTACGAAATCCGGAACGATGCGGAACCACGGGTTGTGGTCGTAGTAGCCGCGGTTTGAGAGATTGAGGAAATTCTCGACGGTCAGCGGCGCCCACTCGGGATACAGTTCAACGTAGAGATTGCCTTGCGTCGTCACGATGCGAACGCGCGGATGGGGCACCAACGCGGGTCCGGTGAACAGCGCGACGGTTCCGGGATTGAAATTACGAGCCGGATCGATAGTGTCCGCGGATGGTTTTTCCGGCTTGCCGCTTTGCGGCGAGCGCGGCAGCGCCGCCAAATGCGACAGGTTATCGGTGACCGGTGCCGGCGTATTCACGCCCGCCGGAATTTTTATCAGATGCTCCGTCATCTTGCCGCCGCGCAGAACGGTGATCGATTCCATGGCCTGTTCGCGCACGCGCCACGACGGATCGCGCAGCAACGGATCGAGCAGATGCAGCGCGCGTGCATCGCCCCGGCGTCCAAGAGCGCGCACAGCCTCGATGCGCACGGTTTCATCGCTATCGCGAAGCGCTTGCCGCAGCAGCGGCAGCGGCGTCTCTTTCGCGTAGCCGCGGAAGAGCGACCACACGATATGCCAACGTACGTACGGATCGCGTTCGGTCGCGTAAGCATTGCTCAATGCAGCAAGCGCTGCGCGATCTTGCGCGCCGCCGGCGAAGCTTTCAAGCGTCGTCGCCGCACGCGCGCGCACCACCGCATTTGGCTGCTTGAGTAATCGTGCGACGGCTTTGCGTGCGTGCTGTTCGTGCGTTCGATCGAACGTATGCGCAGTTTGTAAACGATCTGTCGCGTCCAATGCTGAAACGCGAACGGTATCCGACGTATCGTTAAGTGTGCTCAGAACCGAACCGACTGCGCCCTCACCGCCGATTAAGCCGATGCCGTACACGGCCATTGCGCGCATTGCAGGATCGCGATCGCGCACGTGCCGCTGGAGTAGCGGAAGACCACTCGCCTGCTTGGTGCGACCGATCGCTAGCGCTGCCCGGAGTGCAATCGCTCGATCGCTCGAGCTCACAAAATCCGCCAGTTGTCCGTTACCTAAGGAGCGCGACGCTTCCAGTTGGACGATTTCCATGTACGGATTTGGTGCAACCGCAGACGCCCCGCCGAGCGCTAGGACGGCAATGACGGGCAGTAGTAGCAAGCCGACCCCTTTATTAATCAAATCTGAACCAACTTTCTATGTCGAGTTTGCGTTCTAGTATATGGAGCATGAGATTGCCGTCCTTCTGGGGCGGCGCAGAGAACCGAGGTAAAAGACTCTACATGAACAATCCCAACGGGCCCACACCGAAAAAAGGCGGGGGCATGACGGTCCGGGAAGCCGGTCAAAAAGGCGGCGAGACCGTCAAGAAAAAGTACGGCCCGGAATTCTACGAGCAAATCGGCCGCAAGGGCGGACAGGCCACGAAGAATGCCCACGGCCACGCTTTCTACGAACAAATCGGTAAGAAGGGCGGCAAGAAAGGCGGCGAGGCGACTCGCGACCGGTACGGCCCGAATTTCTACGAGCAGATCGGACAAAAAGGTGGCCAAAAGGTCAAGCAGCTCATTGAAGAGGGCAAGCGTGCTGCAGCTGCTGCAGCCGAGCTGGAAGAACAAGAGAAAAAAGCCAGCTAGGCTAGTGCGCGCCGGTATGTTGACGATGGCGGCGGTTTGCGCTGCCGCTTCAGTCGGCATGCTTTGCCAACCCGCGCGCGCGATCGTCATACCTTCACCCGCACCTCCCCGGCGCGCTGAGCCAACGGCTACGCCAACCGGGACACCCAACTCTACGATCCTGCCGTTGAGCTCGAGCCTGTTTTTTGTACTCGACGACACGATCAGTTCTCACTCCAAAGCTGGAACGGTCGCGCGCGCGCATTTGCGCGATGCCATCATCTTGAGCGGTGTCACCGTCGCCAAAGAGGGGACACCGGTGAGCATCGTCGTGACACAGTCGACCGCCGCACAAAGCGGCAACATCAACGGTTCCCTTCAAATGTATTTCGAAGGGCTGCCGATCGCGTCCGGAAAGACACTTCCGCTCACCACCCCGAGCGCGCATATCGATCCGAATTCAACTGCCGGACAACAATCTACGCGCGCGGTAACCGATACGGTCGGCGATATTTTCATCCCCGGCCATTTTCTTTATCACATGCTGCGCAAGGGTTCGGACGTCACGCTTCGTCCGGGCACCGTCATTCGCGCGCGCACGGCCGCAACGGTTCACGTGGCCAACGGTGTGGTTGCGGTAAGCACGCCCGCGCCGTTTTCATCTTCGCTCGATACGCCGCATCCGGGATTCGTGCCGGCGCCGCTCGCCACGCCTCCGGGATTCCATACGCCGGCGCCGAAGCCGTCGCCAAGCAAAACACCGTAACCAGGGAGGCATATCCCATGAAACGTGGGTTTTTCGCGCTAACGCTTTTTGCGTTCGGCGCGCTTGTGCTTAACGGCGGCGCATTCGCCGCAATGTCGAAGGCAAAGCTCTCCGACAAACCGCTGCCGGGCGAAGTGGCCTTCGTGCAGCAAGTCACCAAAGATCTGAATACACGTTTTCCTACGCCTGCCGACGCGGAAAAGGCCGGCTATTTCCGTTACAACAACGAGGATAAAACCGGAGCGATCAGCTACGCGAACCTGCAGTGGAATAGCGCCAAGGATCCGGCGCATCCGCAGCCGAGCCAACTCTGGTATGACGTCAAAGGGCATCTGCTCGGCGCAGACTTTTCCGTTCCGCTTGCAGACAGTGCATCAACGCCGAATCTCTGGGGGTTGAACGCCGGCCGCTGGTTCAAATTCGGCCACGATCACGTGCACTACATCGTCAAAAATGCCGACGGCTCGCTGAGCTACGGCCACGCAGTGCGCGCAAATGCGTACACAAAAGCAGGCGGTAATCTCGCCGATCCAACGGCGGCGCCGCTCGTAAAAATGGGCAAAGTCAAAAGCGCAGGCGACGTCACGAAGGTCTTCACGTTCCCGGCACAGTGGAACACCGAAGTGTGGGTAACGCCCAATCCGCTAGGCGCCTTCGCCGAAACGAATCCACTGGTTCATCCGAGCAAAAAGGCGGGCGCCAGCGAGATGTAGCTGCGGCTGTGGTGTCACCTGAGCTTCTCGAAGAGTAACGCCACCACGCACGCTTAGGATCTGTTGTCACCCTGAGCTTGTCGAAGGGTGGCGCCTCGCACGCTTAGGACTCGCCATTGTTGTCACCCTCATATGATGTGAAGTAGGGGACGATGTTGAATCGTCCCCTACACGGTGTCGAGCGCTGCTGTTACCCTTGGGCTTAGAGCCCGTTGCTCACATTAGCGCACGCACCACAACTTCGTAGCGAAGACCAAACGGTATCGTG
>CAZRQS010000068.1:0-12097 GCA_964602255.1 uncultured bacterium | reverse complement strand
GGTCGCGTGAAAGCCTTCATCGCGACGTGCGCATACCACGCATGATCTTTGCTTCCGTATTCAGATAGTAGCTGCCGCCGTCGAAGCGAGGCGTGTCGGCGAACATCAAATACAGGTACTTGAAGTTTTCCGAAAATGAGTATGCCGGGAAATAGTCGCCTTGCGTCATCGGGCGCGGGCGCACATCCGTGAGAACGGTGTAACCGTATGTCGTGCGGCAGTGCTTGCGCAGTGCTTCGAAGTAGCGGTATGCAGTGTCGCGGTACTTGTGGTCGTGCGTCAAGAACCAAAGATCGAACGCCGAGTTTGCGTACTCGGGGCGCATCCAGTATTTGGGATCGACGGCCGATCCGTTCGCGTAGTTCACGACCTCAGGAATCAACTCGTACTTGTCGAGCAGCACGGTCCACGAGTCGTAGAACGCCTCGCCGACTTGGCGGTACCCGCTCTTGGCAACCAGCTCGGCGTAAAACGCCATGAGATTGCTGCTCGTCGTGTCGTTCGTCGGTTTTCCGTTGCGGTAATCGACGGCTCGAAACCATAGGTTTCCGCCGACCTGCTGCGGCTTGTACTTCAACATCGCGTCGGTGAGCATGAAATACCAATCGCGCGTCTGTGTATTGCCGAGCATCTGCCATCCGCCCCAGAGGTATTCGTAGAATGAATCGGCGGGTTCGTCGGGACCGACGTCGTCCGTGCCGGTGAACACGCCCTTCTCGACGTCGAAATACGTGCCGAGCAGATTCAATTCCGAGCGCTTTGCGATGACCGCTTCGTATGCTTTCATCGAGGCGTTCACGTATTTGGGATCGCCGGTCAGCCGGGAGAGGTCGCCGAACTCCAAAATGTTCGAACCGATCTCGGCAAGGTTGCTCTGTGGATCGCTGACGGCGCCGGTCTTGAGATTTGCGTAACGGTAGGGTGCGCCGGTTGGCGATTTCGTGAAGCATGGCAATAGCCGGTCGGCGAGATCGCGCGCGCCGTCGAGTAAGAATCGCTCACCCGTTGCATAGTAACCGGTCGTCAAACCCGCTAAGACGCGAATCACGGCCTCAAACATTTGCATGTTGCCGTTGACGTTAAAGTCGAGATGGCTGCGCAGCCAATCGACGCAAGCCTTCAGCTCATCGTCCAGGCCCATGACGTACAGCGTGTCCATGGCCTCGATGATCGACAGCCCTATCGAATGACCGTCGATAAAGAAGTCTTTCGGTTTGCCGCTGACCGGCGCGACCTCGTCATAACCCCATGCGAAACGCTTGTAGCCATTCCACGCGTGGAGAAACTCCGCGCGAACTTCGTTTGCTATCATCTTCGGCGTCGGGGATTTCGGCGCGGGAGCCTTTTGGGCGAGCGCAGGAGGCGGCATCATGGATGCGGCGCCCGCTGCAGCCATGAACGCGCGACGCGACCAGCGCGTCACGCTTGCATTACTTCCAGGGAGGCCTCGATGGCAGCGATCGTTTCGTCGATGTCCGCCGGCGAATGTGCCGTGGAAACGAACATTACCTCGTTTTGTGATGGTGGTAAAAGGATCTTTCGTTTGCGCATCTCGTGATAATACGCGGCATACGCCTTTTTACTTGCTGCAAGCGCGTCATCGTAGTTGCGCGTGGGCGGTCCGGGACGGAATTTGAAATCGACGATGGACTCGTGTTGCACGACCGCGTAGGGCAAAACGCGCCGCTCGAAGATCGACCGAATGCCATTGGCAAGGCGCTTTCCGAGGGAATCCATGTACGGATAATATTCGGGATGGCGCTCCAGCAGGTCGATGACGCGATGCGCCATACCGACGCAAAACGGATTTCCCGCATGGGTGCCGCCGGTGAAGGTCGCACCGTACGGTGCGAGCGCCGCCATGACATCTTCCCGGCCGCCGAATGCCGCGATAGGAAAACCGCCGCCCATGATCTTTCCGATGGCCGTCATATCGGGCGTAATCTCGACTCGCGCCTGCGCGCCGCGCAGGCCGAAACGCAGCCAGGTAATGACCTCGTCGAAAATCAGCAGCGCGCCATAGCGCTGCGTTCGCTCGCGCAAACCCTCGAGAAAACCTTGCACCGGCGTTACATAGCCCATGTTGCCGACGATTGGCTCGACGATGATTGCCGCAAGTTCTTGTTCGCGGCCTTTGAGCAACGCATCGACGCTTTCGAGATCGTTGTAGCGCGCCACCACGACGTCGCGCATCACGCCTTGCGGAATTCCGCTGAGCTTCGCATCGGGCGTATGCGCGGAAGCGCCGGCGTTGAGCAACGCGAGATCGAAATGCCCGTGATAGTTGCCTGCAAACTTTAAAATGAGATCGCGACGCGTGTGTGCACGCGCGACGCGAATGGCGCTCATGACCGCTTCAGTGCCGCTCGTGGTGAAACGCATGCGTTCCATCGACGGCAGGTACGCGCGAATCCGTTCTGCTAGGCGAACCTCTTCCGAATGCGTCGAGCCGTACACGGTGCCGCGCTGCGCAAGCTCGTCGAGGTTGCTCGTAAGCGCCGGATGGTTGTAGCCGAACAGCAACGGTCCATACGCCATGATGTAATCGACGTATCGGTCACCGTTCTCGTCGTACGCGTATGCGCCGTCGCCGCAGCTTTGCAAAAACGGCGCGCCACCTACGGCCCAGCCGGACCGCACCGGTGAATCGCAGCCTCCGGCGAGAACGTTGTCAGCGCGTTGAACGAGATCGGTGTTGGCGTGGAGTTGCAAGTGTCGTCGTACCTTTAGCGAGTGTCGCGCGAATGATTTTGAGCGCGGCATCGACGTCGAGCGGCAACCCGGCGGCTCCATCCGCGCAGGCCTGCACGTTCCCCGCATATTCCGCGCCCCCTTGCGCGCTGAGCGCAAAGCGCGGCCGCCCAAGTTCCTTAGCGAAGCGCATGGTTTGCATCGCGCCGCCGTCGATCTCGGTTGCAACCAAAATCGTCGCACGCGCGTGCGCGGCTTGCAACCGATCGCGATGCACCAGCGACCATTTCGTTACGGGCTCGTCCGGAAGACGTTCGCTTGCGACGGCACCGCCGCGCGCAACAATCTCGTCTTCCAGAGCGCGGTGTTCGGCAGGATAGGTAATGCCCAAACCCGTTCCGACATATGCAACAGTTGGAAGGCCCGCGTCCAGCGCGCCGTGATGCGCCGCCGCATCGATTCCCAAAGCTAAACCGCTAACGACCGGCATGCCGCAGCGGCGTGCAAGTTCGCGCGCAAACTCTGCGGCTTGGGGCGGTGGTGTGCGGCTGCCGATGAGCGCCAATCCGTCTTGCGGCAACGTTCCGCGCACGCATAAAAACGCCGGCGGATCGTCCAAATCGCGCAGCCCCACCGGGTAAGCGGGATCGACGATTGTAACGATGCTTGCTCCGAGCTTTGCAAGGCGCTGCGCGGCTTCTCGCGCTTCATGCCGCGCATGCGCGAGTTTGCGAGCGGATTCGCCGGCCACCCACTCTTTGAGCGCTTGGTCTTCCCCGCGAACAAGAGCGCGCAAACGTCTGGCCGGCACGTGCAGATAGGCCGCCGCCAGTAGAACCAGCCTGTCCTGCGACAAAGCCTGCATAGTAAGGTGCGGTTCGCATCGCGAAGTCTGGGTTCATGCCCCACATCGAGCTGGAAATAACCCCACAGTCAAATATCAAGGAACTCGTCTCGGAACTGCCTATTGCAGCCGACGTGCTCGGTCGTTTCGGCCTTGCGTGCGCGGGTTGCGGCGTGAACAAATACGAGACGATCGAGCAGGGCGCCAAGGCGCACGGCCTGCGCACCGAGCCGATCGTCGCCGCGCTGGTTCAAGCTCGCCTGTCGGGGTTCGTTCCGAATATCAGCGCCGAGGACCGCACGCCGGTCCGCCGGGCACCCGGCGCATTCAGCGGACGCGCGAAGATCGCACACGTCGTTCCCGTCATGTCCGGTAAAGGCGGCGTCGGCAAATCCCTGGTGACCGCATTGCTCGCGCTCGGTCTGCGGCGGCGCAATCTGCGCGTCGGTATTCTCGACGGCGACATCACCGGTCCGTCGGTTCCCAAGCTGTTTGGTCTTTCTAAACCACTGGTGATCGAAGCCGATCCAAATGCTCCGCGCACGCCGCAAGGCAATCCGCAGCCGCTCATGGTTCCGGCGCTCTCGCGCAGCGCGATCGAAATCGTGAGCTCGAACCTGCTCACGGACAAAGAAGACACCGCGATGATCTGGCGCGGACCTATCGTTTCGGGTGTCATCCGTCAGTTCTACGAGCAAGTGTTGTGGAGCGATCTGGATTATCTGCTCATCGATCTGCCGCCGGGAACATCCGACGCTCCGCTCACCGTGCTGCAGTCACTCGCAATCGACGGGGTAATACTCGTCACGATGCCGCAGGCGCTCGCAACCATGATCGTGCGCAAGGCGGCGAACCTCGTGCATCAATTGCGCAAACCGATTCTCGGCGTGGTCGAAAACATGTCCTACTTCGTCGCGCCTGATACCGGCAGGAAGTACGAAATCTTCGGACCCAGCTACGCCGATCGCGTCGCGGAACTGGCGAAGGCGCCCGTGCTCGCGCGTTTGCCGATCGATCCGCTCAAGGCGCAGCTCGCCGACGAAGGACGCGTTGAAGAGATCGACGATCCGGTCTGCGACCAGCTCGCTGCAGCGCTGTTAGCTTCGGTAGAGGCACACCCCAAACCGAAGGAAACGATCTCGATAATTTAAGGCGTTTTCACCAGTTTCCCGATGGCGTGCGTCTCTGTAAAATAGAGCGCATTGTTCAAGCATCCCACGATCTCGCCCAAATTGGCGTTCGGCGTCGGCACGGCGTATTCGTTGAACGTACCGGTGGTCGTCAGACGGCCGACTTGATTTGCTTGCCGTTCGGTAAACCATAGCGCGCCGTCGCAGCCGGTCGAAATTCCGAAAAGGCCACTGTTTGCCGTTGGAACCGTGTAGAAATTAATGCTGCCTTCGGTTCCGATGCGGCCGATTTTATTCAACCCTACATCGGCAAACCATAGCGCGCCGTCCGGTCCCGCGGTCATGTCCGAGACAACCGAGTTTGCGGGAAGCGAGTATGTATTCACGAGCGCGCCGTTGGACGGGTCGAGCCTGAAAATTTGCGAGGGTGATTTTGAATTCAAACGCGGGGCGCTGGCAAACCACACGAAATTATCCGCGCCCAGAGTGATTTTGGCAATCGCATCTGCTACAGTCGGCGGCGAGCAGTTTGCTCGGGTCGTGAAAATGTAACCGGTGAGTCCGTTCGCCGTCGGTCTATCTGCCGTCACCCAAGAGACTCCGTCGGAGGTTTGCGCGATATCCTCGAAGAGATCGCCTTGCGTGCCGAACGTTTCGGTAAACGTCTTTGTGGCAATGGTATACCTCGCCAAAAACGGCGTCGCTGCATTGGTACTTTGAATCACTGTGGTTGCGGGCGCCGTGCTGGTCAACGAACCGAGCGCAGTTACCGTCCCGGGAAGCGCGGTTACGGCGCCCGTGGGATTTGAGATACCTCTAGGAATTACCGGCCAAGTCAACGGCCTTACCGCTACGGACTGATGGATGATGCCCGTCGCCGGTGAAAAAATATCCAATCCCGTACTCGCAGCCACGTAAACGTTTCCGTCGGATGCGATCGTCAGACCGCTCAGCAGGGTGTCCGTAGTTGGATACTCAGTAATTTGTACCGTGCTTTGCGGCGGGGGCGAGCCTCCGCCGTTGGGTGTGGGGACCGCCAAAGATAACGGTACGGAGCCGTTATTGCTGTTATTGCAGCCCGCGGCGAAAGTCAACGCTGCAGCCAAAAAGCCAAGGGCGAGTCGCTTCATAGGTGAGAAACCTCGCGTCGTTACGAGCGTACGCCACACGCGGCCATATCTCACTGTGCCGAACAGCCTAGCAAGCGGGCCGAACGTCCCTAACCGAGAAGAATCCCACGCGGACTCGATCTGTTCGAGCGGAAGGAAGCCGGATGTCGAGTACCTACGCAGTGCTCGCTCAGGATCGCGCGAGTGCCCGTCTGCGAGGCGCTCTGTACGCGCTTGTGTCTTTCGTCGTGGTCGTGATCTTGTCACTCACCGAGTGGGACGTTGGACGTCTGCTCTCGCACGCTTCACGCGCCGCAAGCCTCTCCGTCGAAATCGCGATTGCGCTTCTGCTCGCATTCACGTTTCGAGAAATCGGCCGGCGCATCGAAACCGCGATCGAAAATGCCTTCACAACCCGCAGGCGCGAGGCTCGTAAAGGCCTTCTGGCACTGGCGCGCGAGGTTTCGCAGATGAAAGATTCGCGCGAGTTGCTCGAGCGCATCGTTGAATCGATCGATCGGTACGTCACGAACGGCGGCTGCGCTGTGTATGTCAAAGAGGACAATTACCACGCGGCGGCATCGTCTTTCCCAGCCTCTGCGCCGGATGTTGCATGTGATGATGCGCTCGTTTCGAGTCTGCTCATCGCATCCGGTCCGGTGAATCCGCGCGCGCAAGCATCCATCGCCGCCGGTACGATGGCGTGCCCGATGATGGCGGGCGGCGAACTGGTCGGCTTTCTTACGCTCTCGGCATTGAGCGAAAACCTGGAGGCCGACGATCGCCAAACCATCATGACGCTCGCGCAGTCCGCGGGTCTTGCGCTTGCGGCGCTCATTCCGTCGCTGCTGCAGCCTTCGCAGCGGACACTCGCGCAGAAGCGCGGCGGAAATTTACCGCATGAGTTCGCGTCGCTGATCGGTCGCAACGAAGAACTCGCAAAGGTCGCGCATTTACTCGAGCACCATCGCGTAGTATGCCTCAAAGGCGCGGGCGGAATCGGTAAATCACGGCTCGCGATTCGGGCGGCAGCAAGCACTTCGGAAGAATATCCCGACGGCAGATGGTTTATCGACTTCTCGGGGAGCAGTGACCAAAACGAGATGCTGGGTTCGATGGCCTCGGAGTTCGGCATCACGCAAGCTGCCGGAAAATCGCAAATCCGGAACGTTAGCGAGTATGTTGGGGACCGAAAAATGCTGCTCGTCATGGACAATTGCGAGCACTTGATCGGATCCGTCGCAAACGTCGTCCATGAATTGGTTCGCAGCTGTCCCTACGTTCGTATCCTTGCAACGAGCCGCGAGCGGCTTGGTCTAAACGGCGAAGCCGTTTTCGAAGTGCCGCCGCTCGCGAAGTCTCACGCCGTCGAACTGTTTTGCGAGCGGGCGTCGGAAGTCGCTCCGCACGTTCGCTTGGACGAACAGCTTGCGACGATCGAGCAAATCGTAGCGCACCTCGACGGTATTCCGTTTGCCATCGAGCTTGCCGCAGCGCGTCTGCGCGTGCTCACTCCCGACGAACTCGCCAAGCGCATCAACAATCTTTTCCAAGCGCTCTCGGGCGGCTCTCGCACGGCCATGCCGCGGCAGCAAACCTTACACACGATGCTTGATTGGAGCTGCGCGCTGCTTTCCGCCGAACAACGCCTGCTTTTCATGCGCCTAGGTGTTTTTGAGACCGCGTTCTCGCTCGAAGCGGCTGCGTACATTTGCAGCAGCGCGGAACTTTCCGAAGATGACGTCATCGGAATGCTCGGACACTTGGTCGACAAATCGCTCGTGCAGGTGGAAGCGGGTCCGAATGGACAGCGCTTCCGTCTGCTGGAGTCAGGCCGTGCGTATGCGCGTGAAAGCGCGCCGCTAGAAACGCAGAGCGGCTTATGCGCCCGCCATGCCGAGTACTACCTGCGCATGACGAAAGATGCGATCGAAAACCCGGCGCCGGCAAACTTCGATCTCGGTCTCGAGCGGCTCAAGGACGATATCGAGAACGTTTACAGTGCGCTGGACTGGGCGCTGCAGCAACCGGATCCGGCGTTGGCCGTTGCGTTCGGTGAGAAACTGGCGCGGTATTGGTTCCATTATGCGCAGTTGCGCACCGGGCGTGAATGGCTGGCAAAACTCGTTGGCCGCGATGCCGGCATGACGGCCGCTCAGCAAGCCTCGGCGCAATTCGCCTACGCATGCATGATTTTGTTCAGCGACCCGGAGTCTGCGCTCGCGAGCGCGTCGCTCGCCGTAGATCTTTCGCGCGACGTCGGTGACCGCCGTCTTCTCGCACAGGCGCTGGGAGCAGCGGGCAACGCGCATCTTTCACTCGGCCACTATGAGGCCGCTGAGGCTGCGTACGAGGAAAGCGCCGCCATTTACGACGAGATCAACGCCGACAACGCGCTGCTCATGCGCATCAATCTCGCAAACGTGCTGATCAACTTCAACGAGAAAGAACTCGACCGCGCGCAGTCGCTTCTCCAAAAGGCGTTAGACGCGGCACAGCGCGCCGGAAAGAAAGGCCTCGAGGGCGTGATTCTTGGCAACATGGCACAGCTCGCGCACTCGCAAGGACGAAAAGAAGACGCGTACACGCTCAGCCGCCGAAGCGTCGAAACGGCGCGCTCGCTGGGAGCTCGCCAACAAGAGGCGGTGTGGCTGTATTGGCTCGGCATATACGCAACCGAACTCGGCAGGCGCGATGAAGCCGCAACCGTTCTTCAG
The DNA here is from genome assembly GCA_964602255.1 of uncultured bacterium. Lineage (GTDB taxonomy): Bacteria > Vulcanimicrobiota > Vulcanimicrobiia > Vulcanimicrobiales > Vulcanimicrobiaceae > CAZRQS01. The sequence goes on along the minus strand of CAZRQS010000068.1, from coordinate 3,606 downwards.
GAAGCCGTTACCATCTGCCGTGACATCATCGCCGACGATCCGGAGCATCTCACCGGCTGCCTCGAAGCGGTTATGATCTTTGCGGCCGGTAGCGGCAGAGCACTCGATGCAGCACGAATTCATGGCTTCATCGAGTCGTTCCGGCGCGACCGGCATCTGCCTCGCGCGCCGGTGCTTCAGTCGCGCTATGACAATGTGCTGTACGGCGTGCGTTCCGCGCTCGGCGAAATTGAATTCGCAAACCACGCCGCCGCCGGATCGCAACGAACGGCGGCGCAACTGCTGGATGAAGCGATCATGATTATGGCGCCCCAGCCCACGTAGCGACTTGCATGGCACAGCGAAAATGGTCCGCCCAAGTCATGCAACGCAGCGACGCGCTCGATTTGGAACCGGGCGTGTTCAAAAAACGCACGCCAAGCGCTATTGCAAAATCACTGAAGCGATCGGCCGAGCAAAGCAAACGACGTAAAGGGACGCCGTTTCAATCCGCGATGTCGATGCTGAACTTCTTCATCAATCGCGGCGGCAAAAATCTGAGCGCGGCGGAAAAGAACAAACTCGAGAAAGCCAAGGACGAGCTGCGGAAAATTTTTGGGCGTAAACCCGGAGGCGCACGATCTAGCGCCCGAGGAACCGGGCGGAAAACACCGCGGCCAACATCGTCGCGGCGAAAAACAACCAGAAAGACCGCAAGTCGGCGCGCGTCTTCCCGGAAAGCGCGGTCTCGATAATCAGCTTCTGCGCGCGTGCAAGCAAAAGCAAGATGAGATCTCCGAACGCGGTCATAGCGAGCGCGTATGCTGCCGGCAGCGGCCGGGCGGCATAGCCGGCGATGGCGTTGCCAAACGAAGCGGCGATGAGCACTTGCACCGCCACCATGGACCACACCATTGGGCGTGGCCCGTAACCGTTGACGGTCCCGTTCAGGCTGAAGTGCATCGGCACGCGATCCGGAAGCTCCTTGTATGCGCGCAGGGTGCCCAGCGCCGTGAAGTAGATGATTGCTGCTCCGGCCGCAATCAAAATTGAGAGGATCACGCGGGATTCTACCGCGCGCTGCGGCCGAAGGTTACGGCCTCGTACACGGGTTTGCCATCGGCCCACGTCGAGAGCACGCTGCAGTCCGTAAAAGCGGCGCCGTCAAACGGATCGCGATCGAGTACGACGAGATCGGCAGCATAACCGGGTTGCAATATTCCCGTCGTGCTTTCGACGTGCCCGAGTTTCGCGGCGTTGTGCGTGTACATGGTTACGGCTTGCCGCGCTGTTAGACGTTCCCGCGGTTCGTGATGATCGATGCATGCCTGCATACCTTCGAGCGGCGAGAGGTTGCACACGGGGCTATCGTCGCCGCCGCAAAGCACGGCGCCGGCGCCTTCGATGCGTCCCAGTGCATTCATCGAACGCATGCGCGCCGTTCCGAGGCGCGCATCATACATGCGTCCTTCGCCGCCCCAGAGTTCATCGAACTGCGGCTGCATCGAAAGGTAAATTCCCATTCGAGCGCATGCTTCAATGTGCTCGGGCCGCGCGATCTCGAAGTGTTCGATGAAGTGCCGGTTGCCACGCGCGCTCGGCTTCCCACCTAAGACGCGCTCCCAGGTCGCAATACATTGCTCGATCGCACGGTCCCCGATAGCGTGCACGCCCGCAGAGATTCCCAGCGCTTCCGCAGTCGAGAAATAGACGTACACTTCATCATCGGTATATTTCAACTCGCCGGTAGAGCCATTGGCGAACGGTTCGTAGACCGCTGCGGTGCAGCTGCCGATGGATCCATCGAGGAACACGTCGCCGCCGATGTACCGCAAGCCAAGCTCTTGCGCGATATGCGCGTCGGGCTCGCAGACTTTCGGATACCATTTCCCACCGGGAAGATCGCGCAACGCGGCAATCTCGACGGCATACTCTTCACGCGGTAAGCCCACGAACTGCACGTGCATGTGCAGGTAGCCGCGTGACAACGCAAGCTGCGTCGCGCGGCGATCCGCTTCACGTTTTGTAGAGAGCGGCAGGCGTTTCATGAACTCCGCTTGAGCTCTCCAGTTCGCTTCCAGGAACAGCTTACCGGTTGGATTTCCAGCCCGATCGAGTTCGATGCCCTGCGTTCCCGGCGCAAGATTCAGCGCGGCAAATGTTTTGCGATTGACGATGCACGAGTGACCGTCTATGCGAACGAGCATTGCCAGTGCGTCCGGGAAATTGCGTTCGAGCGGTGCAGCGTCGGCTATGCGGCCGTCGTGCCAAGTGCTCTCGTCGTATTGACCCGCGAAAACGAACTGGCCGTTCGGAACGCGAGCGACGGCGCTATCGAATTCGTCGTAGGAACGCACCGCACCCAAAAAACGATCGCCAAGGAAATACCCGGTATCGGTTAGATGCACGTGGCAGTCGGCAAACGCCGGAAGGACGGTGGCGCCGCCGAGGTCCAACGTCTGCACGTTCGCTCCGGCCTGATTCGGGTCCAGTGAGACGATCCGGCCACCGTCGACTATGAGCCCATCGTGGCGGGAATAGGTTTTAGAAGCAGGCTCGTAACGGTAGACGCGGGCATTCCTTAGAACTTTCATGCCGCCGGAGTACCATGAACATGCGCAAGTTTCTTCTCGGCGCCGCCGCTGGATTTACCCTCGGGTATGCCGCGTATCGAGCCTACCAAAGTCTCAGCTCGTTCGGGAAACCGGCGCGCAAGCACCATCCCGACGCGACGTCCTACGGCGCGACGCGCCGCGCGCTTGCAGTCGCGGGCATTGCCCGCTCGATTGCCGGAGCTAGTGCGGTGGCATTCGGACCTACGGGCAAATCCCTAGAGCGCAGCGTGCGCCACTTGCCGGACTGGCTTGCGCCGATGGCCTTTGCCGGCGAAGCGATGTTGCTCGATAGCGTCGTCGAGCTGCCGGTCGATTTCATCGAAGGTTACATGCTCGAACATCGCTACGATCTGAGCGATCAGCCTGTAGCGTCGTGGCTGGTGGACAACGTCAAACAGCAAGCTCTTGCGCTGGGCATTACCGTTGCGTTGACCGGCGCGTTCGCCGCCGTGCTGCGCCGCTGGCCGTCGGCGTGGCCGTACATTGCGAGCGCCGGTGTTCTTCCGTTACTCGTTTTGGCGAATATCGTCGTGCCGATCTATATCTTGCCGCTGTTCAACGAATACCGGCCCATCGAAGGACCGCTGGAACGGCGGCTGCGAGCGCTTGCCACGCGCTACGGCGTAGGCGATGCGGAAATCTTGCGCATGGACATGAGCAAGCAAACGAAGAAGGCAAACGCGTTCGTTACCGGCATCGGCAACACGCATCGAATCGTAGTGGGCGACACGCTCATCGACCATTTCAGCGAGGACGAAATCGAATTCGTCGTCGCGCACGAACTCGGGCATTACGTCTCGCGCGACAGTTGGCGGATGATTGTGGTGGGACAAATTGCCGCGATGGGCGTCTTGTTCGGCGCATCGTTTGCGTTGCGCGGCCGCCAGCGCAAGCAGTACGCGAAGCCAACGACGTTAGCGCAGATTCAGTGGTGGGCGACTCTACTTTCACAACTGCTGCGCCCGGCAATCAGCGCGTACTCGCGCTCGCGTGAATGGTCTGCAGATCGCTT
>CAZRQS010000067.1:0-12270 GCA_964602255.1 uncultured bacterium | reverse complement strand
GGATTTAGGTACACCATATGTCCGGAATCGTAGAAGCCGAACGTGATGTTCTTCTGCAGTTGTGGCGCGATGTCCATATGCTCGAATGTGTAGTACGTCGCGAAGTACGGCGTCGCGAAGTCGTAGTAGCCGTTGCCTGAGAAGATCTGCAGATGTGGGTTCTGGGACATTGCGGCCGCGACGTCGGGAACAACGTTCGCCGGCGGGTCCTGACCGTTATGGTGGAAGTCCCACGGCGCACCGAGCAATCCGCGATAGGCAACGGGGCGGTACTGCGTGTTCGTGTAGTAGTGCAAATCATCGCGAATGTAGCGCGACCACGTTGACACCACGGCGCTGTTCATGCCGACGTCCGAGGGATCCCAGTCAGGCGTGTCGCTCATGCGATCAACACCGTAGGTAGCATACCGGGAGTCGTAACGGCCGAGCACGATGTCGCGATCGCGCAGCAGCTCTTTGGTGTAATAGTAGTACGGGATTCGCATATGCGAGTTGCGGATGTACTGCTCGGAAACGCCCAGATAGCCGTGCAACTTATGGATGACGCTCTCGCGTTCCGAGGAGCTGAGCTGATCGCCCTGCGAGAGCGCGTGCAAATACTCGTTTCCGGCAAAGTCTTCAACTTCACGTAGAAATACCGGCAAACTCGCGTGCGTTGCCGCCCGGTGGTGATACCACGCCGTCGCGGCCTCCGTCGGCAAGTAGAGCACGTACGCCCAATCCCCGCCGCCGATCGGCGTGAACCCGCCAAGGCCGGTCAAGCCGAAGTTCAGCACCGAAGAGAGGAACACGACGCCGTTAATCTGCACGTTCGCGTTCTGCAGCATGTTCACCAGGACGGCGTCACGTGTGGTGCCGTAGCTCTCTCCGAATAAAAATTTCGGTGAGTTCCAACGGTTCGATTGAGTCAGGTAGCGCTGGATGAATTGCGTGAACGCGCGGCCGTCTTGATCGACGCCCATGAAGTCTTCCGGTTTGCCGGCGCCCAGCACGCGGCTGTAGCCGGTGTTAGGAGCGTCGACGAAGACCTCGTCGGTTTTGTCGAGCAAACTATCGCTGTTATCCAGAAGCGTATACGGCGCGGGCGGCGTCGATTGCGCGTTGTCGACTTTCACGCGCACGGGCCCGTACGAGGCCATGCGCAGCCAAATCGTCGAGCTCCCCGGGCCGCCGTTATAGAAAAACGTGACCGGGCGTTTGTTCGAATCGGCGCCGTCCTTGGTATACGCGACGTAGAACATGCGCGCGGTGATTTGGTCTTTGTCATTGCGCAGCGTGATCGTGCCGGCGCGCGCGGTGTACGGAATCGTTTGCCCGTTCACGTGGTTGACGTGATGCGAGACCGCATCGGGAGTCGCGGGCGGAACGTACGGCTGCGCCGGTTTCGACGCCGGCGCCGCAGCGATAAGCGTTAGGGCGCTAAGCAGCGCGAAAAGGCGTTTGTACTTCATCATCGCGGCTCCTTAGCGGCTCACGGCGCTGTCATACCAGCGCGAAAGGTCAGCCTTGAATTGAACAAGTGCGGGTTCGGAGAGATACACCATGTGTCCTGACTCGTAAAAACCAAACGAAATATTTTTTTGCAGCGAAGGCGCTATGTCCAGATGCTGCAGCGTATACACCGTCGCGAAAAATGGCGTAGCGAAATCGTAATAGCCGTTTGCCGAAAACACTTTGAGCGCGGGATTCTGCGTCATCGTCTGCGCAAGATCGGGTGCGACATTCGTCGGCTGACGCCGGTTGTGCGAGAAGTCCCACGAGTTACCGTGCGCGTAGATGATGCCGTAAATGTTCGGACGGTACTGCAGCGGCGTCTCGTATTTCAGATCGTCGCGCAGATACGCGTTCACCGCAGTCGTGTACGGTGCGTCGATCGACGCATCGGTCGGATCCCACGGCGGCCCTTCATTCGAAGCCGGCTCGAGCCCGTAGGTCGTATAGCGTGAATCCAAACGGCCGAAGACGACGTTCTCGCCGCGCAGCAGTTCACGCTGATAGCGGTCGTACGGCACGCGCAGGTTCGACTCGAGAACGTAATGCTCGGGAATGCCGAGGTATCCGCTGAGTTTGCGCGCGACGTCGTCGCGCTCGCTTGAGCTCACGCGGTTGCCTCTATAGAGTGCGTCGAGGTATTCGGTCATCGCAAAGTGCTCGACATCGCTGATGTACGCGCTCAGACTCGCGGGCTTGTTGCGTACTTTATTGTGATACCACGCCGTCGCCGCTTCGGTCGGCAAATTGAAGATCGAAGCCCAATCGCCGCCGGCGTTCGGTTCGCCGTTACCATAATCCAAACCGAAATTTAGAATCGAAGACAGCAGCACGACGCCATTGAGCGCAATGCCGTGCCCTTGTAGATATGAGGCGAGCGCAGCAGACCGCGTCGTGCCATAACTTTCGCCGAAAAGAAATTTCGGTGAATTCCAGCGATGGAACGTCGTAATGTAGCGCTGGATGAACTGGCCGAACGCTTCTACGTCTTGATCGACGCCGAAGAAATCTTTTTCCTTGCCGCCCAGGATACGGCCGAAACCGCTGTCGGGCATGTCGATGAACACCAAATCGCTCTTGTCGAGCAAACTGTACGGATTATCGCGAATCTGGTACGGCGGCGGACCCGACGGTTGCGCGTTTGCGGCAAGCACGCGTACCGGTCCGAACGATCCCATACGAAGCCACATCGTCGAGCTGCCTGGACCGCCGTTGTACAAGAACGTCACGGGGCGATTCGCACCGTCAACCGTGTACGCGGTGTAAAACACTCGCGCCGCCGGATCGTCTTTCTCGTCGGTGAGCGTAATCGTGCCCGCACGCGCCGTATATGCGTACGCCGTACCGTTGATCGTAACGCTGTGCTGCGTTACGGCGTCAGGCGTTTCACCGGGCGCCGCCGCTTGCGGTACGGGCGAAGGCGATGCGGAAGGGTGAGGCGGAGCTGCGCCTAGGAGCACGGCAAAAGACAGCAGCGCCAAAAGCTTTTTGACGTTCATGCACCGTTATTGAGCTCCGCTGGCGCGGAACCTTCGGGTCAATTTTATGGCAGCGGCTTACCACTCTCGGTTGTGCCGGAGACGATACAGGCGTCCACTGCGATAGGCGCTTCATCCGGCGTGACGAGCGTTTCCTCAGCACTGATTTCGTTCGGAACGTTCAGCTCGGTAATGTGGCCGTTCGGACAAGCCAGATATACGACCATCTCCGCGGGCTGATCTTCTTGCGAAAAATTTACGGGGTTGCCGTTTCCGTCCACGATAAACGACCGCGAGCCGGGCTGCGCAAGCACTTCGCTGCATTCTCCGCACCGCAATTCAAGCAGATGCACCAGGTCGAGGAACATGGCTATCGGTAAAGTTCGCGCTTGAGGTCGTCGACTGCTTCCATAATCGCCTCTAAATATGGAAGCATTGCGCCTTTGATTCGGTCCAGGCGAGCTTCGCCTTCGGGGGTGATGTGGTAGATTCGCCGCGATCGCTTGGTGGGATGATCCCACGTAGCGCTCAGAAAGCCGCGCTCTTCGAGCCGGCGCAAAAGCGGATAGATCTTGTTGGTATTCACCGCAATCAGGCCGCCGCACAGAGCATCGATGCGCTGCATCAATCCGTAGCCGTGATCGGGCGACTTCTTGACCAAGTGCAAGATGAGGGCCGGAAAGATCGTCTTGCTTTTGATTGGCCCTTTGAGGACTTCATCGACGCGATGCGAAGAGGGCGCGGTCATCTTAGCTTTTAGGCGTAGCTTTGGGCGCGATGCTCTTGATCTCCGTAAAGCTGGGCAATTGCCGCCGCATATTTTGTCTCGACGACGCGGCGTTTTACTTTGAGTGTAGGCGAAAGATCACCGTCCTCAACGGTGAGTTCACGCGGCAGCACGGCAATTTTCCGCACCTGTTCGAATTTCGCCAAATCTGCCGTATTTTGGCGAACTTCGTTCGTCAGAAAATCGATGACGTCTTTGCGCTGCACGGCCTCGCTCATGGGAACCGATTCCGGAATACTCAGTTCGTGGCGCACCAGTTCCCAATTCGGTGAGACCAAAGCGGTCGGATGCGGTCGTCCGTCTCCGACGAGCATGACCTGATTGACGTACACTGACCGTTTGATGGCCGACTCGACGCGTGCGGGGGCAACGAACTTTCCGCCGGATGTTTTGAACAATTCCTTTTTGCGATCCGTTATGCGAAGAAAACCCTGCGCGTCGATTTCGCCGATGTCGCCGGTATGGTACCAGCCGTCTTCCAGGACTTCGGCGGTCGCTTTTTCATTTTTGTAATATCCGAGCATCACGTTCTCGCCACGTGCGAGGACTTCGCCGTCAGGTGCGGTCTTGATCTCGACGCCGGGAATCGCCCGTCCTACGGTACCGTAACGATTTTCTTCAAACGTGTTGACCGTGATGGTCGGCGAACACTCGGTGGGCCCGTAGCCTTCGACGATCGGAACATCCATGCCGAGCATCGTCATCGCGGTATCGAAATGCAACGGCGCGGATCCGCTCACAATAAACTTGATGCGATCGAGGCCCAGAACTTTTCGTAGTTTCTTGAGCACCAGTGCGTGCGCGAGTTGATACTGCAGCGCAAGGGCCGGGTTCATTCCCTTGCCGTTTGTTTTCGCCGTCATGTAGTCGCACCCGACTCGCAGCGCCCACGGCACGAGTTTTGCCTGCAGACCGCCGTGCGCTTTGGCTTTCGCCGTTACACCGGCAATCATGCGTTCGAAAATGCGCGGCACCGTGGTCATCGTTACCGGACGGAGGCTCTGAAGATCGTGGAGCAACTCTTCGACGTTGTGACAGATGTAGTGGTGGACGCTCGAGAGGAGATATCCATAGATGATCATGTGCTCGTAGATGTGCGAAAACGGCAAAACGGAGAGCACGTCGGTGCCTTCCGTTATGACGTTGAACGCCGTGCTGAACGAGGACTGCGCGGTAAACGCCAGATTGTGATGCGAGAGCATGACGCCTTTCGGCTCGCCTGTCGTTCCCGAGGTGTAGATGAGCACGCCCATCTCTCGAGGATCGATCTTCTCCTCAAATACCTGCGGCCAGTCAGGGTGCTGCGCATGCACTTGCGCGCCGCGGGCCTCGAACGCTGCAAGCGAATCGTCGCCGGAACTTTCGAAAACCACGACCTTCGGCAACGCTACCGGCAAATGGCGAAGGCGCTGCTCGGCGATATTCGTGTCGACGAAGATGAGCTTTGCTTCAGAATTCTGCAGAATATACGCCACTTGGTCGGGCGCTTGCGTCGGGAAAACCGGAACGACGACGCAACCTGCAAAGAGTGTTGCAAAATCGGCCACGACCCAGTTCACGCAGTCGGCCGCGATAAGCGCGACGCGGTCGCCTTGCTCTAAACCGGCATCGCGGATCGCGCAAGCCAGATTCGTGATGCGCGACAACAGTTGTTCGCTAGAGATGCCGGTCCAGTCGCCACCGGTCCGTTCGACCAGCACGTTATCGCGCTGATGCGAGAGCGACCGTCTTATGAGTGCGGGTAACGTCTCCACATCGTAAACGTTCGCTCTCTGCTAGGGTGCTTCATGCAGCGCAATATACGGTGCGATTGCATCGATCCGCCGCTGCGTCATACCGGCGACGTCGGCGAGCTCGTCGAGCGTTGCAAAGCGGCCGTTAAGGCGCCGGTATTCCACAATGCGCTGCGCAAGCGTAGATCCGACTCCGGGAAGCGATGCAAGCGTACCGGCATCAGCGGTGTTCAAATCGACGTTTTCGGCGAGCGCGCGGGCTTTATGCGCACGACCGCGCGCAGGACGCGGCGTCGCCTCGCCGATACGCGCGACACGAATCTCCTCGCCGTCCGTGACATGCTGTGCAAGATTGACGGCCTCGGCATCGGCATCGCGCCGTAATCCGCCGGCCCTGCGAACGGCGTCGTCCACACGCGAACTGGCGGAAACGGTGTAAAGACCCGGATGCGCCACCGCTCCGGCGACGTAAACGACAACGCTACCTGCGTTCGCAAAAGGGTGTCCTTTTCGCGAATGCTGAGAAACGGCGGCCGGCGGCGCACTTGCGATGGCCAGGGGAGACGGCGAAGCAGCCGGGCGCCATAAGGCGAGGAGCGCGAGCGCACCGGCGGCGGCGAGGATAATCGTGCGGTTCATGCGCAGCCGTTCACGCAGGGCGGCGCGAGCGGAAAGGGCTATAAGACCTGTTCCTATGGCCGAAACCTACGATTACCGCAGCATCGAACACAAATGGCAAGAACGCTGGGAGAGCACCGGCATTTATAACGCGCGCGACGACGATCCGCGCGAGAAGTACTACGTTCTCGAGATGCTGCCGTATCCGTCGGGCGACCTGCACGTCGGGCACGCGAAGAACTACACGTTCGGCGACGCCGTAGCGCGGCTAATGCGCATGCTCGGCTACAACGTACTGCATCCGATGGGCTGGGACGCCTTCGGCTTGCCGGCGGAAAACGCGGCGATTCAGCGCGGCATCGACCCGAATATTTGGACGCGCGAGAACATCGCAAACATGGAGCGTCAAGTGCGCCTCATGGGCACAAGTTACGACTGGACTCGCGAGATTGCTACGTGCGAGCCCGAGTATTACCGGTGGAACCAGTGGCTCTTCTTGCGTTTGTACGAGAACGGCCTGGCATACAAACGCGAAGCGCCTGTCAACTGGTGTCCGAACGATCAAACCGTTCTTGCGAACGAGCAGGTCATCGATGGGCGATGTTGGCGCTGCGATACTCTGGTCGAACGGCGCAACCTTTCGCAATGGTTTTTGAGAATCACCGCTTTCGCGGATCGTTTGCTTGCGGATCTCGAAAAACTGAACGGTTGGCCCGAGCGCACGCGCACGATGCAGCGGAATTGGATTGGACGCAGCGAGGGAGCGCAGGTGACGTTCCCGGTCGAAAACTCCGAGGAACGCATCACCGTATTCACCACACGAACCGATACGTTATTCGGCGCGACGTATCTCGCCGTCGCTGCGGAGCATCCGGTCGTTGAAAAGATCGTCACCAAACGCCAGCAGGCCGCGGTGCGCGACTTTGCCGAGAGTTTGAAATCGAAATCGGAGCTCGAGCGTACGAGCCTCATGGAAAAGGCCGGCGTTTTCACGGGCGCTTATGCAGTCAATCCGCTCTCGCACGAGCGCATTCCGATATGGGTTACGAATTACGTGCTCGCGGAGTATGGAACGGGCGCCGTCATGGGTGTTCCCGCGCACGACGAGCGCGACTTCGATTTCGCGCGCAGACACGGTTTGACGATCGCGCAAGTCATCATTCGGCCCGGCGCGCAGGTCGATGCGCCGTTGCATGAGGCATACGTCGAAGACGGACGGCTCATCGCCAGCGGTGATTTCACCGGCATGTCTAGCGCTCGCGCGCGCAAAGCGATTACCGAACGTTTGGAATCGCTTGGTCTTGGAACGCCGCAGGTCAATTACCGCTTTCGCGACTGGCTGGTATCGCGGCAGCGCTACTGGGGCACGCCGATTCCGATCGTGTACTGCGAGCAGTGCGGCGAGGTTCCGGTTCCCGACGATCAGCTTCCGGTGAAGCTTCCGGAAAACGTGCCGATCACCGGAGAAGGTTCGCCGCTTGCGCGCGATCCGACGTTCGTCAATACGACGTGTCCGAAATGCGGCGGCCCGGCAAAACGCGAGAGCGATACGATGGATACGTTCTTCGAATCGTCCTGGTACTATCTGCGCTATTTGGATCCGCGAAATGCGAACCTTCCATGGGATACGCAAAAGGCACTGCGCTGGATGAGCGTCGATCAGTATATCGGCGGCGCCGAACACGCCGTGCTGCACCTGCTGTACTCGCGTTTCTTCTACAAATTCTTTTACGACAAAGGATGGGTCGGAGAACCGGACGAGCCGTTCGTGCGCCTGTTCCACCAGGGCTTCGTTTTGTACAACGGTGAGAAGATGAGCAAGTCGCGCGGCAACGTCGTGGGCATCGACCAGACCGCCGAACGCAACGGCGTCGATGCGATGCGCCTGTTCTTGCTGTACGTCACGCCGCCGGAAGACACGAGCGACTGGACCGACGAAGGCATCAGCGGACGCGTGCGTTTCGTCAACCGCGTTTGGCGCGCGTGCGAGCCGCTCGCGCAACGCGCTGGTTCCGTGAGCATTCGAGAATTGCCGAAAGCTGAAACGCCCGATGAGAAAGCGTTGCTGCGAGCAGTACACGTTGCCGCAAAATCGGCAATCGACGAAACGCTTTCGCGGCGATTTCACTATAATACGACGATTGCGAAGCTGGACGAGTACGTCAATGCACTCACTACACTCACGCAAAGCGCAGCGGATTCACCCGTCGTGTTGTACGCGGTACACGTGCTGCCGTTGATCATCGCTCCCTTCGCACCGCACATCGCGGACGAGCTGTGGGAGCGCATGGGTCACGCCACCTCGGTGCATCTCGAGGCTTACCTCGAGCCGGATGAACGCGCGCTCGCGGTCGACGAAATAACCCTCGTCGTGCAGGTGAACGGTAAGATTCGTGCGCGAGTTCAAGCCCCGCCCGGCATCACGGAGGACGAGGCGGTCGCGCTTGCACTGACGCAAAGCGGCGTGCAGGCGTATCTCGACGGCAAGGAAATCCGCAAACGGATTTACGTGCCGGACAAAATCCTAAACCTAGTCGTGTGAATCTGAGCGCGTCGCTTCGATAATCGATTCGGCAGCCGGCGTCGGGATTAGGCGTTCAAACCGTAGGCCGCTGCGAGCGAAGAGCGTATCGAATTCTTCGAGCGTTCGTTCGCGGCCGGTGAGCGTGGCGAGCATCTCGAGATCGGTGATTTTATCTTGCGACCAGACGTTGCGCTCCGGTCCTACAACGGTCTCGACTGCGAGCACGCGTGCGCCGGCCGGCATTGCACGCCGCAGGTTTTGCAGAAGACGCACGCACGATTCGTCGTCCCAATCGTGCAGCACGTGGCTCAAAAGGTAGACGTCCGCGGCAGGCAGCGCATCGGTAAAAAAATCTCCCGCCGCAATCGCGAAGGGACCGCTTGCGTGCGTGACGACCTCCCGCCTTTCGAACAGCGTCGCGCGTGTGCGAGGATAACGCTTCGCGATTGCTTCCAGCAAAACGCCGTTTCCACCGCCCACGTCGACGATATGCGATGCGCCGGAAAAATCATACGCTGCAGCTACTGCATCGGTATGAATTTGCACGACGGCGTTCATTGCATCGTCGAAAAGCTTTCCGGCATCCGGATGCTGCTGGAGGTACGCAAAGAACGAACTGCCGTGGGCGATTTGAAATGGGACTTCGCCGTGCCGAATCCCGCGCGCGAGGTTCGTCCATGCCTCCAAATGCCACTTCGCGTTTGCGTAACGCACCATCCCTGCGGCGGAGGACTTTCCAGGGACAAGCGCGCGGCCAATGTGACCGAGCGCAAAACGATCGTTACCGAGATCGACGACGACGTCGTACCCGCTAAGCGCACGCAACAGCCGGCGCAGTGAGCGTTCATCGCCGTAGCCTTGTTCGCTCAGTCCATGGGGTGTACGCGCACCGCTCTGAAGCGCCTGGGGCAGCCCGAGCTCGCAAAACGCCGCAGTCGCGAACGGAATCCATGACGATGTGGCAAGTTCGATCGCCGCGATGTGTGAGGGCATGATGCGGCGGCGTAACCTTCCCAGCCATGCAACCGCGCGTGCGAGGAAGCGCGCGATGACCGCTTCGTTCACACCGGCAGGACGGTTTTGAAATACTCGAAGGTTTCGCGAATGCCGTCCTTGATCGGCGTCGTCGGTTCCCACAGCAGTTCTTCGTTAGCCAGCGAGGCATCAAATTGCGCATCACGTGCATCGCCCGGACGCCGGGGACCGCGGGTTACCGGCGCTTCGAATCCGCTAATCTCTACGAGCATGCGGTAAATCTGGTTCACGCTGGTTCGAATATTGGTGCCGATACAATAGCAACCGGCGCCACGCTGGAGCGCAAGCACGTTCAGGCGCGCAATATCTTTGACATAGATATAATCGCGCGTCTGTTCGCCGTCCCAGTCAATGCGAACGCCTTGCTTCGCCAAAAACTTTGCGATGAATATCGCGATGACGCCGGCTTCACCGTTTGGATCTTGCCTCGGTCCGTAGACGTTCCCGTAGCGCAGCGCCGTGTAATCCAAGCCATGCTCAGACTCGTAAAAACGCAAATAGTGTTCGGTAACCATCTTGGTTATGCCGTACGGCGACTCAGGGCGTTGCGGCGTACGTTCATCCATCGGCAAACGATCGGGTGTGCCGAACGTTGCGCCACTGGAAGCAAAGAGTACTTTGCGGACTTTGCTTCGCACGCAGTTGTCGAGGACGTTGATTGTGCCCATAACGTTGACGTCCGCATCGTACGACGGCTCGCGCGAACTGATAGCGACACTGTGTTGCGCGGCATGATGATTGACGATTTCCGGCCTGAAACTTTGAAAGATGCTCGCGAGGTTCTCGTCGCGCACGTCCATATGCACGAACTGCGCGCGGTCGGGGATGTTCTCACGGCGCCCGCCGCCGTGCTCCCAAAGCGAGTCCACGACGAGCACTTCATGACCGGCCGCCAAATACGCCTCGACGACATGTGAACCGATAAAACCGGCACCGCCGGTGACGAGAATGCGCACGTTGTTCCCCTTTGTTTGCTCTAGACGGATTGCGAGGCCGTCGCGAATGCGTATCGATGGAACGCCGCCCGCTGTTGGTGTTGGGCGCCGGCGCCGCCGTGGGCGCGGCGCTCACGCAACCGCTCGATACAAACGTTCACGTTTTGCTGCTCGCCGCGGTCGCGCTGTTCTTGGGTTGGCCGGCGATGCGGCGCGCTGAGCCTGGGCGCTTTCTGTTGTACGCGGCGCTCGCCCTGGTCGGCGGTGCGGTCAGCGGGACCTGGCATAACAGCCACCTTTCAACCCCGGCTATCCGCACGCACACCACGCGTGTCGCTTGCACGGTTCTCGACGTAGGTTCATCCGATGAGCAAGGCTCGGCATATACGTGCATCACCGACGAAGGGCCAACGCTAGAGGTCGTTGGTTCGGGCACCGCGCCACTCGTGGGAGAGCACGTCCTCGTTCGCGGCAGGCTCGAAGCGTTCGACGGCCCGCGCAATCCGGGAGAGCCGGACGAAGCGTCTATCCAACGTGAACGCGGTATTGCGGCGCGTCTGAGCAGCGCGCATGTGCTCGCGCGTTTGCGTGCACCGCCCATGACGGTTCCGATCGTACTTGCACGGATGCATGCGTGGGCGCTCGCACAGCTGCGAGCACGGCTGTCGGAACCATACGCTTCGATCGTCGCCGGCGAGCTGTGGGGTGAGCGTTCGATGCTTGCGCCGGAACTGCGAACCGAGTTTCAAGAAACCGGAACGGTTCATATCTTGGTGACGGCCGGACTGCATCTCGGCGTCGTTGCACTCGTCGTCATGACGTTGCTGCGGAAAATCACCGTTCCGCGTGCCGCGTGCTGCGCGCTAACGATTGCCGCAATATGGTCGTACGCGATCTTCAGCGGTTTGCACCTGCCCGCATTGCGCGCCGCCGCTATGATCTCTGCCGGTGTGCTCGCATACGGCTGTGGCGCGGTCGCGCGCTCCTGGAGCGCATATGGCGCGGCGCTCGGCGCGTTTGCCATCTTTTCACCCGAAAGTATCGGCACCGCATCGTTCGCGCTTTCGTTTTCATGCGTCGGCGCGATTTTATTGTTGAGCGATGAAATTACCGCAGCATTGGAGCGCGCGGCGCTTCCCGAAAAACTGAAGGAGGCGCTGGTGCTCACCACAGCGACGCAGATCGGAACTTGGCCGCTCACGGCTTCGATTTTTCTGCTGTTCTCGCCGTATGCGCTTCTCGCGAATCTTCTTGTGGTGCCGGTAGTCGGCATCACCATGATTCTTGCTGCCGCACAACTCATGTTCGCAACGGTTTCGCCGATTGCGCAGCTGTTTGCCAATGCAAATAGTTGGCTGCTCGCGTGGATCGTTGCAGCGGTTCACACGATCGCTTCACTTCCGAAGGCATCAATACCGATGACGCCGCCGCCGGTCTGGGCTATCGCCGCCTATGACGCGTCGCTGGTCGCGGGTTTATGGCTTTGGAAACACAATGCGCGCACGCCGGCGATCGCCGGAATACTTCTTGCGCTATCACTAATACTCGCGCCGCCGCTGCGAGCAGACACGCGGTTACGTATTACGGTGCTCGACGTAGGACAGGCCGACGGTATCGTCATTCAAACGCCACGCGGACACGTGCTGCTTGTCGACGCCGGCGGCCGCCT
>CAZRQS010000066.1:0-12286 GCA_964602255.1 uncultured bacterium | reverse complement strand
CGCGATCGCGCTACAGGTGTTTGATTGGCGGCGTGCGGCGTGATTCGCGTTTTCCGACGTGCGCGATTGCCCCAAAGATCAGGATCGTGACGACGATCGCTCCGATCTCACGCCAGACGAACAGATCCCACTCGTAGTGTGTCTCGCGCTTTTGGTTGAGCTGCAAAGGCGCGTAATCATGAGCCGTAGCGAATCGCACGTTGTTCCGATACATGTACGCGTTCGCCAGCGTTAAAATCAGAGCGAAAATAATCCCAAGCAACATCAGACGCACGGCATAATTGTACCCGCCACGGCACCGAATCCGATCCGCGGTTTTCCGGGCTGCTCGCAGTAGCCTCGCAGGGTGACGGTGTCGCCGTCATCCAAAAACGACCGCGACTCACTCGATTCCAGTACGAGTGGCCGGGCACCGCGCCACGTGATCTCGATGAAACTGCCGTAACTGTCCGGCGTTGGGCCCGAAATTGTGCCTGACGCATAGAGGTCGCCCGGGCGTACAGCCGTTCCGTTTACCGTAGCATGAGCAAGCTGCTGCGCCATGTTCCAATACATGTACTTAAAGTTTGAATGCGAGACGATCTGGCCAGGCATGTTTGCGGAACGCATCTGCGTGGTTTCCAATTCCACGAGCAGCTCGATATCGAAGTTCCACGGCTGAGTGGATTGCAAATACGGCAGCGGGCGCGGTTCTTGCTGCGGACCAGCAACGCGATACGGTTCCAGCGCGTCCAGCGTGACGACCCACGGTGAAATCGACGTCGCAAACGACTTTCCTAAAAACGGTCCTAGCGGTTGATATTCCCACGCCTGAATGTCCCGCGCGCTCCAGTCGTTTACTAGGACGAGACCGAAGATGTGATCGCGCGCACGCTCGACGGGAATACGCGTTCCCATTGCATTTCCGGGTCCGGTAACAAAGCCGACTTCCAGCTCGATGTCCAGCATGCGCGACGGGCCGAATTCCGGCGCCGCGGCATCCGGCGATTTCCGTTGCCCGCTCGGGCGTACGATCGGCGTACCATCGACGACAATCGTGCTCGAGCGGCCATGATACCCGATAGGAATCCAGCGCCAATTGGGCATGAGCGGCTCGCCGTCTGGCCGGAAAATTTTTCCCAAATTCGTTGCGTGTTCGAGTGACGAATAGAAGTCGACGTAGTCACCGACGTGAAACGGCATCGCCATTTTCACGTCGTGTGCACGCACCAGTAGCGCATCGCGATGGACGCCGCCGAGCAACGCGGTGTCCGCGCGCAGTAGCGCTATTGTCCGCTCGCGAAGCGCGGTCCATTCCTCGCGTCCGGCAGCAAGCAATAGATTGAGTGTGGGCGCCTGCAGCACCGGCCGCGAGACTATTCCATCGAATAATCCGGCCTCCGCGGCCTCATGCAAGTCGAAAATGAAATCGCCGATCGCAATACCGATATGCTGAGCGCCGTCTTTGATGAACGAGCCGTACGGCAAGTTCTGCAGCGGAAAATCGGAGCGCTCCGGGATTTGTACCCAGGACGTGATGGCAAGTTCCGTCGTCATAAGATATTGAGGGCTCGAAGATCTTCCACGGGTTCGCTGAAACTGCAACTCCCATAGCCGACGAAGGCGTGTGTGCGCATGTTCTTCAAGTCCGTGCTCGCGAAGCAGTAGTCGTCAAAGGCAAAGCCGCGATCGTCGAAGTCGAAGTGTGAGGGATTCTCCGCTTCCAGTGCTTCGAGGACCTGTTCCCGACCCGCGCCTGCTATCGCGACTGCACTAGCAGCGAGCAAATTTAAAAAGCCGTGCATCATAAATCCCGTCGCGGCGTCGAGATGCCTGATCGGATGGTGCAGTCCGGCAGTTGCTTTGAACGGCACGCTCGCCTCGCTGGCGGTTTGAATGAACGTCGCGAGCTCCTCCGGTGAAGGAAAGGCTTTGGCCTCGAGCCCGCCGCAGCGCACTTTTGCGCCAAGATCTGCGCCGGCCAGCGCCGGCATGATTCTCGCAAGCATGTCGTTCCAATGCGCATCGCGCGGGAACTCGACGTACGTGGGCAGATCCTCGAGCGACGACCGTTTTCTGGCTTCGGAGAAACTTTCAAACGATTCCGGCCGCACAACGGCTTCGAGTGCTTCGATGCTGATGCGCGGTTCGTCGTTATGCCAATGCGCAATTTGAGTCAAACCATCAACGCCCGTATCGAGAATGATACTAAGCGCAAGACGTTCACCACTTGGAAGCGCATCGAGCAGTTCTGATACGCGCGAAGCGGGCACGATGAAGCGGCCTAACATCCACGAAAACGCACCATTTCGCTCAGCGGCATACTCCGCGACCGCCGGCGGCATGGCCAGCTGCGCCGGCGGAAATAACCCGGCGTAGTCGATCAGCTTCGAAAATGCGGCGCGGACGGCCGCCGTCCTGGATGCATCAGTTTGCATGACCGTACTCTTGCTGCCCGGCCGAATCATCATCCTTGCGCACCAGGTAACCGACGATGGCGTGATACGGAGCGCCTTTCGGCGAGAGGGCCGCTTGCGCCGCTTCGCAAAAGCCTTTGTCATGAGCACGATTGCATCACCCAAGGCAAATCCGCTGGCAAAAATCGATTGGGACTACGTCGAGTTCTACGTCGGCAACGCCAAGCAGGCCGCGCACTTCTATTGTTCGGCATTCGGTTTCGACCAAGTTGCGTATGCCGGCCCGGAAACCGGGGTGAAAGATCGCGCGTCGTACGTGCTCGTCCAGAATAAACTGCGCTTCGTAATCACCGCCAGTTTGCGGCCCGACGGTCCGATCACACAACACGTCGCCGCCCATGGCGACGGCGTCAAAGACATTGCCATTCTCGTGCAAGACGCCAGGGCGGCGTTCGATGCCGCCATTGCCGGTGGCGCCAAAGCCGTTCTCGAGCCGACGGAATACCGCGACGAACATGGCCGCGTCATGAAAGCGACGATTGCCACGTACGGCGACACCGTGCATAGTTTTATTCAGCGAGACGGGTACAACGGGATATTTCTACCGGGATACGTTCCCGAGCGTAAGACGATCCCGTTTGCGCAAAAGCCGGGATTGCAGTTCATCGACCACTGCGTTGGAAACGTCGGCTGGGGTGAAATGGACCCGTGGGGCGATTTTTATGCGAGAGTTTTCGGATTTTCGCAGCTCGTCTCGTTCGACGACAAAGACATCTCGACGGAATACACGGCGCTCAAATCCAAAGTCATGACGGATGCGGAACACCGCGTGAAGTTCCCCATCAACGAACCGGCGCAAGGAAAGAAAAAGTCGCAGATCGAGGAGTTCCTGGATTTTTACGGCGGACCCGGTGTGCAACACATCGCGATTCGTACCGACGACATCATCTCGACGATTCGCGCGCTCAAGGCGAACGGCGTTGAATTTCTCGATACGCCTGACACGTACTACGACGATTTGGAATCCCGCGTCGGCCATATCGACGAAGCTGCGCAAATACTGCGCGAGCTCCGCATCTTGGTCGACCGCGACGATCTCGGGTACATGCTGCAGATCTTCACGAAGCCACTGCAAGACCGCCCGACCGTATTTTTCGAAATCATTCAGCGCAAGGGCAGTTTGAGCTTCGGTAAGGGCAACTTCAAAGCGCTGTTCGTTTCAATCGAAAAAGAACAAGAGAAACGCGGCACGCTCTGACACCGGGAACCACGGCCCTTTTGAGCCAACTACGGTACGCTACATGACTGCCGTGGACGCCGTAATGCTGGAGGCTCGCGCCGGCTCGCTCGCCAAGCGCTCAATCAAGGCAAGCGCGAAGGTGGCGGGGATTCGTCTCGCCATCCAGTGCATGGATCTCACCACTCTCGAAGGCAAGGACTCCGGCGGCCGGGTTCGCTCGCTGTGCGCGAAAGCCGTCACACCCTCGCCGCATTTTCCGGAGTTGCCCAGCGTTGCGGCCGTGTGCGTCTATCCCAATTTGGTAGCGGTCGCCAAAGAATCGTTACGCGATTCGCCGGTTCGAGTGGCGTCGGTTGCCACCTCGTTCCCTAGCGGTCAGTCGTCGCTCGAGGTCAAGATTGCCGACACGAAATTTGCAATCGACGCCGGTGCGCACGAAATTGACATGGTTATCGACCGCGGCGCTTTTCTTGCGGGACGCTATCAAGACGTTTTCGCCGAGATTGCGACGGTACGAGAGGTTTGCGCTGCTGCGCCGGTTCCCGTCACGCTGAAAGTCATACTCGAAACGGGTGAACTGGGATCTTACGACAACGTGCGCGCGGCAAGCGATCTCGCACTCGAGGCGGGGGCCGATTTCATCAAGACGTCAACCGGTAAGGTTACGACCAATGCGACGTTCCCCGTAGCCGTCACGATGTGCGAGGCAATCCGCGATTACGCTCGCCGTACCGGAAAACGCGTAGGTCTGAAAGTCGCCGGCGGCTGCCGCACCACAAAACAGGCGCTCACGTACCTGGTCATCGTGAAAGAAACGCTAGGTGATGAGTGGCTCCGGCCCGGCTTATTTCGCGTAGGTGCCAGCTCGCTGCTCGACGATTTGCTCATGCAATACGAAAAAGAGCTCACCGGACATTATGCCGGCGCGGATTATTTTCCGAAAGATTGAAGTTGAACGCGCATGATCTTTGAGTACGCGGCGGCCCCCGAAACCACCAAAGCCCCAATCCGCGAGCAGTACGGGCTCTTCATCAACGGCCGTTGGACTGCACCGGAAGAAGGCCGCTATTTTGCCACCGTCAATCCGGCGAACGAAGAGCGCCTGGCTTCGATTGCGTATGCAACTGCGCAGGACGTCGATCGCGCCGTGCGCGCAGCGCGTCGCGCGTACGACAAATACTGGCGCAAAATGCGGGCAGCCGACCGTGCGAAATACATCTACCGCATTGCGCGAGCGATCACCGAGCGCTCGCGCGAACTCGCTGTTCTCGAAACGCTTGACGGCGGCAAGCCTATCAAAGAGTCGCGCGATTTCGACATCCCCCTTGCGGCAGCACACTTCTTCTATTACGCGGGTTGGGCAGACAAACTCGAGTGGGCGATGCGCGCGGGAGAAGTGCCGCGTCCCGTCGGCGTTGCAGGTCAAATCGTGCCGTGGAATTTCCCGCTGCTCATGGCGGCATGGAAAATAGCTCCGGCACTGGCATGCGGTAACACCGTCGTTCTCAAACCGGCGGAAACGACACCGCTCACGGCGCTCGCACTCGCACAAATCGTTGAAGAAGCCGGCCTTCCGCCGGGCGTCGTGAACGTCATTACCGGTGACGGTGAGACCGGCGCGGCTCTGGTGGCGCACGACGAGGTCGACAAGATCGCGTTTACCGGTTCCACGCAAGTTGGTAAGGCGATTGCGCGCGCTCTCGCGGGCAAGGGAAAGCGTCTCACGCTCGAGCTCGGCGGCAAAGCAGCTCACATCGTCTTCGCGGACGCGCCGCTCGATCAAGCCGTCGAAGGCATCATCAACGGCATCTACTTTAATCAGGGACACGTCTGTTGCGCCGGTTCGCGTCTTCTTGTCGAGGAACGCGCCCACGACGAGGTCGTGGTACGGCTCACCGAGCGCATTCAAACGTTGCGATTGGGCGATCCGCTCGATAAAAACACGGATATCGGCGCGATTAACTCACGCGTTCAGCTCGAGAAGATTCACGAGCTCGTGCGCAGCGGCATCGATCAAGGCGCGATGCTCGTGCAGCAGTCGTGCACGCTACCGGAGCGTGGCTACTTCTTCCCCGCATCGTTCTTCACGAACGTTCAGCAATCGCACCGCATTGCACGCGAGGAGATTTTCGGTCCGGTGCTTTCCATTCTTACGTTCCGCACACCGGACGAGGCAATCGAAAAAGCCAACAATACACCCTACGGCCTCTCGGCGGGTATTTGGACCGACAAGGGCAGCAAAAACATGTACATCGCGCAGCACATGCGTGCCGGCGTGGTTTGGTGCAATACCTTCAACCAGTTCGATCCGAGTTCGCCGTTTGGAGGATACCGCGAGTCCGGCTTTGGCCGTGAGGGCGGCGTTCACGGACTGTATGAGTACTTGGCTAACTAGCGCCGTCGCACTCGAATCGCTCTTCACCGCCGCGCCTAGCGGCATTGTCGCACTCGATAAACAGGGTGTAATAGTCGACAGCAATCCGGCCGGCACATTGCTCAGCGGCTACGCGCGCAACGAGCTCATTGGGCGTAACGTGCGCGAATTTGGCGGGTCCGCCTTTTCCGCGTTCCTGGACGAAGCATTCGCGGAGGCTGGTAAGGGGAACGCCTTTCGCCGGACCGTCGAGGTTACTCGCAAAGACGGCTCAACGATGAACGCCGAGGTGACGAGCATTCCGGTGAGCGACGCGAAGGACGGCGTACGTCTTTTCCTCGTCGGTCAGGACATTACGCCGCAGTTGCAAGCGGAGCGTTCTCTCGCCAGTGTGCAGCGCGATTTGCGCGAGATTCTCGAATATATGCCCGCGGCCGCTATCGTCTTCGACGTGAACCATACCGTCATCGACGTCAATCGCACGGCGCTGAACATCACCCGTTTTTCGCGCGAGCAGATCGTCGGCCGCAAACTGGAGACTCTGGTCGGTAAGGAACGCTTAGAGGAAGCGCGGCGCGCGTTCAACCTGGCGCTTCACGGCGCCGTGGAACGCGCAACGGTGCGGACGCGCGACGTCGAAGGCTCGAACTTGCTCTTCGAGGTCGTGTGCGTCCCAATGTACGGAGGTAGCGAGGTCGTAGGTGTTTTCGCACTCCTTGAAAATGTCACGCAAACGACGAGCGCCCTCGACGAAATAGAGCGCTTACGCCAAAACTTCCAGCTCCTCTTTGAGCATAATCCATCCATAGTACTCGCGATCGACACGAAACATCGCGTCACCGACATCAACCCCGCGGGACTCCGCGTAAGCGGTTACGAACGCGAGCAAATCGTCGGACAAAACATTGCACAGTTCGTCCCGCCAAGCCAGCGCGATCAGTTGCGGACGTTCCTCAACCAAGCCGTTCGCGGCGAAACGGTCGCATTCGACGTCGACGCCTACGCTGCAGACGGGCGCATTATCGAGTATCGCGCCACCGCGTTACCGACGATTTCGCACAATCGCGTGGTCGGCGTGTATGGTCTTCTCGAAAACGTCACCGAACGTATGCGCGCCGAACGCACTGTTGCCGCACAGCGCGAAGAGATTCTCGATCTCGAACACGATTTTCGCGCGCTTTTCGACAGCAACCCCGACGGTGTCGCGCTCGTTTCAACGGACGGCACGATCCTCGACGTCAACGACAACGCGGCACGGATGGGCGGGCGTTCACGCGATGAGATTATCGGGGAAAATTTCCGCGCCTTCTTCCACGGCATGGAAACGGAACGCGCATGGAACTACTTCCGCCGCGCCCTCGAAGGTGAACTCGTTCGCTACGAACTTACCTCCCAGCGAATCGATGGATCGCAGCTCGCTCTGGACCTGACGGCATTTCCGAAGTACGTTCAAGGACTTGTCGTTGGCGTCTATACGATCTTTCAAGACGTCACCGAGCGCAAAATCGCCCACCGTAAGCTCGAAACGCAGACGCAGCGAATTCGCGACCTGTATCTGCTGGCTACCACGCCCGAGTACACCGACGCGCAGATCATGTCCACGCTGCAAACAGGATGCCGGCTGCTCGGCATGGAGAGCGGCGCAATTATCGAGGCGGCCGACCTGCCACGCGTTGACATGCGCTACGATTCGCTGGAGCTTTTTGCCGGCGAGGACGAACAACTTGTCGAGCTTGCCAAAAACGTTCTCGAGTCACGCGAACCCGTGCTGGCCTTCGTCGGCGACAAGGGCGTGGGCCGCTACAGCAGCTGGATCGGATCGCGGCTAACCGCAGGCGGCAATCTTCATGGCGTGCTCCTGTTCTTCTCACAGACAAAGCGAGAGTACGACTTCGAGGAGATCGATCAGGACACGCTCGCCCTCATGGCGGCACTTGTCGGAGCGGCGCTCGAACGCAGGCGCACGCGTTCGCATCTGCGCACGCTGGCATATTACGACTCGCTCACAGGTTTGCCGAACCGTTTGCTCTTCCAAGAGCGCCTGCGCGATGCGCTGTCACCGGAAAACCAACGCGGGGACTGTGCTCTAGCCGTCCTCTTCTTCGATCTCGACCGCTTCAAGGACATCAACGACTCACTGGGACATGCAATGGGCGACCGCTTTCTGCAGATGGTCGCGCACCGCTTGGTTCGGGCAGTTGGTGACGACGGCATGGTCGCGCGGATGGGCGGAGACGAATTCATCGTGCTCGTGCGTAATTGCGGCGACGGCGACGCGGTTCAGACGCTGGCGCAGAAGCTCTTACATACGGTCGATCAACCGTACCGGCTCGACGGATACGAGCAGTTCATGACGACCAGCATCGGCGTCTCGGTCTATCCAGATCACGGGCGTGACGATCAGACGCTGATCAAGAGCGCCGATATCGCGATGTACCAGGCCAAAGACCGCGGGGGCAATTCGTTCTACGTCTACGATCCGTCACTTGAACGGCCTTTGCAAAACCGGCTTTCGCTGGAGAAACGTCTGCGACGCGCTATCGAACGCGAGCAATTCTTGCTCTACTATCAGCCGATTATTGACGTGGCGACCGAGAAGATCGTCGGCGTCGAAGCGCTGGTGCGCTGGCAGGATCCGGCGCGCGGCCTTGTGTTTCCGGACGAATTCATTCCAATTGCGGAAGCCAGTGGACTCATCGTGCAGCTCGGCGACTGGATCATCCGAAGCGGGGTCGCGCAATTGCGCCAGTGGCAGCGCAAGATCGGACCGCTCTCCCTCGCCATCAACATCTCCGCGCGTCAATTCCACCAACCGGATCTCTGCGATCGATTGCTGGAGATATTGCAGGAGCAAGAAGTCGACCCAAACACGGTCGAGGTCGAGATCACGGAAAGCATGGCGCTCTCCGACATTACGCACGCAATCGAAGTGTTGCGACAGATCAAAGATATAGGCGCGCACATCGCCGTAGACGACTTCGGAACCGGTCACTCTTCACTCAATTATCTGCGCCGGTTCGACGTCGACGACATTAAGATCGACCGCTCGTTCATTGCGGGGATCGGGATGGAACCCAGCGATGAAACTATTGTGAAGGCGATTATCGCGATGGGTCATAGCTTGGGTCTGCGCGTCGTTGCCGAAGGCGTGGAAACGCGCGAACAATACGACTTTTTGAAGGCGCATGGCTGCGACCGCGTACAGGGCTACTTGTTTTCCCGTCCCCTCGAGCCGCTGGCCTTGGAGCAGCTGTTGTTGGCGCGAGGGACTTATACGGAAGCCGGGTAAGGTTCCGCCATGAGCACGCTCGCGCCGAACCAACGCGCGCTTCCACGTGAAGCCCTTTCCGACTGGTATCGCAGGAACCGCGAGCGCTCCGCCCGCCTTTTCGCGCTTATCGCTCCCGAGGCGTATTACAGCCGGCCCATTGCACTGCGCCATCCATTCGCTTTTTATGAGGGGCACCTGCCCGCGTTCAGCTACCTTACCCTGAACGAGCGGGCGCTCGGCCAAGCACCCTTGGACGTGCGCCTGGAAAAGCTCTTCGAACGCGGGATCGATCCGGGCAGCTTGGACGCGGCGGAAAAGCACGCCCGTACCGATTGGCCTTCAAAAGAAGCGATTGAAGCGTTCGGGCGCGCGTGCGACGAGCGCGTATTTGACGCGATTGCAAACGCGCAGCTCGTTAGCTCGTCGCTGCCGCAGCTGATTCGAGGACAAGCCGCGTACACGATCCTCGAACACGAGCCTATGCACCACGAAACGCTCACGTACATCATTCACCGGTTACCGGCTGACGTTAAAGGACGTATCGCGCAGCAGCATCACGATACTGTGCCTCCTCACAACGATTTTGTGCGCGTGCCGGCGGGCGTCGCGACGCTCGGCGCAAAACGCGATGCCCTTCCGTTTGGCTGGGATAACGAGTTCGACGAGCATAGCGTCGATGTTCCGGCGTTTTCCGCACAACGCTACCCGGTGACGAACGGCGATTATCTGGAATTCGTGCGCGCGGGCGGCCCCGTTCCGCCGTTTTGGATCGAACGCGACGGCGAATTCCTACTGCGCGGCGTTTTTGAAGATTTGCCGATGCCGATGTCGTGGCCGGTCTATGCGACGAACGAACAAGCGGCAGCGTATGCGTCCTGGAAACAGTGTCGACTCATGACGGAAGCCGAGTACCATCGTGCCGCGTTCGGTACGCCGGACGGCGACGAACGGCCGTATCCGTGGGGATCTGAGCCCCCGGATGCGCTGCACGGCAACTTCGATTTCGAACGCTTCGATCCCGAACCCGTCGACAGGCATCCCGCCGGCGCAAGCGCATGGGGAATCCATGATTTGGCCGGCAACGGCTGGGAATGGACGTCGACCCAATTTGCGCCGTTCCCCGGCTTTGAACCGATGGCGAGCTATCCTCGATACAGCACGGACTTCTTCGACGGCAAGCACTATGTCATGAAGGGCGCTTCACCGGTCACCGCGCGGGAACTGATCAGGCGTTCATTCCGCAATTGGTTCTACGCGGACTACCCCTACATGTACGCAAAATTCCGCTGCGTCGCGCAGTAAGGTTTACTTGAAAAACGCCTGCGGGGCGTTTTTCTCTGTGAGATAAGGACGTTGCATGAAACGGATTGGAATCGTTATTCTGGGCCTTTGTTTCATTTTCGCAGGTTGCAGTAAGCCTGTATCCAGTGCCGGCGGCGTCCCGGGTGGACCCAGTTCCGGAGTGCTGCGCGTTGGAAACTTTGCCGAACCGGCGTCGCTCAATCCGCTGCTCGCAACGAACACCGCGGAAAACTTCGTGCACAGTCTGGCGTTCGACGAGCTGGTCACGCTCGATGACAAGGGTAACGAGGTCCCGGATTTGGCGCAGACCGTACCCACGCTGCAAAACGGCGGCATCAGCAAAGACGGTCTGACGATCACCTATCACCTTCGCAAAGGCGTCAAATGGCAAGACGGTGCACCGTTCAGCAGCGACGACGTGAAGTTCTCATGGCAAGCCGTGATGAATCCGAATAACAACGTCGTTGAACGGCGCGGATACGACCAAGTGCAATCCGTCGATACACCCGGCCCGTACACCGTCGTCTTTCATTTAAAGCAGCCGTTCGCGCCATTCGTCGACACGGTGTTCGGTGAGAGTGACGATCCGTTCCGCGTAATTCCGAAACACATTCTCGCGCAGTACCCGAACATCAACCAGGTTCCGTT
Organism: uncultured bacterium; assembly: GCA_964602255.1. Taxonomy (GTDB): domain Bacteria; phylum Vulcanimicrobiota; class Vulcanimicrobiia; order Vulcanimicrobiales; family Vulcanimicrobiaceae; genus CAZRQS01. Next base: position 1,055 of record CAZRQS010000066.1, on the reverse strand, counting down.
CAATCAGCAGCCGATCGGCACGGGCCCGTTCAAGGTGGCGCGCTGGATCCACGGCGACCACATCGAGTATGTGGCAAATCCGTTTTACTTTCGCGGAACGCCGAAGCTCAAACGCATCAACGTTTACACGGTCACCGACGGCAATACGATCGAGGCGGAGCTTCGCGCTCATGACCTCGATCTCGCCATCAATCTTCCAACTGCGAATCTGGCAAATCTTCGCGATCGGCCCGCACCGGACGTTAAGCCGCTGCTTGTGAAAGGCCCTTCATACTACTCCGTCGCTTTCAACCTGGCGCATCCACCGCTAGGTGACGTTCGTATTCGCCAAGCGCTCGCGTACGCAATCAACGAAAAGCGTATGGTGGACACGGTAACGTACGGAACCGGCGTACCCGCGATCGCGGATCTTTCCGATTTTTATTGGGCCTACGATCCGACTATCAAAAGATACCCGTACGACCCCGCCAAGGCCGCTTCGATCCTCGATGCGGCGGGCTGGAAGCGCGGCGCTAACGGGATGCGTGAAAAAAATGGAACGCCGCTTTCACTGCAGCTCGCAAACGGCGCGGGTAGTGCCACTGCTCGCCAGATCGCTGTGCTCGTCCAGTCGGACTTACGCGCAATCGGTATCGACGTGCCCGTCAAGAGCTACACGTATTCGGTGCTGTACGCGACCAAAGCGATGGGCGGTATTCTCAATAGCGGCAAATTCGATCTGGCACTGTATGCGTGGGTGTCGGGTGCGGATCCCGACGATTCATCCGCCTGGATGTGCGACACGGCCCCGCCTGCAGGCAATAACATCGAGCATTACTGTAACCCGCGCTTCGATGCTGCCGAGAAGGACGCGCTCACGCATTTCGACCGCGCGCGCCGCAAGAAGGACTACGCCCTCACGCAGACATTGCTCGTGCAAGAGGCGCCCGCCGCATTCCAGTACTACCAGCGCATCCGTTACGCGCTGAGCACCAACCTTCACAATTTCTCGCCGAACGGCGTCAGCGAAGGCTGGAACGCCTACGAGTGGAATCTCTAGCCGTCCATTTGTAAAA
>CAZRQS010000065.1:0-12456 GCA_964602255.1 uncultured bacterium | reverse complement strand
CGCCGAGCGCTGCCCTGCTCGCTCGGCTTCTTGCACCCCGCTCATCGAATTACAGTCAAGTTCTAGCTACTTGAAAGTGAGTGCGATATGAGTACGCAAGAATCAACGCAACATACCACTGCGGAATCAAGCAGTGGCATCGCAGACTTACGGGTTGCTATGGCGCGGCTTGAAGAGCAACTCAAAGCGCAAGCAGAGGATCTCAGTAAGCAGCTTGCAATTTCTCAGCAACTGTCGACGGTTCAAACGCAACTTGGCTATTTCAAAATAACTGGAGTTGCGCTTGGATTCATATTGACAATCGCAGCTTTCTTCGGTGTAAAAAACTTCAACGATGTGGTAAACACTGCGACGCGGGGCCTCTATACTAGAGTGGAGCAAAACGGAGACTTCGCGGAGGGCGCGACTCTAGCGCAGGTTCATGACTACTCCGACGCCATACCCCACTTGGTGCGCTCTTTGGAGAAAGATCCTTACGATGAGGCTATCCTTATCCAACTGTTAGACGCCTATGCCCAGACCGAACGATGGGAGGAGAGCACAAACCTCGTCGACCGGCTCCAAGAAGATCAGAGACGCTTCAGCGGCCTTCGCAATCCGCTGACCTACAACAACATGGCCGCTTCAGAAATTCGCCATGGACTCTACGATCCGAAGTCGCTGGAACAAGGCTATCAGCATCTGAAGACCGCCCTGCAGCTCGCCAACCAAGACGATTCAGAACTTCATGGCTGGATTTATCTCAATTTCTGGGATTATTGGCTGGTAAAGGGTGACTTACAGCAAGCCAAAGCCTATGTCACATTGCTTCGCCCCTTACCGTCGCGCCCAAGTGCACCTTGGAACATCGTCAGCAAGTCGAGATTTTTCCACATGTACCTAACCGATCATCCCGAGCGCGCACCAGCATTGCGAACCATGTGGGAGGAAATACGCGCGGGCACACGGACTGCTTCGACCTAGCCAAACCCGCCAGGAGTTACCGCTCGTCGATTCCGGACAAGTGCAAGAGCTCATCCATCGATAGAGTGCGTACCGCGTTCATCAAGTCGCGCTGTTTGCCCGCGTCGATGTTCATTTTGCTCATTGCTACCTGATGGTGATGGCGGTCGATCGCCAGCACGGCATCGCCTTCGCGGATCTGTAGCCACTCGCTTGCAAAAAAGCATTTGGCGGCGCGTTCGTAATCGCCGTGATGTCCGAAAGCGCGCCCGCAGACTTCCAATAACTTGTGATACTGTTCCGGTTCCAAACGCGGCACCAGATCCAGTGCCTCGTTTGCAACGGTATCGAGCCGGCCCGCGTGGCCGCCGTAGTCCAGCGCAACTGCGAACGTAGAAAGCAGCAGCAGAATTACCGACGGATTGTCGAACGCGCGCGCTTCGGGCAAAATACGTTCCGCGATGGATAGCGCTTGTTCCGATTGCCCTTGACACGCGAGCGTTTCAACCAGATTCGATTCAATGACCAGGGCGTTGAGGTCGTCGCCGAGCTCGCGAAACGTGCGTACCGCAAATTCGAAGCACACAGCTGCCGACTCGAAATCCAACTCCAGATCCAAACTGACAGACCCGAGTGAAGCTATTGCGATAGCTTCGCCTCGCCGGTTACCGGCTTGGCGGTTCGCTTCACGCGAATTGCGAAAGTGTCCGGTCGCGGATTCTGCGTCGCCGCGCTGTTTTGCCGCGATGCCGAGAAAATTGAACAGCGCTCCCCTGCGGATGTGATCGTTGCCCGTAAGCGGGAGTCCTTGGAGTGCGTACGCCTCCATCTGATGAATGCGGCCCTGCGTATAGGCAGCTCGAGAAAGCACGGCAAACAGTCGCATGCGCCAAAGATCGTCGCCCCGGCCTGTATCCAGAAAGGCTTCGCACCAGCGGTAGACCTCGGTAATGCGCCCCGCTGCCAGCCAATAGCGCGACGCGTTCCAGCATAGTTCGAAACCTTGCGCGGTGAGGTCGCGATCCGTCAAAGCGCGCTGTAGGGCAGCCTCAATCTCGCGCGTTATCGGCGCAATACCTTGCAACAGTTGTTGATTTTCGACCCGGCCCGTTCGCTCTTCAATAGCGGCAAAGTGCTGCAGGCACCAGCGCGCGTGCGCGCGAGCGGCCTCGAGACGCAGTTGTGCTGTCGAGGGCTGCTCAAGAGCCGCGTCTCGAATAAGGCCTGGAACCGTCCAGTATGTATCGTCATCCCGCTCATCACAAGCAAGAAGACCCAATTCCGCAAGATTGCGCAGCGTATTCCCGAGGTCATCGAAAGCCGCGTCTTCAGTCGAGAGGAGTGCCGCTATACCGCTCGTGGTAAACGATAACGCGAATGTGCTTGCCGCTGCTAAAACGCGCGCATGCGGCGCTGAAAGCCGGGCAAACGAAGCCGAGATGATGCTCGCGATCGTCGCACGTTCCAACGGCAACGCGCCCCGTTGCGCGATCGTGGCGACAAGTTCCGCAGCGGATGCCGACGCAAGACGCTGTGCGGCTGTCTGGAGCGCGAGCGGATTGCCCCCGATACGGCGCAGCAAATTTTCAAGCGCCGGATCTCCTGCGTCGGTGAGCACACCGGCCTGCCTCGCACACTCTTCGAACATTGCGCGCGAATCTTCAATCTGTAGGGCTTGCAATCGCAGGATCTGTTCGTTAGGCACACCGAGCGGCACGCGGCTCGTCGCAATTACTCGCACATTTCGCGAACGAAGCTCGGCAATGATTTCGCTGACCGGTTCGATGAGATGTTCGCATCCGTCAAGCACGGCTAATGCATCGCCGCCCGCAGCTGCAAGCGGTTGTATTTGCGCTGCGAGATCAGCCGCGTCGAGCGCGGACCACGCCTCGATGAACGCCATTTTACCGAATCGTCCCGCATGCAAGCACGCCGCATGCAGCGCAAGGCGCGTTTTTCCCATGCCGGCAACGCCCGCGATCGTCACGACGCTGCCCGCGTCTATCGACGACGTTATCTGCTCCAGCGTCTGGGCTCTTCCAACGAGCGGCGAATGGACAACGGGCGCGTTACCCCCAGCGTCTTTTCCGGTGTAGCCTTCCGCAGCTACGCAATCACGTCCGGCAGCTTTTGCACTGTATAATTGCACGTCGGCGCGCTGCAAGAGTTCTCGGGTATCTTCACCGTCGCGCGCCGTCGCAACACCGATGCTGATCGTCACGCGACCGCCCTTACCGCCGCTGTGCGGAATGCCCAATGCCAACACTGCCTCGCGCATACGCTCTGCTGCCATGATCGCTTCGTTAAGATCCGCACCGCTGATCAGTGCAACGAACTCTTCTCCACCGTACCGAGCAAAAAAGTCTTCGGGCCGCTGCAGTGTGGCCGAAGCTGCGTGCGCGACGCGGCGCAGCACCGCATCGCCCGCGGGATGTCCGCGTCGATCGTTATATGCCTTGAAGTAGTCGATGTCGAGAATTGCAAGTGCGCCTGCATAACTTTCGCTTAAACGGCGCTCCAACGATCGGCGGCTGTGCACGCCGGTTAAAGCGTCGATTTCCGCGCTTTCAGCGGAGAGCCGCGCTTGCAGCGCCAGCGCTAAAACATCCGCGAGGGCCTCGTCCGCCTGCACACCGGCCGGATAGGCGATACTGAGCGTAACTTGCGCGTACTCGGCGTGCAGTGAATGCCGCAGATCACAAACGTCACCGTAACGTGCCGTGCATATGGTGCCGAACGCTTCCAGGCGCACCTCGATCGCTGGTGCATCGATTGCTATTGCATAGATTTCCGCCGCTCGCTCTAACGCATGCTCCAACGCCGACGCCGACAACACGGCGCCGGCCAGCGCGCGAGAGAGCGGCACGGCTTGGTTCACACTTTAGTTTTCGGCAGGAAAACGCTCGGCAGCCGTGGGCTATCGGGCCTATCGCGGCGAGTGCATGGCCAAGCCGGCTACGGCATTTAGTGCGAAAGTGCGACCGTCAATGACAGCGGTTTGTCCGGAGTTAGGTGCGCGCTTCCCGAATATGCCTTGTAACTGTTGTCAGTAACCGCGACTTGGTAGTCGATGTCGCCGACCGGTACTTGCGCAAACGTAAACTTTCCGGAAGAATCCGTCGTCGTCCTCAAAACGGTCAACATCGTCACGGTCGCGCCGACGATGGGCCGGTTTGTGGCCGCATCAAGCACCACGCCCTGTACGCTTTGGTAGGTCCCGCCCGGCGGCAACGAGCTATCGTTGCACGCTACGAGCGCCAAACACGCAAAGAGGGCCCCAATCAGTCTTGCACGTGTCATAGCTTCTCCACTTCTCTTACTATATTACTCGACCTATGGGTCCGGAACCAGGCAATGTGACCGAGCAGAGGGCCATGAGTCGCACACGCGGAACCGCGAATGGTTCCCGTTTTCGTCTGGAGGCACACAGTGACGACCACCGCGTCGGATCCCAAGACCGGCATGCAGTATTTCACGGACGCGCTTGACGCGATCGGCAATACGCCGCTCATTAAGCTCAACAAAACAACCGACGGCGCGCAGTGTCTAGTGCTGGCGAAGGTCGAGTACACCAATCCCGGGGGAAGCGTCAAGGACCGGCCCGCCGTTGCGATGCTCGATGCCGCCGAGACGGCGGGGCTGCTCAAGCCCGGCGGGACTATCGTCGAGCCGACCAGCGGAAATACCGGCTCGGGCCTGGCCATGGCGGCGGCCATACGCGGTTATCGGTGCATCCTGGTGATGCCGGACAAGATGTCCAAAGAGAAAGTCGATTTGCTGCGCGCCTACGGCGCCGAAGTCGTCGTCACGCCGACGAACGTTCCCAACGACTCGCCAGAGTCGTATTACGGTGTCGCTAATAGGCTTGCGTCCGAAATCGCCGGCGCGTTTCAGCCCAATCAATTTCACAACCATCACAATCCCTCGGCGCATTACCAGACAACCGGACCCGAGATTTGGAAGCAAACCGCCGGACGCATTACGCACTTTGTTGCGGGCATCGGTACAGGGGGCACGATCTCGGGCACTGCGCGCTACTTGAAGGAGCAGAATCCGAAGATCCACGTCGTCGGCGCGGATCCGGAAGGTTCGATCTATTCGGGCGATACGCCGAAATCGTATGCAGTCGAAGGAATCGGCATGTCGTATCTGCCTGAAACCGTCGATCTGAAAGTGATCGACGAAATGGTGCGCGTTTCGGATCGCGAGTCGTTCCTGATGGCGCGGCGCATTACGCGCGAAGAAGGTTTACTCGTCGGCGGCTCGTCCGGAACCGCTGCCGTCGCCGCTATGAAGCTTGCCAAGACGCTTCCGCCTGACGCTGTACTGGTCGTACTCTTCCCCGACTCTGGTCGCGGTTACATGTCCAAGATATTCAACGACGAGTGGATGATCGCCAACGGTTTTCTCTCCGAAGGCAAACGACGCGCGACGGTCGGCGATGTGCTGCGCAGCAAACGTCCGCTGCCGCCGCTCATCACGGTCAAAGACACCGACGTGGTTCAACAAGCGCTCGATTTACTGCGTGAGTATGAAATCTCACAGATTCCGGTCATGCGCGGGCACGAACAGATCGGCAGCATCAACGACATTGCGGTTATGCAGGCTGTGTTCGACCAAGCCGACATCATTCATAAGCCTGTAAGTGAAGTCATGGGCCGGCCATTTCCGGTGTTGGACCAAAGCGAAGAGATCGAGCGAGCGTACAAACTGCTGACGCTTGCAAACCCCGCCGTAGTAGTGACCGACGAAGAGGAGCCGATCGGCGTTCTGGCGCGGCAAGACATCATTAGTTATCTGTCTGCTGCAAGCGACGCGCCGAGAAAGTAACCGACAATGAAGTTCAGCACGAAAGCCATCCATGCCGGCCAAGGTGCAGATCCGACGACCGGCGCGACCATCGTTCCCGTCTATCAAACGTCGACGTACACACAGGACGCGGTCGGTGAGCATAAGGGTTTCGATTACAGCCGCACGGTGAATCCGACGCGCGTCGCGCTCGAAACGCAGCTCGCCGCACTCGAGAATGCCGATTACGGAAGCGCGTTCGCGAGCGGTATGGCAGCCACCGCCGCCGTCATGAATATCCTCTCCGCGGGCGATCATGTAATCGTTACGGACGATCTGTACGGCGGAACGTACCGTCTGTTCTCGCGCGTGCTTGCACGCTACGGGTTGGACTTCACCTATGTCGACATGGCGGACATCGACTCCGTGCGAGCGGCGATCAAACCGAACACGAAAATGTTTTGGGTTGAAACACCCACCAATCCGCTGCTCAAACTCATCGATATTCGGGCCATTGCCGCCCTTCGCAAGGGCGGGCAGATCGTCGTCGTCGACAACACCTTCGCGTCGCCGTATTTTCAGCAACCGCTTTCACTTGGGGCCGACATCGTCGTGCATTCGACGACGAAATACATCGGCGGTCACAGCGACGTGATCGGTGGTGTCGCGGTCACGAGCAACAAAGATCTGTACGACGTCATCAAGTTCCATCAAAATGCCGTCGGTGGCGTGCCGGGTCCGCACGACGCGTGGCTGACGATGCGCGGCGCAAAGACGCTGGCACTTCGCATGCGCGAACATGCAAAAAACGCGCAAACGGTCGCGGAATTTCTCGAGGGACATCCCGAGGTGGAACGCGTGTATTATCCGGGTCTGCGTTCGCATCCGCAACACGACCTCGCGACGCGTCAAATGACCGGCTTCGGCGGCATGGTCTCGTTCACGCTCAAAGGGCCGGAGCAGCGCGCGATCGATTTTGCGCATCGCATGAAATATTTCAGTTTGGCTGAGAGTCTTGGCGGTGTCGAGTCGCTCATCTGCCACCCGGCGCGCATGACGCACGGTTCTATTCCGAAAGAGGAGCGCGAAAAGCGCGGCGTTACGGATGGCTTGCTTCGCCTATCCGTCGGGATCGAAGATATCGACGACTTGATTGAAGACTTGCGGACCGCGCTCGAAAGCGTCAGTACCGGTACTTTGGATATGCTACGGCGCTAACGTTCGCCAACAGACGTTTGGCGGTGGGTTCGTCGATCGAGCCGTAACGGCCGCTCACGCTGAGCTGAACCCCACGCACGCCATCTGCCCACACATAGCCGAAGACTTTGATCTGCTCAAAGCCGCTGCCCATCGTAATCTCTTGCCAGAACGCGGGCATTCCATTGGGAAGCTTTGTCGCAGTCTTCTTGATGAAGACGTCTGAAGTTTGCGTGCGCATGTCGTTTTCAGAAGTCGTTTCGAAGCCGTTGTAGTCGCCTTCAAAGTTCTGCATCCGCAGCGTTATCTGCGTTCCGTCTCCTCTGCCGGGATTCTTTACGTAGACCGCAACGAGCGCGGGATTTTCGAATACCGCGGGATCGTGCGCGGGAACGGGCATCGGATAGTAGTCTTGCGGGGCGGTAAACGACATCGCGGGATCGTTGTATTGGTGCGCGTCGGCCAGCGCCACGGCGGGCGCGAGAACGCCAAAAACGGCCAACGCGATAACGGCGATGCGGTTCATTCCCTCTCCAGAACGCCGGCTAGCGCCGGCAGCGAGACTTCGTAACGGTACCCGACATTTCGATGGTCGTCGTCGAATTCTTCGTGACGCACTTCCAAGCCCATATCGCGCATCCGCCGCGCGAGAACGCGTGCGCCGACGTCCAGTGCGTATTCATCGCGGCGCCCGCAGTCCAAGTAACGCAAGCGCAGGCGCGCCAGTTCCTCCCGCTTATGAAGGCACATCTGCGCCGGATCGAACTCGAGCCAGCGCGCAAAGACGTCCTCTCGCAGCGCGCCGGTGTCGCGGTCGAACGGTAAATCGAGGTCGAACGCCGTTGCACTGCGCGGTGTATATGCTGCGGTGTACCCAAGCATTTCCATCGTCGTGTACTCGGCGGGCGGCCGCTTGGGCTTCTTCTCGAACGAGTCCACGAACGCGGCGATGTCCCACTCATGCTTCTCGAGCGTTCGCTGCGCATCGACGAACCCGCGCGGCTGCGCGTATTGAAAATATGAATCGCCGCTATGCGAGGCAAAGGCACAGAACGTGCCGGGATACTGCATGCATAAGTAGAGCGATCCGAATCCGCCGGAAGACTTGCCGAGAACAGCACGTCCTTCTTCTCGCGCAACGGTTCGATACGCGCCTTCGACGTGGCCGATGACGTCGCGAATCACGTAGGTTGCATAATCGCCGTTGTGGATCGAATTGACATACTGCGATCCGCCTAGCCGGGTAAAGCCGTCAACGAGAACCAGTATTGCCGGCTGCATGCGTCGCTCGGTGATGAGACGATCCATCCATTGCAGAATATTGGTTTCCCACGGCCGCGAGGCGACCAGCGCTGCTGCATCTCCCGTGTAGCCGTGCAGACAGTACAGCACGGGGTAGCGCCGTGACCCCTGCGGGTCATATTGCGGTGGTGTATAAACGATGACCGGCCTTTCTGCCGGATCACCGAGCGCATTGCCCCGAAGCGCGGGACTGGTGATGAAATCGATGCGCACATCGCCGCCGAGGCGAAGCAGCCGCGCTAGCGGCGAAAGGGATAGCGTCATGCGCGCCTGTTCGCCGCGGGTGGCAGCGTCTACTACACCGAATCGGTCGCGCTAATGATTCGCGGGATTACGCTACGCGGTGCGGTTTCGCTCAACGTCATTACGATGATCGGCATCGGACCGCTAATAACGATTCCGCTCGTTCTTGCGCAGCTCGCCGGACCGCTCGCTCTCGCCGGATGGATAACCGGCGCGATTGTGGCGCTCTGCGACGGACTCGTATGGTCCGAGCTGGGATCGCGTTTTCCGGGATCCGGCGGAACGTACGTGTACTTGCGCGAGATATTCGGACGCGAGCGCTGGGGACGGCTCATGGCGTTCTTGTTCAATTGGCAATTCTTCCTGAGCACGTCGCTGATTATTTCGACCGGATACATCGGCTTTGCAAACTACGCCGGATATCTGTTTCCAAGCGTCGGAACCGTGCCGGCGCTCAATCATATGGTCGCTCTTTGCGTCGGTCTTGTAACAATTGCACTGTTGTACCGGCGCATCACGACCATTGCATCGTTCGGCGTCATTCTTGCGGTGGCAGCGGTCGGCACGCTCATCATCGTCGGCATTGCGGGTTACTCGCACGCCGATTTCCACCGCGCGTTCACGCTGTCATCGCCCGTATCGTTTGGCCTGGGTTTTCTTTCCGGTCTTGGCGGCGCGCTCTACATTACGCTATACGACTACGCGGGATACAGTTCGGTCGCGCTGGTTGGTGAGGAGTGTCACGAGCCGCGCCGGACGTTGCCGCTCTCGATCATCATTTCGATCCTGCTCGTCCTCGCGCTGTATTTGTTCTTGCAGATTGGCGTGCTGTCGGCAATTCCGTGGCAAACGCTCGTCGGACATAATGGCGCGCCGGCGCCGCCCGAGGCGCAATACGTGGCATCGACGGTGGTCGCGAATTCGTGGGGTTTGTGGCCCGCGCGAATCGTTACGTTGCTTATTCTCGTCACCGCGTTTGCATCGGTCTACGGCGGTATGCTGGGCGCTTCGCGCGTTCCTTTCGCGGCTGCTCGCGATGGCGCGTTTTTGCCGGTATTTGCGAAGCTGCATCCCACTAAACAGTTTCCTTATGTTTCGCTGCTCGGCATGGGCGCGATTTCGCTCATTGCTTGTTTCTTCGATCTGAGCTTCGTTATCGCGGTACTAAGTACGTCGAGCATTCTCATGCAAGGAATTGCGCAAATCGCCGCGCTTTTTGTTTTTCGCGCCCGCGGTGAGCCCGCACCGTTCCGGATGTGGCTCTACCCGATTCCGGCGGTTGTCGCTCTCGGCGGCTGGATATTGGCGTTCGTCAACACCGGTACGACGGCGATCGTGCTTGGCGTCTCGTGGATTGTCGCAGGGGTCGTGGTTTATCTCTTTACCGCGAAGGCACAGCGTTTGTGGCCATTCGCTGTTGCGGCAGCCGCTGCGTTCGCGCTGCTCGTTATTCCGCTGAATGCCCGCGCTGAATCGAAACCGCGTTTTCTGTACGGCGCGACGTTTTTCTACGAGCGCGTGCCTCGTTCGCAGTGGGCGCAAGCGCTTTCGCAATACCGTGCGATGGGCATCAATACGATCGACCTGTACGTCATGTGGAACTGGCACGAGGTCTCGGACGGCAATTTCGATTTCACGGGCCGCACCAATCCGCGGCGCGATTTGACTGGCCTGTTCAAACTGCTGCACACAGACGGCTTTCGCGTCGTTTTGCGTCCCGGACCCGTGATCCGCAATGAATGGCGCAACGGCGGATACCCCGCATGGCTGTTGGAACGCCCGGAATATAATATGCCGCTCGGCGACGTGCTCGAAGGGCGTTATCCCGCGACCGCGACGTTGCAGAACGCGCATTCAGACGCCGCTGCATCTGAATGGATGCACAATCCGGTTCACATGCGTTACGCGACGCGCTGGTTGCAGCATGTTCTTCACGTAGTCGATCCTTGGCGGCCCGATATCGTTGCCGTCGCGCTCGATGACGACCAAGGCGCGTATATCGACAACGACACGTGGCCAGGACCCAATTTTCACCGGTACATGACGTACCTGGGTTCTGTTGTCCACCATGTTGCCGGCAGCACGATGCCCGTGTTCATCAACACGTATCAGATGAAAGTAACCGCCTCCGCGCCGGTATGGGCCTGGGGCAACTGGTATCAAAGCGACGCGTACAGCATTGGCGAGCACGACCGCGTGCAGTTGGAGTTTTCGACGGGCCTCCTGCAGACGCAGCCGCGTCGCGACGTGATGATCAGCGAATTTCAAGCAGGCTGGCTGCAGGACGCGGATCAACCCGCCCCGCGCCCCGCCGATCCCACGAACACAACGCTCGCGCTTCACACGCTTTTGCAAATGGGCGCGCACGGCATCGTACATTTTCCGGTTCAGGACACGCTGAACCCGGCCGGGTGGGAAGCGCCGTGGACGAACGCGTTTTACTCCTGGGACGCCGCACTTTCCGTGCAGTTGACACCGCAAGCACGCTTTGCGCCAACTAAACGCTTCGGCGATCTGATCAATCGATACGGCACGCTGCTCGCACAAACGCAGCCCGCGGCCGACGCCGCGATTGCGTACCTTACGAGCGCGTACGATCCGTCACGCATTAGCAACGATCAAATCGCGCACATCGCACAGTCAACGATGGTTGCGCAACGCGGCTGCCGTTTGATGCGCATAACATGCCGTCTGGTCGACCTGCGTTACGTATCACAAGACGACCTTCGCGCGTTCAGGACACTGATCGTTCCACCAAACGCAGTACGCCTCTCCTATATTCGCACTGTTGAACGGAAGCTTGCGGGATATCGCGCGACCGGTGGCCGCGTTATTCCGTCGGCGCGATTCGCGCGTGTCGAGCATCCGGCGGCTGGTGGAATTCCGAACGCGGTTTTGCTCACTTCTACGGACGGGCGTTACGCGTTTCTCGATGTCGTCAACTATACGCGTTCACCGGCACGTACACGACCGGCTCGCGTGCATTTTAAAGGCTTCTCGGCCAATGTGCCGTCGCTCATGATTGCGCCTCGGGACGCGCTCCTCGTGCCGTTGCTGAAGACGGACGTATCGTCTACGGTCGATCAACATTCCCTGGCGATGCCACGCCGGAACGAACGTGAGTACTTACCGCTGCGCTCCGGTAGTGTTATTCCATTTACGGCTCGAGATCCGAAAGCGCAGCACGCCGTTGCATATAGGGATGATGTGTACCAGGACGGTTATCCTGCGGTCGTATTTGAAAACGCCCAGGCCCGTTTGGTCGTATCGCCGTGCGCTGGGGCACGCGCGTTCATCTTCGAGGACAAGCGCACCGGCGATAATCTTTTTACGACGATTGGCGGACTGCGCGATGCGTGGGCGCAAAGCGCAGGGCCTTCTTCTCGCGACTATATCGCGAAGTATACTCATCCGATTGCGACGGGTACATTCAATCGTTGCTATAGCGCTGCGGTAGATCCCAACGGCAAGGCAAGTTTCACGTACACGGCACCGGATGCGCCCTCGAATGGAGGCATATTCGAAAAGACCGTAACGCTAGACGCCGAAGCGGCGGTTTTCGAAGTACGGACGCGCGCAGTTTTTCCCAATAGCCCAAAACAACGCGCGCAAGAGGTGACGTCGCTTGTCGTTCCGCACAATGGCCGGGTGCTCGTAGTCCGTGGCGGGTGCGCAATTTACGATGCACGGCGGCGGCGTGTCGTCCTTGTTGCGTGGCCAGTCTCCTACGTTCGGGCACAGATTGAGCGGCATGACGCCGATGCGCTCCTCACGTTAACATACGCGCCGCGTGCCGAGGGGCGAACGTGGTATGGTTACGCCAACGCGACTTCGGCTGCCGAAGCGCAGGCCGAGCTGCTGGCGTTCACGAATCGGCGGTAGTTCTGCGGGGAAATGGCGGAACGGTAGACGCAGCCGCCTCAAAAGCGGCCGGGCACAACCCGTGTGGGTTCAAATCCCACTTTCCCCAAGGACCTCCTCACG
>CAZRQS010000064.1:0-12468 GCA_964602255.1 uncultured bacterium | reverse complement strand
TGAGCTCTTTTTTGTCACCCTGAGCTCTTTTTTGTCACCCTGAGCTTGTCGAAGGGTGCGGAGGAATGATCGAATACCTTGAACACGAGATCGTTTTACCTTCCTGAAGAGGTCGAGCAGTATATCGTCGACACGACGCTGCGCGATCATCCCGTTTTGCGCGAGCTGCGTGAAGAAACGGCCAGACTGCCGCAAGCCGGTATGCAAACCGGCGCGGACCAAGTGCAGTTCATGCAACTGCTCGTCAAACTCATCGGTGCGCGGCGTTGTATCGAAGTGGGCGTGTTCACGGGGTACAGCGCGCTCGGCGTGGCGCTCGCGCTTCCGGAGGACGGCCAAATCATCGCGTGCGACGTTAACGAACAGTACACGTCGATTGCGCAGCGCTACTGGGAGCGCGCCGGTGTGGCGGACAAGATCGACCTGTACCTTGCACCTGCAACGCAAACCCTTGACGAGCTGCTCAAGGCGGGTGAAGAAGAGCACTTCGACTTTGCGTACATCGACGCGGACAAGAGCGGTTACGACGGGTACTACGAGCGCTGCTTAAAGCTCATCCGTCCCAACGGCGTCATCGCTATCGACAACGTTCTGTGGAGCGGCGAGGTGGTCAAGGAAAATCCACTCGACGCAGACACCGCCGCACTGCGCAATCTCAATGCAAAAATAGGCCGTGACGAACGCGTCGACGCGTCGCTTCTATCCATTGGCGACGGGCTGATGGTCGTCCGCAAGAGGTAACGCCGTCAAGGTCATCACGCTCAACTGTAACGGCATCCGCTCGGCGGCGCGTAAAGGGTTCTATGCCTGGATGGAAGCGCAAGACGCCGACTTCGTCTGCTTGCAAGAGACCAAAGCACAGGAGCATCAGCTACCGCTCGACGCGGCGGCGGTCTCTCATTATACCGGCGTGTTTCTGGATGCGGAGAAAAAAGGCTACAGCGGCGTTGCAATCTACGCTAAGCGCGAGCCGGAGCGTATCGTTCGCGGCTTCGGCTGGCCCGAATACGATCGCGAGGCGCGCTGGTTGCAGTTCGACTATCCCGCGCAAAACTCGCGGCCGCCACTGAGCGTCGTGTCGTTATACGTCCCCTCCGGCTCGATGGGCCCACCACGACAAGTCGTGAAAGAAGCATTCCTGGAACGCTTTTACGGACGGCTCGAGCAGCTGCACGCGGACGGGCGTTCGTACATCATTGCCGGGGATTTCAATATCGCGCATAAAGAGATCGACGTGTACAATCCCGTGCGTTGCAGCCACATCTCGGGATTCTTTCCGCACGAGCGCGCTTGGATGGAAAAAGTGCTCTCGGGACTTGGCTGGGTGGACGCATTTCGCGTCGTCAACGATCGGCCCAAGCAGTTTAGCTGGTGGTCGAATTTTCAGAACGCTTTCGAGCGGAACAACGGCTGGCGCATCGACTACAACCTGGTCACGCCGGATCTTCGCGAAACTGTGCGGACCGCCGGAATCTACCGGGAACAGCGGTTTTCCGACCACGCGCCCGTAATACTGGAATACGAACTATGAACATCGTTTGCATTGGCGGCGGGCCGGCCGGGCTGTATTTCGGGCTGCTGATGAAGAAGGCCAATCCTGCGCACCGGATCCGCGTCATCGAGCGCAATCGCCCGTACGATACGTTCGGATGGGGCGTCGTGTTTTCGGACGCAACGCTGGAGAATCTGCACGAAGCCGATCCGCGAACGCATGACCGCATCGTCGACAGCTTCGCTCACTGGGACGATATCGAGATTCATTTCAAAGGACACGTTCTGCGCTCCGGCGGTCATGGATTCTCGGGTATCGCGCGCAAACGTCTGCTGAATATTTTACAGGAGCGCGCTGAAGAGCTCGGCGTGGAGCTCGAATTCGAGAACGAAGTCTCGGATTTGGAGTCCTACCGTGACGCGGACTTGATTATTGCGTCGGACGGAATCAACAGCCGCATTCGCAGCGCGTATGCACAAGAATTTGCGCCCGATCTCGATACGCGCAAATGCCGCTTCGTGTGGCTGGGCACGACGCTGCCCCTGGACGCGTTCACGTTCGTTTTCGAGCAAACGGAACACGGCTGGTTCACCGTTCACGCATACCGCTTCGACGAGCACACCAGCACCTGGATAGTCGAGTGCCGTGAAGAAACGTGGCTTGCGCACGGCTTGGACAAAGCGGATACGCAAACCACGCTCGAATTCTGCGAGGCGCTTTTCAAGCCGTATCTGCGCGGTCACCGCCTCATGTCGAATAGTCCGCATCTGGGCGGACGCGACTGGCTGAACTTCACCCGCGTGAGCAACGCGAATTGGACCCACGGGAACATCGTGCTGCTGGGTGACGCCGCTCATTCGGCGCATTTCTCCGTCGGCTCGGGCACGAAGCTGGCCATGGAAGACGCTATCGCTCTCCAGCGAGCGCTCTGCGAAGAGCCTTCGATCGAAGGATCGCTTGCCCGGTACGAGAGCGAACGTCGCATTGAAGTGCTGCGCCTTCAGAACGCCGCGCGCAACAGCACGGAGTGGTTCGAAAACGTCGCCCGCTATTCACAGCTGCCTCCCGAACAATTTGCCTACAGCCTGCTGACGCGCAGCCAGCGCATCAGTCACGAGAATCTGCGTCTACGCGATAAGACGTATGTCGAACGAATCGAACGTTGGCTCGCGCGGGGAGCCCATCCGGTCCCGCCCATGTTTACGCCGTTTCGTTTGCGCAATCTCGAGCTGCGCAACCGCGTTGTCGTGTCGCCCATGGACATGTACAGCGCGGTCGACGGTATGCCCAACGAGTTTCATTTAGTTCATCTGGGCGGCCGTGCCATGGGCGGCGCAGCTCTGGTTTATACCGAAATGACGTGCGTTAGCCCGGAGGGTCGTATCACTCCGGGCTGCACGGGCATGTATAAGCCCGAGCACGTCGACGGCTGGAAAAGTATCGTCGATTTCATCCACCAGTGGACCGAAGCGAAGATCTGTTTGCAACTCGGTCATAGCGGTCCCAAAGGTTCCACTAAACTGATGTGGGAGGGCATGGACGAACCGCTCCCGGACGGCAATTGGCCTGTCATGGGGCCATCGCCCGTTCCATACGGCCCGGAAAATCAAACGCCGGCCGAGATGAGCCGCGCCGATTTGCAGCGCGTGAAAAATGAGTTCCTCCGTGCGACGCGGATGGGCATCGACGCCGGATTCGACATGCTCGAACTGCACTGCGCGCACGGATATCTGCTCTCGAGCTTCATCACGCCGCTTCAAAACAAACGCACCGACGAATACGGCGGCCCGCTGGAAAACCGCTTGCGGTATCCGCTCGAGATCTTTCGCGCGATGCGGGCGATGTGGCCGCAAGAGCGGCCGATGTCGGTACGCATCTCCGCCACGGATTGGCATCCCGAAGGTATCACGCCGGAAGATGCAGTCGAGATCGCGCGCGCGTTTAAAGCTGAAGGCGTCGACCTCATCGACGTTTCAACCGGCCAAACGACGCGCGACGCGAAACCTGTGTACGGGCGCATGTACCAAACGCCGTACGCCGATCGGATTCGAAATGAGATCGGCATCGCAACGATGGCGGTCGGCAACATTTTCGAACCGGATCACGTCAATAGCATCATTGCCGCCGGCCGCGCCGATTTGTGCGCGCTGGGACGTCCGCATCTGGCCGATCCGTATTGGACGTTACGGGCCGCGGCGCAGCTGGGCTATGACGGCATGAAGTGGCCCGTCCAATATCTTCCGGGTAAGTCTCAGCTGGAACGGAATCTTGCTCGCGCGGCGGAAATAACGGCGCACATATGACCGCGCTGATCCGGCGCCTTCGGCTGGCGCAAGTCGCATCTTGGGTGCTCGGGTTTCTCGTCGGGCAGTGGCTGGTCGCGCAAACACACTGGGACCGCGTCTTTGGCTCGATCTTCGTTGTTTGGCGAGTGCTCGCGCTTATCGGCGTCTATATCTTGCTCATGCTGGTCATCGACAAGACCTGGCGATCGCCTTCCGCAGAAGAAACGCGCACGCTCGCCCGAGAGTTTGTCGACGCCGCGATCGTGGGATTCTTTGTCGGTTTGGCGGTGGCCGTATGATTTTTGAAGGAAAGCACGCCGTGGTAACGGGCGGCGGGCGCGGTATCGGCCTTGCGATCGCGCGCGCCCTCAAAGAAAAGGGCGCAAAAATCAGCGTTGTCAGCCGTACGGCGGCGGACACGGGCGATGCATTTTTCTTCGCCCATGCCGATGTAGCGGACGAAGCGGAAGTGTCGCGCGTTTTTGCGGTTTGCCGTGAAGTGCACGGGCCGATTGCGATCCTTGTCAACAACTCGGGAATTGCAGAGTCTGCACCGTTCCGGCGTACGGACAAAGCGATGTGGGACCGCATCGTCGGCACGAATCTCACCGGCACGTATTTGTGCACGCGTCAAGTCATCGACGAAATGCTCGCCGCGAAGTGGGGACGCATCGTCAATATCTCGAGTATCGCGGGATTATTCGGCGCGCCGTACATCAGCGCATATACAGCGAGCAAACATGGCATCATGGGGCTCACGCGCTCGCTGGCGGCGGAGCTTTACGGCAGTGGCGTTACCGTCAACGTCGTATGTCCGGGCTATACCGAATCCGGCATGTTGCAACAGGCCGTGAACAATATCATCAAACACACCGGCATGACTGAAGAACTTGCGCGTGCCGAGCTCGCAAAAACCAATCCCGGCGGACGGATCGTTACGCCGCACGAAGTGGCGGAAGCCACGGTGACGTTATGCGAAGGCGATCTCAACGGCGCCGAGATCGTTCTGCCACATCCATAACGTCAAAGCAAAACATGCAAATCATCGAACGCATACGCAACGTCGTCGAACCGGTCTGGATCGATGCTAAAGTCTCCGCCCAGAAATCGTGCACCGAGACGCTCGTAGAAACCTCGAGCCGGATTCAAACGCAGAACACGCAGCGCCATATTCCGGCATCCCTCGCGCAGTAAGGTTTCTGCGGTGACGCGCAACAACGCGCGGCCGGTTCCCTGACGTTTGGCGCCGGAGAGGAGATACAACGTTTCCAGGTAGCTGTCGAAATTCTCGACAGGGGGCTTTAAGACGAGCGTGCTGGCAAATCCGATGACCGCGTGCTCGTCCTGCGCGACGAACGTACGACGGACCGGTTCTTTGAGCGCAGCGGCCCAAAAGCCAATGCGCCATTCGACGGTCCGCTCGTCGATTATGTGATTCTCGATCATGCCGCGATAATTCTCTCGCCATCCAGCGACGTGCACCGTCGCGATCGCTTTTACGTCGCCGCCGGTAGCCGGCCTTATGCGAAGATCAGGCGCCATACCATTTCAGTTGCGGCCACAGCTGCGAGAGCGGAGCCACCGGATCCGTGCACAGATAGATCGGCGTCGGACCTTCGACGACCCATTTATACGGATTGCCGTACGTTGCCACGAGATGGACGTTTCGATAGAGCTTGCGCACGAGATCCGCTTGCGATGCACCCACCAAGATCAGTGTCGTTCCATCATAGCCGCGAGTACCCCAAAGATAATACGTGTTCTGCGCGCTGATGACCGGCGGTAGCCCGTAGCGCGAGCCGTAGAAATCCAAACCGCCTGCATCGCCGTAGGTGTCGGCGAAGATTGCCGTTCGGCTGCGTTTTGCGGCGGGAAGGCTGTTGTACACGGCAGCGACATGGGCGGCGAGGTCATTCCATCCGAATTCTTCGGCGTACACCGGCTGAATCAGCCGCGGCAGAGTGCCGTTTTGTCCGGTGAGGTGCAGCAGCTTCGAATATGCGATGAAACTGTCGACCGGCAGAACCGGCAGCGACATCGGAACGAACGGCAGCGTGATAAGGAGAAAGACCGCAACGGCAGCGGCACGCGCGCTCGTGCGGACCAGCACGCGCTCGAGCAGCACGCAGCCGGCCGCGAGCAGCGCAGCGTAGATGCCGATGATATAGTAGCCCTTCGCTTCAAGCCATATCGCCAGTACGAGCAGAACGAGATACGCAACGGCGATAAAACGGTACTGCCGGTACTCCCGTGCGAACGCGAGCATACCGGCACCCGCAAGCCACAGCGGTACGGAGATCGGATTGGTGTAGAGGATCTGCTCGGCGATGAATGCCACGGCGTTTTGCGCGAAGTTTTTATACTCGAGCGTCAGTCCGGTTTGGAACGCATGGCGATGCTCAAAATCGCCTCGCACCACGTCCAGAAAGGGCCAGCCGTGTGCGCCTTGCCAAAGAATGTTCGGCGCGAGCGCAAGCGCGGCGAGTGCGATTCCGGCCGCAAACCACCACGTGAAAAGCAAACGGCGTTCGCGCGTGCAGAGCAATCCGGCGAGTAGTGCCGCTGCGAGCAAGAGCATCGAGTACTTGCCGTACATACCGAATGCGAACGCGGCACCGGCAGCGAGCCAATACCGCGGATCTTCCGTACGCACCAGGCGTATCAGCGAGTAGACGAGCAGCGTCCAGGAGAGCGGTTCAAACGAGGTTGTGGTAAGCGTAGTGCCCAGCAGCAGATACGCCGGCAACAGCAGCGTCGCGAGTGCTGCGAGCGTTTGCGCAAAGATGCCGCCGCCGAATTCGCGCGCAACGCGCGCCGCAAGCCAAACGGTAAGTGCCGCTGCAATTGCCGCAGGCAGCCGCAGGGCGACCAAATTGTAGCCGAGCGGCGCAGAAAGCCAAGCCGCAAAAGCAACGAGCGGCGGCTGATCGACGTATCCCCACGAAAGATGCTTCGCGCAGGCGATGAAGTACAGTTCGTCGCGGAAATATCCATACCGGACGCTCGCTACGACATGTGCGAGCAGCGCCGCCAGCGCCAGGGCGAGCGGCATTAGGCGCTTTGCGTTCGCGGAGCGGAAAGCAGCGTCAATCCGAAACCCATGACGCCCGCCCATATAACCGCTCCGAGCAAGACGTTCCAATCCCACCACACGCGGTCGGCGATCGCTGTGGCGATGAAATACGTCGCGAAATACGCAACCGGAACGGCCGTTCCGAGAATGCGATATTCCACAATTCGCTCCGGCGATGGACGCAAACGCGCGACGACGAAATCCCCCGTCACTCCGGCGACGAAGCTCATGGCGAGAGTCGTTCCTAAAAGCGCCGTATCATTGGTGAAGGCCGCCGCTGCGGCAAAGTTGCCGAGCAGATACATCAGCGTGAGCGCGCCGGGGCGCAGAGGAAATCGCGTTCCGGCAAAGAGTGCAAATCCCGCCATCACCGCGCTTTGGAACAACACCACGAGAACACCCGTGCCGAGTTTGTAATAGCCGATCGCAACGGCGGTGAGATAGTCCGGCGTGAACGCGAGCGTAGATGGCGGCGCGTTCGTGCGCCCTGCTCCGGGATCGAACGCGTATGCCGTTCCAAAGTGAATCAGTTCCATCCAGGCTGCAAGCGCAAAGATGAGCGGAAGCTGGTCCCAGAGCGTGCGCAGTGACGCGCGATCGCGAAGGGCCGAAAGAATAGGTCCCGCTGAGATGAAGAAGATGCCTAACCCGAGCGCTTGATGCGTCGGGCTGAGCAATGCATCGACGCCTTCTTCGACGCCGAGGAACCGGTGCCAGATGAGATCGCCGATTCCCGCGGCGATAAAGATGGGAATGCCGAGCAGTGGGTAGCGGTAACTCTCCGGAAAACCACCGGCGCGAATCCGAAAGACAGCCAGTACGATGACCAGTGCGAGCATGCCGCTGTAGAACATGCCGTGGTAGGGCGTGAAGAACGTTTCGACCGGCACGTGACCGTGCGCCCACGCGTCTAAAAAGAAGCCGCACGAAATCCAGAGCGTACAAACGGCGACCAGAAGATCGAGCGTCTTGCTCCGGGGAACCGGATTGGGCATGGGGCAGCGATACGCGCCCGGAACGGCGCCGGCCTCTCGGCGGCAGGAAATGCGCCGTTTGTACGCTCAGTAGCTGCTCGATGTCCGGCCGTACCGCTTTTATGTTGGCTGCGTTCTTGTTGGGCGGCTGCGCCGCGCACGCGCCGGCCGTTCCACCCAACGTTTCGACTGGATCGGCACGCGCGATGCCGGCGCCCCTCGTCGCTGCAAATACCGCGCCCCCGCAGATCATCGCGATGCACTTCTCCAGTGATGAGGTGCATCGCGGGCAGACGTGGTCCGGGCAGATCACAACCAGCACCAACGTCGCGAGCGTCGAAGTGCGCACGAACTTGTTTTCCATCAATGTGCCGCGCCGCGATTACGGCCGCTTCGCCTTCGCCTTGCGCGTATTCGACGTGCCCCCAATTTTCGTGCGCGCCTACTTGGTGCGGGTCATCGCGCGCAATGCGGCCGGGGAAGAAGCCGAAGAAGACTTTCCACTTCGGATCAGGTAGGAATTCGCACATGCCGTACGTCCGCTATGACATCGACGGAAAAGTTGTGACGCTCACGCTGGACCGTCCCGAACGCAAGAATCCGTTGACGTTTGAATCGTACGCGGAGTTGCGTGACTATTTCACTTCGCTCAAGAGCGACGCGAACGTCAAGGCCGTCGTCATCACCGGTGCCGGCGCAAACTTCTGCTCCGGCGGCGACGTTCGGGAGATCATCGGGCCGCTCACCGAGTACTCGCCCGAAGAACTTTTAGAATTCACGCAGATGACGGGCGACTTGGTCAAAGCGATGCGCGAGTGTCCGCAGCCCATTATCGCGGCGGTCGACGGCGTGTGTGCGGGCGCCGGCGCAATCCTTGCAATGGCGTCGGATTTACGGTACGGCACCGCGCGCAGCAAAGTCGCGTTCCTGTTCGTTCGCGTCGGCCTTGCGGGCTGCGATATGGGCGCGTGCGCAATGCTTCCGCGCATCATCGGTCTAGGACGCGCTGCGGAATTGCTGTATACCGGCCGCTCCATCGACGGAAACGAGGCGCTCGCGTGGGGATTTTATAACGCGCTGCATGAACCGCAGACCGTACTTTCCGCAGCCGTCGACCTGGCGCAACAGTTGGCAAACGGCCCAACGTTCGCGCACGCGATGACCAAACGCATGCTGCACGAGGAATGGGATATGCCGCTGGGCGCGGCTATAGATGCCGAAGCACGAGCACAAGCGGTGTGCATGGAGACGAACGACTTCAAACGCGCTTACGAAGCCTTCATCTCGGGCTCACGCCCGGTGTTCGCAGGCGATTAGCATGCCGGATCGCTCGCATCTCAATTGGCCATTTTTCGAAGAGCGCCATCGCGAATACGCAGAGGCGTTGCACACTTGGCTTGCTTCCAGCGCAGAACGTGATGAAGCCTCCGAAGACGCTGCGGTCCGGCATTGGGTGCACGCGCTCGCGCAAAACGGCTACCTTCAGCCATGCCTGGATCTGGACGTGCGTACGCTCTGCATCACGCGCGAGGCGCTTGCATATCACGACGCGCTCGCGGATTTCGCTTTTGCCATGCAAGGCTTGGGCAGCGCGCCAATCTCGCTCTTCGGATCGGTGCAGCAGAAGGAACGCTTTCTTCCGGGCATTGCCTCCGGCTCGACCATCACCGCTTTTGCATTGACCGAGCGCGAAGCCGGGTCCGATGTTGCAGCAACCGCAACGACCGCGCGCAAGGACGGCGAGAGCTATGTGATCGACGGCGAGAAAACATGGATAAGCAACGCCGGTATCGCGCAGCTGTACATTGTGTTTGCCCGCACAGGCGAACCGGGTTCGAAGGGGCTGAGCGCTTTCGTCGTTCCGGCGCACGCGCCCGGTGTTTCCGTACCGCAACGCATCGAAACGATCTCGCCCCATCCGTTGGGCACCCTGCGGTTTGAGAACTGCCGCATTCCGGAAGACCAACGGCTCGGTAACGAAGGCGACGGTTTCAAAATCGCCATGGCGACGCTCGACGTCTTTCGCGCAACCGTCGGCGCAGCAGCGCTCGGTTTTGCGCGGCGCGCGCTCGATGAGACCGTCGCACACGTAAACGAACGCCGCTTGTTCGGCCAGCCGCTCGCCGCAATGCAATTAACGCAATCAAAGATCGCGCACATGGCTACGGACATCGACGCGGGCGCCTTGCTGGTGTACCGTGCAGCTCACGCGAAAGATACAGGCGCGGATCGCGTTACGCGTGAGGCGGCGATGGCAAAGTGGTTTGCCACGGAGGCCGCGTCCCGCGCCATCGACGACGCCGTGCAACTTTTCGGCGGGCGCGGCGTTACGCGCGGCGAGGTGGTCGAGCGCTTGTATCGCGACGTGCGGGCACTACGCATCTACGAGGGCGCGAGCGAAATTCAGCAAATCGTTATCGCACGGGCGGTTCTAGCACGATAGTGCAAGCGAGGACGGCCATGAATTGGGAAGCGGTTTTAGGCCTGAGTACGGCATTTACCGGCGTGGTCATCGCGATTACGGCCTTGGCGGCACTGCGCGAAGTACGCGTCGCTGCCGAGCATGCGAGCGCGACACGCGAACAACTGCATCACCTGCGCAAAGCGACGCAATTCGAAGGCGCGCTTGCGGTTTTCAGCGAGCTGGACAATCCCTTTCAAATGGAAGCGCGCCACTTCGTGCAATTCGAATTGGCGAATCGTTTGAAGGACGAATCGTTTCGCCGGGAGGTCGGCTTGGTAGCCGGCGCCGACGAACGCGAGCATAAAGAACTGACGGTTCTGCGCTGTTTCGAACGGATCGGCTTTTACGTTCGCAAAGGCTTCGTCGATCCCGACGTCGTGTACATGGTTGCGTCGGGGCGCGTCATGACCACATGGCGGGCGCTTGAAGACGTCGTTGCGATTCATCGGGATATTGCAGGCCCCTTTTGGATGAACTTCGAGCAGCTCTACAAGGATTCGCGAAAATGGATGCGGGACCACCACATTAGAGTGGACGATCTGGAGGAACATCAGGTGCGACGGCTCGAGCGTACGCGTGGTTGAACAACCGTCAAGTGCACACGTCGACACGTTCGCCGCGGACCGGCTGCCGCCGCGCGAACAGTGGCCGCAACTCATTTTCAATCTTTCACGCTTGCGGTATCCCAAACGCCTCAACTGTGCTGCGCGTTTGCTGGACCGCCATGTTCTGGAAGGCTTTGGTAAGCGAAGGTGCATCGTCGCTCCCGGTTCTTCGAACGGCTCGAGTCAAACCGTTACGTGGACGTACGAGGATTTGTTCCGGCACGCGAACCGCATCGCTCGCGTACTCGTCGAAGACCTCGGCGTCGTTCCGGGAAACCGGGTGCTGCTGCGCGGCTTTAACTCGCCGATGCTTGCTGCGGCATGGTTTGCGGTGATGAAGGCGGGTGCTATCGCGGTGACTACGATGCCGCTTTATCGCGCAACCGAGCTCGGCGTCATTTGTGAGAAAGCGCAGATTCGCCACGCTCTCTGCGACGTGCGGCTGGCCGACGAGCTTCGGACCGCGACACAATCGATTCCGGATTTTCAAACACTGCACTTCGGCGGAAGCGATCTGGAAGGCCGCATCAGCGCAAAAGCCGATACGTTTCGTAACGTCGATACCGCGGCGGAAGATGTCGCCATGATTGCCTTCACGTCGGGGACGACGGGCGAGCCGAAAGCGGCGATGCACTTTCACCGCGACATCATGGCGACGTGCGATAGTTACGGCGCGTACGTTCTGCGCGCGAACCCTGACGATCTTTTCACCGGTAGTCCGCCGCTGGGTTTCACGTTCGGTTTGGGCGGGATATTGCTCTTTCCACTCAACATTGGCGCGTCAACGTTGCTGCTGGAAAAGGCTGCGCCCGAACCGCTGTTGGAAGCGATTCAAGAATTCAAAGTCAACGTGCTCTTTACCGCGCCCATCGCCTATCGCACAATGGCCGAACTCGTACACAAGCACGACATCACTTCGTTACGTACGTGTGTCTCCGCAGGCGAGACTCTACCCTTGCCGACGTGGCAGAACTGGTACGATCGTACGGGACTGAAGATACTGGACGGTATCGGCAGCACGGAGATGCTGCATATCTTCGTCGGTTCGCCCGAGGACAAAGTGATCGGCGGTTCGACGGGACGCGCCGTCCCCGGATACATCGCGGAGATTCATGACGACGACGGCAATCCGTTGCCGCCGAACACGGTAGGACGCTTAGCGGTAAAGGGCCCGACGGGCTGCCGCTATCTCGACGACGAGCGCCAAACGACGTACGTGCAAAATGGATGGAACTATCCCGGCGATGCGTATCGCATGGATGAAGACGGATACTTCTGGTACGTCGCGCGTACGGACGATATGATCATCTCTGCCGGTTACAATATTTCAGGCCCTGAAGTCGAACAGGCGCTGCTCGCGCACGAGGACGTAAAAGAATGCGCGGTCGTGGCAAAACCCGACCCGCAGCACCACACCAATATCGTCAAAGCGTACGTGGTACTGGCAAACGGAGCGCCGGCGGACTGCGCAAAAGCCGATCAGTTGAAGGCCTTCGTGCAAGGCCGGATAGCGCCGTTCAAAACGCCACGCGAAATCGAGTTCGTCTCAGAATTACCACGCACGGAGACGGGCAA
>CAZRQS010000063.1:11278-12475 GCA_964602255.1 uncultured bacterium | reverse complement strand
GTTTACAGCGGCGAGCGGAACTTCGCGATCTTATTTACGCTCGATTCCGCGAACCACACCCCGCCGTGCGGCGGACACCACTTGGTGGAACAATCAAGGATGCCGGTCGGGCCCGAGTGCGCCGTTGGAATGACGAACTCCCGTATACTCCCACTGGTCGTAATTCGCCCGATCTTGTTCGCCTTTGTTTCAGTAAACCACAAGGCGTTGTCGAACCCGTAGGTGATTCGGCTCGGAGACGCGTTGGCCGTCGGCAAAGAAAACTGCGTGACGACGCCGAGCGGCGTCATGCGCGCAATTTTGTTAATGCCTGGTTCGGTTATCCATAGATTGTGGTCGGCACCGGTGACGATACCGGTCGGCGTGCTGCCATGCGGCAGCAAAACCTTCTTCAGGATCGTATCCGATGTCGTCGATATCACGAATACGGCTGAATCGTTCGGCGGTGGCGTGCTCACCGCAGTCGTGTATGATGCGGTTGCATAGATGTGACCTCCGGGACCGCCCGAAAGGCGGTTGGCGACAAAGTTCGGAAGAACCAGTCTCCTTGTGCCCGCCCCAGGCGTTACACTTACGACGAAGCCATCTGGCTCGAAGGTATTGCCGCATACTTCAATGCAATCGGGATACCAAATACGCCCATCGGGACCGAGCGTGAGATCCCCGATCTGCTCATCGCTGGCGATCTCGGACCCGACCGTCAGTACTCCTGCATAGTTTGCGTTGCTAAGAAATTCCGGATTTTGTCCCGGTCCCATCGTGTTTAAAGAGATGAAGTAGATCAGCCCATTCACCGTAAGTGGATCGGTTACTACCGCCCACGGCGGACCTTTCGTAAACGTGCCGACGCTTCCGTTTGAGTCGGAAAAACGGTAAACGTGATATCCCCCGCCAAACGTGGCGGTGTTTGAAGTAAACCACTGCGTGTCGTATGGACCTTGTGCAATATCGACCGGACGCGCGCCGGCAGGCATTGCATATTCCGTGAAATTCCCGTGAACCACTCCGGATAATGTTTGATCGCCGCTGTTTAGAAGTTGCGGCGTTACCGGTATCGTGCCGCTGCCGCCACCGTGCGCGCATCCTACCAATAACGCTAAAGCGAAAAGCACAACAGCATACGTGTGCTTGTTCATGGCTACCCCTCCAGGTTTAGCGTAGCCCTACGAAGAGATCAATGCAACGCTGTGGTTCACG
>CAZRQS010000063.1:6861-11178 GCA_964602255.1 uncultured bacterium | reverse complement strand
GCGTGAATGTACCGCGCGATCTCTTCGCGCGCGAGTCCGTCGACGTCGAGCAATTCAATTTCGTAAGCATCTCGCCGCTTGGAGTCTTTCGTTACTGCGACCACGCGGCCGCGCAGTTTGAGCTCTTCGAACGGCCTGCGAAGATATTTACGCGGCACTCTGCGATAGCCCATCGGGCCGACGACGAGTTCGTCGTCTCTACCGGTGTGCACGTCCAGAACGACATCCGGCAAGCGCACTTGGAGATGAATGATTTGGTTTTGACGCAGCTGTTCGTCGCAGCGCAAACGTAACGCGTTGCCGGTGACGTCGCATGCTTGGCCGATTCGAGCGCCGCCGTGCGGATCGTCGGGGCGATAGGTGAGCGCGAAGTCGTCTGGCGCACGGTACCCGGTGAACTGCGAGATGTCGATCAGCGAGGTGTCGTAGCTACGGGCTGAAGACGTACGCCGCGCGAGCATCGCTGCTTCACGGGCGAGCGCGTCCGAATCCGCTTCACGCATTGGCTCGAGTGCGATGGCATATTCGAAACCGACGCCGCCGTTGCGAGGCGCATAGCGCGCAGCGACCACGCCGTTCAAAGTGAGCAATTTTCCGTCGCCCAGACGCCAATCGAAAGAGAGCGCCGTTCCGCGCTCCATCATCATCCACGATCGCAAACGGCAGCCGGCGACGGCGATGTGGAGCAAGGTGGCCTGGACCGGCTCGGCAACACCCCGCACCCGAAACTTCACCGGAACGTCAAAACTATGTTTGCTGCCTGCGTCTGCTTGCTTTGCCCCCAAGGCAGAAGGGGGCTTGTTATTAAGCCAGGCCATACCCGGGCTCTAGCGTACTATGGCCTGGCTGCTTTTACTAGTTGCTTACAGAGTCTTAACCTGGCCCGAAGTGGCTACCAGGCGGTTACAAGGACGACCATACGTCCAGTTTCCGTTTCACGCGCTCGATGACGCCATCGGTGAAGTCCGTCGTCGAAGCGTGGCCGCCGAGGTCGCTCGTGGCAAGGCCTTCGTGGACGGCTTCGAGCGTCGATTCGTAGATAGCGCGCGAAGCGTTCTGGGCCCGCTTGTCTTCCATATATGAAAGAAGCGCTGCGGAAGCAAGGATCATCGCCATCGGGTTGGCGACGTTCTTTCCGAACAGGCGCGGAGCCGTACCGTGCGGCGCTTCGGCCATGACGACCGACGGCTTAAGCGATTCATCGAAGGACAACAACACCGATTCGGCTCCCGCGATAGAGCCGAACAGCTGCATCACCAGATCGGAGAGGCAGTCGCCGTCACGATTGAGCGACGGAATGACCATCGGGCGTTCGCCGTCCGTGCTTAGCAAGAGCGCGTAGGTCGCGTCGATGAGCTGCGGTTCGTACGTCACGTTGGGATGACGCTGCGCGGCCGCGTCCATCTCTTCTTTGAGCATACCTTCGTACACCGGACTCACGGTGTATTTCGGACCGCCGAAAACTTTCGCGTTCATTCGTTCGGCATGCTGAAACGCGTACTCCGAGACGTAACGGCACACGCTGCGCTCGATAGTTTCGGTGCGATACGCGACCTCGTTCGCACCCTCGCCTTCGCGCCATTCCTTTGCGCCGTATGCGTCGCCGACAGCCATGCGCACGACCGAAATCGGCGCGTGAATACCCGCAACGGGACGCACGCCCGGCAGACGGCGGCCGGTTCGTACGATCACTTTGCCTTCGATCGCTCTGCGCAAAATCGCATTCGGTGAACCGACATCGCCTTTTGTTTCCGGCGTTATCGTTGCGGCTTTCAAGCCGTAACGCGCGCGTTTCATCGCTTCGGCCGCTTCTTGTACGATTGCGTTCTGCGTTTCGCGCCGCTTTTCGAGCGAGAGATCGTAGTGCTCGAAATTCAAGTCGACGCCAATGACCGAGCGATCCATGACGCGCAGCGCTTCGAGCAGCAATTCTTGTCCTGTTTGGTCGCCATCGAGTACGACGATCGTTGGGGTTGGCAAATGAACTCCTTAGGTTGTGACGAATGAACTTCTTCCATGGCACGCGTACGCCGTAAGGCGACCGCGAAGACGCGACTGAACTTTGAGATCGCCGGCATTGCCGCGATCGGTCTCGCCGTCCTCTTGGGGATCGCACTGGCGTTACAACCGGCGCGCGCCGGTATTGCCGGCGCCGCAACGGCTCATGCCCTGTACGCCCTCTTTGGTGGCGCCGCTCCGCTTTTCCCTGTACTCATCGCGCTCTTCGGCGGGATCATCTTCCTGGAAATCAACGTGCCGCGCATGATGGCCACGCTGGGCACGGCGGCGCTGGCTTACTTCCTGGTCGCGGACGCCTCGTTCGGGCGCCGCGGCGGCATGCTGGGCTCGACGCTGTGGTCGGCTCTGCAAACGCTCATCGGCGTCGCAGGTGCGCGCATTGTGCTCGTGTTCGTGGCGCTACTGCTCGCGGTGTGGATCAGCAACGTTTCGGTAAAGAAGGTCATCGGCTGGCTCGTGCTCATGCTCTCCAAGCTGCGCTTGCCGAAAATGCGCGTGGCGATTCCGGACGGACACTCCGATCTGCGCGAAGCATTCGCATTGCCCAAGAGCGCGGCTGCGAAAAAGAAAGAACCGTTCGATCTCGCGTCGACCGCCATCGTTCCGATCGAGCCGTTTATCGCTCCGGTGACGCCGCAGATCGTCGTCGAAGATTCACTGGCGCCGGACGACTATGAAGAAGAAGACGACGATTATGCCCTTCGACAAGCTCAGGGTGACAACGAAGAGGACGACGATTACGCCCTTCGACAAGCTCAGGGTGACAACGAAGAAGAAGAGCTCGTCCTACAGGACCTCGTCGGTGAATACGAACCGCCCGCTGCCGTAGCGTATGGTGAGGTCGTCTATCACTTGCCGGATCTCGCGCTGTTCGATCCGCCGCAGGCGCAGATCGCGGACGACTCGAGCCGCTCGCACGTGCTCGAAGATACGCTGGCGTCGTTCGGTGTCGGCGCAAAAGTCGTGCATATCGAGCGCGGCCCATCGATTACCCGCTACGAGCTCAAGCCGGAACGTGGCGTGAAGATTTCGAAGATCGCTTCGCTCGCGGACGACCTCGCGCTTGCGCTTGCAGCAACGAGCGTGCGCATCGAAGCGCCGATTCCCGGCAAGTCCGCTGTCGGCATTGAAGTTCCAAATAAAACCGTCTCCGTCGTAGCGATCCGCGAAATTTTGGAAGCGCTGCCGCAGCGCGGCCAAGTGCCGCCGCTGTGGATGGCGCTCGGCAAAGATATTACGGGCCGGCCGGTCTTCGGCGATTTAGGCAAGATGCCGCATTTGCTCGTCGCGGGTGCTACGGGTTCCGGTAAATCCGTCTGCTTGAACACGATCATCGCATCGCTTCTCGTGAGTGCGACGCCGCATCAAGTGCAGACGCTGATGATCGATCCCAAGCGAGTCGAGCTCACGGTGTACAACGGTATTCCTCATCTCATCAAGGACGTCATAACCGACGCTCGCATGGCCGCGGGCGCGCTCTTCGAGATGACCAAAGAGATGGACGTGCGGTACGAACGTTTCGCAAAAGCCGGCGTACGCAAGATCGAAGAATACAACGCGAAGTTCCCTGAAGAAAAATTGCCGTACGTCGTCATCATCATCGACGAGCTCGCGGATCTCATGCTGGTTGCGCCTGCGAAAGTCGAGACGACGATCATGCGGTTGGCGCAGCTCGCGCGAGCAACGGGCATTCATCTCATCGTCGCGACGCAGCGCCCGTCCGTGGACGTGATCACGGGCCTGATCAAGGCGAACATTCCGTCACGTATTGCGTTCGCAGTGAGCTCGCAAGTTGATTCGCGCACGATTCTCGACATGGCCGGCGCGGAGCGTCTGCTCGGCCGCGGCGATATGTTATATTTGCCAATCGACGCGCCGAAACCGATCCGATCGCAAGGCGCGCTCATCACCGGCAGCGAGGTGCACCGCCTCGTCGCGTTTTGGGCGAAGCAAGGCCGTCCCGAGAATCTCCTTGACGTCGAAGTCACGCCGATTTCGGACGACGACGCCGCCAAGAAAGACGTCGATCCGCTGTGCTACGATGCCGCGAAATTCATCATCGAGAACAGCTACGCGTCAACAGCTGCGTTGCAGTCACAATTCTCGATTGGCCATCCGCGCGCGGTGCGCATCATGAAGCAGCTGGAAGAATTCAAAGTCGTCGGACCGCACGAAGGCACCAAACCGCGCCGCATTCTCCTGGGCCTTGGCGAACTCGAACAAATTGCTCCACGCCTCGGCCGAGACGAGGGCGGCCAACAAGATCTTTTCGCGGCATCTTCATGATGTCGCATGCGT
>CAZRQS010000063.1:0-6761 GCA_964602255.1 uncultured bacterium | reverse complement strand
CTTGCTGCGTTTTGGTGGCTCGGGGTTTACGTTACTGCGCATGGCGAGCCGCCTGCGTTGTTTGCGTTGGCGAAAACCGTTCGCGGGCACGCGATTGGCCTTGCGTGGGCGTTTACGAACGCCGGATGGGCGCCGGTGCTTGCGCCGCTTTACGCGATATGCCTTGCTATTGCCGTGTTCGTGAAATCTTGGAGAGCACGAATGCTCTATCTCGTCGGCACTGCACTGGTCGCTTGGGGCTGCGCGGATGAATTACAACGGTTATTCGCTCGGCCGAGGCGCCTGGACTGGCTGATCCGTCACGAGCACGCGTTCTCGTATCCGAGCTCGCACGCGACAATCTCGACGGCTTTTTATTTACTTGCGGCCATACTGGTGCTGCGCTCGAACTTGCCGCCGGCCGTGCGGTATTCCGGATTCGCCGTGCTTGCCATCATGTGGCTCGGCATCCTTTGGTCGCGACTCGCACTTGCTGCGCACTATCCTACCGATGTCATCGGAGGAGTCTGCCTCGGCCTGGTGCTGGCGCTGTTCGGCGCGGCAATTGTGCGCGCAACGGGCGGGCGGCTGGCGGAACGCTAGCAGCCGTTTGCGACCTTACCAGTGGCTGCGCCAGGGCGCGGCCTTTACAGTACAAAAGCAGCAAGCATACCGCTCTCTCTACAAGTTAAAAGGATCGCCCGTGGCATTACCGATGGACCCAGCGCTCATTCCGATCGAACGCAAGGTGGAAGGAGGGATCCCGCTCTCCATCGATGACGGCCTGGTCTTGTTCCGAACCCCGGACATTCACAATCTCGGGCGCATGGCCCGCGCAGCCAAAGAGCGCAAGAGCGGCAAGAAAGTCTTCTACGTCCTCAATCGCTACATCAACTCGACGAACGTCTGTTATGCCGGCTGCAAGTTCTGTTCGTTTGCAGCGGACGAATTCAAAGAAAAAGAGCGCGTCGTGCGCATGGCCGCCGATGAAGTGATGGCCAAGGCGCTTGAAACGGGCGTCAATTTCAACCAGATTCATATCGTTGGCGGACACGATCCGCGTCAGCTCTCGCTCGACTACTGGCTGCCGCTCATGCGCCGCTTCAAAGAGCATCTGCCGCACGTGCAGCTCTCGCTGTTCACCGCCGCCGAACTCGAGTACATGTGCAAACGCCACCGCATGAGCTTTGCCGCGATGATCTCGATGCTCAAAGAAGCCGGTTTGGATAACGTCAACGGCGGCGGCGCGGAGATCTTCGCGGAAGAAACGCGCAAGAAGATTTGCCCCGGAAAAGTCAGCTCGGAGAACTGGCTCGCGATTCACGAAGAGCTGCACCGTCAAGGGATCGCTTCGAACGCAACGATGCTGTACGGACACATCGAATCGCTCGAAGACCGCCTCGACCATCTCGTGCGCCTGCGCGAATCGCAAGACCGCTCGGCGGGCTTCAACGCGTTCATTCCGCTGGCGTTCCATCCCGACGGCAACGAGATGAACGACTGCGGCTGGACCACCGGCCTCGATGACATCCGTATGTTCGCCGTTGCGCGCTTGATGCTGAACAACTTCGACCACATCAAAGCGTATTGGATGATACAAGGGCTCAAGGTCTGCCAGGTCGCGCTGCACTTCGGCGCCGACGACATGGACGGTACCCACGGCAGCACCGATGAAGAATTGATCTATCACAGCGCCGGCACGCAGTCGGGGCAGTACGTCGACGATCGCGAGTTCCGCCGTTTGATCGAAGAAGCCGGATACGTTCCGGTGCGCCGCAATTCGACGTACGAAGAGTTTCCGCATGATTGGACGCCGCCGTCCGGACAGTTGGTGACGGCATAATGTTGCGTTGCAGCCGTATGCGGTATGTCAACGATTTGCCGATTTATGCTGCGTTCGATGAGGGCGTGATCGATTATCCGGGAACGCTCGTCGCCGACGTTCCCGCACGCCTCAACGCGATGATGCGCGATGGCGAGCTCGACATGGGGCCGGTTAGCGCATACGAGTACGCGCTGGACGCGGATCGATATGCGCTGTTACCCGATCTTTGCATCGGCGCGCGCGAAGAGATCGTTTCGGTGCTGCTGATTTCAACGCTTCCGCCTGCACTGCTGGACGGCGCGAAGATCGCGACGACGATGGAATCGGCCAGCGGGCGTAATCTGCTGCGTGTTCTTCTTGAACGCCGGTACGGTGTGCGCGCGCAGTTTGTGGAAGCCGACGATCCGCTTGCGAGTGCTCGTAACGGTGAACCTGCGATGATTATCGGTGACGCCGCAATCGATGCGACGTTCGAGTTCCCCAGCGAGCACGTGTACGATCTGGGTCTGCTCTGGCGCGATTGGACCGGCGAGCAATCCGTAACTGCGGTGTGGGTTGCGCGGCGGGAGATCTTCGAGAACCGCCTGGACGAAGTGCGCGAATGTCTGCACGCGCTGACCGACGCGTATTCGTGGGGTCGCGGTAATCGCGATCGGGTGATAGCGCTTGCCCAAAGCGTAAAGTCACGCCCCGCCGGATTCTACGAGATCTACTACGGGAAACTCAATTTCACGTTCCATTCAGCCGCGCAGCGCGGCCTTGCGGCGTATTGCCGCGAACTTCAAGCCATCGGCGCGATCGACAAGGTCCCGCGTGTAAGTCCGGAGGTCATCGGTGTCGCTCACTAGTCTACTTGAAAAAGCTGCCGGCGGCGGCCGCCTGTCGTTCCAAGAAGGCGTGCGCCTCTATAACGAGGCCGACATCCACGAGCTCGGTGCTGCCGCGCACGCGCGCCGCATGCAGCTGTATCCCACCAACGTCGTCACGTACGTGATCGATACGACGATCAACTATACGAACGTCTGCAACGTCCACTGCACCTTCTGTGCGTTTTTCCGTCCGGAAAAACACAAAGAGGGTTACACGATGTCGCACGATCAGGTCTTGTCACGCGTGAAGTACGCTGCAGATCAAGGCGCTACGCAGATCATGATCCAAGGCGGCGTAAACCCCGAACTTGGACTGCCGTGGTTCGAAGAACTGTTCATGCGCGTTGCGCGCGAGTATCCGGAC
Organism: uncultured bacterium; assembly: GCA_964602255.1. GTDB lineage: Bacteria > Vulcanimicrobiota > Vulcanimicrobiia > Vulcanimicrobiales > Vulcanimicrobiaceae > CAZRQS01. The sequence continues at coordinate 3,724 of CAZRQS010000063.1, read as the reverse complement.
GTCGACATTCATTCCCTGTCCGTGTCGGAAGTGGTTGGACTTGCAAACGTCGAGAAGATGCCGGTGCGTGAGGTCCTCGTGCGTTTGAAGGCCGCCGGGATGAAATCGTTGCCCGGCGCCGGCGCGGAGATTCTCGTGGAGCGCGTACGCAAGCGCATCAGTGCTCGAAAGGTGAAGCCGGAGCAGTGGATCGGTGTGATGCGCGAAGCCCAGCTGCTCGGCATGCCGACGACCGCGACGATGATGTTCGGCTCGATCGAAACGCATGAAGAGCGTATCGAACACTTGGATGTGATTCGCAATCTGCAAGATGAGACCGGTGGATTCACCGCATTCATCCCATGGTATTACGTGCCGTGGAAGACACCGCTGCGGGGAAAAGAAGCGAGCGGTCTGGAGTACCTGCGCGTGCTTGCGATTTCTCGTTTATATCTCGACAATGTTCCGCATCTGCAAGCCTCTTGGCTCACGCCCGGACTGAAGATGGGACAGCTCGCACTCTTTTACGGCTGCGACGACATGGGTGGTACGATTCTCGAGGAGCAGGTCGTGCACGACGCCGGATCTACCAATGAGGCGACGCGTCGCGATTTGGAAGAGATCGTACGCAAAGCGGGGTTCGAGCCGGTCATTCGCGACACGTACTGGAACGTTCGTTCGGACGTAGCGCTAGCGACGGCATAGCAGCGAGCGGTTGTAAGCCGCAGCATTCAAATTATTGTACGCCTGCCCCGACAGGCCAGGATGCCTCGCCATTGAAAAACGAGTTAATAGTTACTCGTTTCTAATCGCGAGGTCTCTTCTATTTGGATGATGCGAACGTCGTCCGAAATTCCGTATCCTCCGATGTGCGCCAAGGCGAATGCGAACCTTTGGCAGAGCTTCCGGCATGGTGGAGCGGGTTTCTCTTCCACATACTCAACCCGCGCCAAATCAGCATGTATGTTTATCTAACGATGCTCTCTGACGATCGCGGCGTTTGCCACCCGACTATCGAGCAGATTCGTAAAGATCTTGGTTTGCTCAGCACGACCATGGTGTTCGAGTCGATCGCCGTGCTTGAAGAGTACGGCTTTTACATGCGTTCGCGCCAGACGTTGCCGGAGTCGCGTTCGCGGCGCAACGTCTACCGGCGGGCCGCGTGCGAATACACAGTACTGCGTTTACTCGAAACGAATAAGGTCGACGGGCATTTGAAACCGCTAGCCGCGGGCGACGACACGTCCGAAGATGCGCGACAACTCGTGCAAGAAGGGCTCCAGAGTCTTTTAGGGGATGAGCGTTACTCGCTCTATGCCAAAGCTCCGGAAGCGGAAAAGCGTGACGTGCTCATCGGCATCCTCAATGAGATGCTCCGCAACCGCCCCTCGGGAATCTACTTCGTGTCTTAACTGGCGCTGCGGATAGTCGCGGCTGCGAGTACTTCCTCGCCGTCGCGATCGAATAGCGCCACGAGTTGCCCAGGTGAAACGGCTTTTAACGGCCGTTCGAATTCTATTTCGAGCAGTGAATCGCGTACAGTGGCGTAGGCGGGTGCGGGCGTCGCGCGGTAGCGCACCATTGCAAGCACGGGTGTGCGCATGCGTGCGAAGCGATCGGGGCGAATCAAGTTGACTTCGTCGGCGAGAAGGCCGTTCGCGCCGAGCTCTTCTTCACGGCCGATGACGATCGTGTTGTTTTGCGCATCGATGCGCGTAACGTAACGCGCGCCTTCGCTGCTTGCAGGCAATCCCTGACGCTGGCCTACCGTGAAGTTCGCGATGCCGTTATGGTGTCCGACGACCTCGCCGGCCGTCGTCACGATCTCGCCTTCCTGTAAAATATCGGGCTTACGCCGCGTGAGCACGTCACGGTAGTCGCCGCCTTCAACGAAGCAGATGTCTTGCGACTCCGTCTTGTCGTGGACGGGCAAGCCGAGGCGTCGCGCGTGTTCCCGCGTGGTTGCTTTATCCAACTCTCCCAGCGGCAACAGCAGGCGCGATAGCTGCGCCGGCGTGAGCTGCGCCAAGGCGTAGGCCTGATCTTTCGCGTGCGTGCCCCGAAAGAGGTGCGGCCCATCCTCGCGGTGCTCCAAGCGCGCGTAGTGGCCCGTCGCCACATACGGCGCTCCGAGAGAATCGGCGTACTTGCGCAGCGTTCCGAGTTTTACGAAGTTATTGCAAGAGACGCACGGATTGGGAGTCCGGCCGCTCGCGTAGTCGTCCACAAATCGATCGATGACGCTGCGCCGGAACGTTTCTTCGAAATCCAGCACGTAATGAGGAATTCCGAGCACCGCGGCGCTGCGCCGCGCGTCATCGAAATCGTCGATGCCGCAGCAGCTCTTGGCATGCGGAGCTTTGGTCGGCGTATACATCTTCATCGTTACGCCGACGACGTCGTATCCGGCTTCGGCCAGCAGGCCCGCGGCGACAGCTGAGTCGACGCCGCCGCTCATCGCGGCGATTACGCGCGTTTTTGCCATTGGTTTCCGAGGGACAGGATAACAGGACGGCGGCGCAAACTCCAAGCTCCAATGTCGCTAGGCGAACGTTTTCGCGCCGCACGCGAGCAACGCGGGTTGACGCTTTCTGAAGTTGCAGAGCATCTTCGCATTCGCTCAGTCTACCTAGCCGCCATCGAAGACCAGAACTGGAGCGCCATAGGGGCGCCGGTCTACACGCGGGGATTCCTTCGAACGTATGCTCGCTACCTGGGGCTGGATCCCGAGGAGGCGGTCGCCGAGTATCATAAAACAGCGGGCGCCGCTTCAGGCCCCGACACGTCGATGCCTAACCCCATTATTTCGTACAAAGAGCCGAGGAGCTTGGGCCTGCTCATCTGGATTGCCAGTGCCGTCGCTATCGGGCTCATCGGCTTCGTCATCTACCTTTATGTCTCGCCGCCTAGAGCCCAGCAAACGGCGGCCTTAGTGGGCGCCAGCATGGGGCCGTCCCCCGTCGCCTCCTCGACCCCCTCTGCAGCCTCGCTTCCTCCACCTTTGCCTCGGGCAAAGACGCTGGCAATACATCTGACCGCCCCCTCTTGGCTCAGGGTGACCGTTGACGGCAATGTTAGTATTGAGGGTACGTTTCCGGCCGGGACGACCAAGACGTTTCACGGCAAATCCGCCCGGGTTCGCGTAGGTAACGCGGGCGGCGTAGAGATTACCGTCGACGGTAGAGCGATCGGTAAACTCGGCGGCCCCGGCGACGTCGCCGAAAAATCTTTTGCATTGTAGGAGCTAGCCTTGCCCAGCGACTCGTCGTTTGATGTTGTGTCGCGCGTCGATCAACAAGAACTTGATAATGCGCTGAATCAGGCACGCAAAGAGATTGCGGGCCGTTTCGATTTCAAAAACAGCAAAACCGAAATCGACTACGATGGTAAGGCGAAGATCACGGTGTTGTCCGATGATGAATTGAAGATGAAGAACGTCATGGACATCATCCAATCCAAAGCGGTAAAGCGCGGTATCGAAATCAAAGCGTTCGATTTCGGTAAAGTCGAGCCGGCGTCTCAGAACACCGTTCGCCAAATCATTACCGTCAAGAGCGGCATTCCGAAAGACAAAAGCAAGCCTCTGATGGAAGCGATCAAGAATCTGAAGCTCAAAGTCAATGCGCAATATCAAGACGAGCAGATTCGCGTTTCAGGCAAAAGCCGCGACGATCTCCAAAAAGTCATTTCATCGCTCAAAGCAATGGAATATGAACTGCCGCTGCAGTTTGTGAACTATAGATGA
>CAZRQS010000062.1:5536-12770 GCA_964602255.1 uncultured bacterium | reverse complement strand
GCTCCCGAAAATCCGGTGTCGGTCTTCTTGAGTACTACATCTCTTGAGACGTTTGCATAGTACCCATGCTCACGCCACGCTAACGGGCCGCCCGGCGACTTAACGTAGGACCAACAGCCAAGGTATCGCCGCGACCAAAGCCAAGTTGACCAGGTGCGCGCTCCAGCAAAACGGACAGCTACGTTTGGTGACAAACAGCAGGCTGTACGCTAAGTAAAGCGAGGTTGCGGCAGCGAGCGCGCTCACGGTAAGCGCGAGTAAAAGCGGCACCGCCGCGGTGGTACTCCACGTCACAACCGCCAGAGCCGGATAGTACAAGCATCCGAATAGGGCGTTCGGGACGCCTGCGAAGAGTTTGGCGCGGGGCGTCTCGACCACGCTCGGTTCCGTTAGCTCCCCTTTTCGCGCAAGAATGCTCTTACGGAACATAAAAACGGAAGCGTAAAACCCAACGGCGCATAAGACGGTAATGACCAACCGAACCTGGAGCATGCCATCCTCCTCGAAGAGCGAGAACCGGCCAGCCGCACGCGCTTGCGCTCGTTAGGCCGGCGAATCGCCGGTATCGGGCTGCTGACGTTTTCGTTCGCGCTTGCCGCGTTCGTTATTCGCTATCAACCGCACATCGAGCACTATATTCGCTCGATTGGTCCGGACGTTGCCGTGCCCGTCGCCACGGGGATCTTCGCGATCGTTGCGTCCGCGCCGTTCTCTGTAACGGATGCGCTCGCAGTGATGAACGGCGCAATCTTCGGGCCGTTTTGGGGGTCGATCATCAACGCCGTCGGCATCGTCATTGCCGGCGCTATCGGGTATTGGGTCAATCGCCACGCCACACATCTTTTGGATTTGGAATCCGCGCTCGCGCGTTTGCCCGGATGGGTCAAGCGTTTCCGTGTCGGGTCGCCCATGTTTCTGATTGCGGTCCGCGTGATTCCCGGCTTCGGCGGCACCGTAGCGACGGCTACTGCGGCCGCCTTCCGGGTGCCGCTTTGGATTCACATTCTGACGATGTCGGCCGTTGCAATCCCCGTCTGCACTATTTTAGCGATCTTCGGCGACCGGGCCGTTGAGATAATCCATGGGTACGAAACGCGCGCGCATATGTACATTTTACATCACCGTCCACATTGGCGCTTTCACCGGCGTCACGTCGAAACGCCGCGGCCGGCCGGTCCGACCCCATGAGCGCGCAAATGGTAACCAGCGCGCAAGCGTTGAACGAACTCTGCGAACGCATACGGGTTGCAGATCGCATCGGCATCGATACGGAGTTTCACAACGAGCGCACCTATACTGCGCGGCTGATGGTGATCCAAATCGCGTTCGAAGACGGATGCGCGATTGTCGATCCCCTCGCCATCGCGGACCTTGCTCCGCTCGCCGACGCATTATCGCACACGACGGTAATCGGACACGCACTCACGAGCGACCTGAAGATCTTTGCCGATCGCTTCGATCGCGTCCCCGAAAATGTCTTCGATTGCCAGGTGGCCGCTGCGTTTCTGGGCTACGGCATGGCCATTTCGCTGGCCGATCTCGTGCGCGACCTTTGCGGAGTGCGATTGAAAAAATCGCAGACCGTCAGCGATTGGTCCGCGCGTCCCTTTTCGGATCGCCAGCGCGAATACTTGGTAGACGACGTCGCCCACTTGCTCGACATGCACGATTCGCTTTCCGACAGGCTGCGCCAAAAGGGACGATACGACTGGGCAATCGAGGAGTGCGAGTCGCTCACCGACATCGAACGCTACCAAACCGACGAACGGCGCATGTACGGGCGCATTCCCGGCGCAAACCGGATGAGCCGGCGTGAACTCGGTATTCTCTTGGAAATCGTGAAGCTGCGCGACCGCATCGCTCGCGAACGCGATTTGCCGCTCAAATACGTCATGCCCGACGACGTCGTCGGCGGCGTTGCGACGCTTCGCCCGCATCGCGTTGAAGATTTGGCACAGCTGCGGCGACTGGATCCCGGCACTCGGCGCTCGCTGGGCCCGCTCATCATCGAGGCCGTCAAACGCGGTGAGGCAATTCCCGAGGCGGAGCTGCCTCACAAATTTGCCAGACCGCTGGGCAACGCGCGAGAAACGCTCGTTTCACTTATGAGCGTTGTCGTCGGCGAGATCGCGCGCGAGAACGATCTGCCCGCGAGCTTGCTTGTACCGCGCGCCTCACTCGAGCGGCTCGCGCGCGAGGTTCCGGCGGGGCTCGAACAGTTCGAACGTACGCTCGATCTGTCCGCATGGCGCATGCACCTGGTCGGCGAACGCCTGTGGCGACTTTTGTCGGGCGAAAGCGTAATGCGCATCGAAGGCTACGCGACCGGCGATCCTCGAATCATTCTAGAGTCATGAAAGAACACGTGAACAGTTTCAACGCCGTGGACCGGCTTGTCGTCGGCGATCGGTCCTATTCGTATGTCCGCCTTGCGGCACTGGAAGAGGCCGGTCTGACCAAACTCGATCGGCTGCCGTTCTCGCTCAAGATTTTGCTCGAGAACTTGCTGCGTTTCGAAGACGGCCGATCGGTCACCGGCGACGACGTTGAAGCACTCGCGCGCTGGACTCCGCATCATCACAGCGAGCGCGAGATCGCGTACCGTCCGGCTCGCGTGCTCTTGCAAGATTTCACCGGCGTGCCTGCGGTCGTCGATCTCGCAGCGATGCGCGACGCGATGGCAAAGATGGGCGGCGATCCGAAAGCGATCAATCCATTGCAGCCGGTTGAACTCGTGATCGATCACTCCGTGCAAGTCGATGCGTTCGGTTCCGGAGACGCATTCAAGAAAAATGCGCAGCTCGAATTCGAGCGCAACCGCGAGCGTTACGCGTTTTTGAAGTGGGGCCAGCACGCGCTCGATAATTTCCGCGCCGTGCCGCCCGACACGGGCATCGTTCACCAGGTGAACATCGAATTTTTGGCGCGCGTGATTTTCGGTGCCGGCGGTGCAGGCGTGACGTATGATCCGCAAACTGCGTTTGCGTATCCGGACACGGTGGTCGGCACCGATTCACATACGACGATGGTCAACGGCTTGGGCGTTCTTGCGTGGGGTGTCGGCGGCATCGAAGCGGAAGCGGCGATGCTGGGGCAACCGGTCACGATGCTGATTCCGGACGTCATCGGTTTCAAAGTCACCGGACAGCTCCGTGAAGGCGTTACCGCGACCGATTTAGTGCTGACCGTAACGCAAATGCTGCGCAAGAAGGGCGTGGTCGGTAAGTTCGTCGAGTTTTACGGAAGCGGTCTTACGAATTTGGGTGTCGCAGATCGCGTTACGATTGGCAACATGTCGCCGGAATACGGTTCGACGTGCGCGATCTTCCCCATCGACGCGCAAACGCTCGAGTATTTGCAACTGACGGGCCGTTCACCCGATCATATTGCGCTTGTGGAAGCCTACGCGAAAGCGCAAGGAATGTTCCGCACCGACGCAACGCCGGATCCGCAGTTCACGGATACGTTGGAACTCGATCTCGGCACTGTGACGCCGAGTCTTGCCGGTCCGCGCCGTCCGCAAGATCGCGTCGCGCTGGGCGATGTCAAAGATGCGTTCAACGTAGCGCTCGAGGAATGGGTCGCGGCTCGCGATGCCAAGCCCGCGAGTGCTGCAGCGCGCATGGAATCGGAAGGCGGCGTAGCGACGGCGGTGCCGGATAAAGTCAAGGTCGCTGACGGTTCGGTTGTTATCGCAGCGATTACCAGCTGCACCAACACCAGCAATCCTTCGGTTCTGATTGCAGCCGGTTTGCTTGCGCGCAATGCTTTGCAACGCGGACTACAGCGCAAGCCGTGGGTTAAAACCTCGCTGGCCCCCGGTTCGAAAGTGGTCACCGATTACTTGAGAAAATCGGGACTGGACACGTATCTGGATCGACTGGGCTTCAATCTGGTCGGTTACGGCTGCACGACGTGCATCGGAAACAGCGGTCCGCTTCCGCTCGAGATTGCCGAAGCGATCGCGGAGCACGATTCAATCGTCGCTGCGGTGCTATCCGGAAACAGAAACTTCGAAGGACGCATTCATCCGCAGGTGCGCGCGAACTACCTCGCGTCGCCGCCGCTTGTCGTTGCGTATGCGCTTGCGGGACGCATGGACCTCGATCTTACGTCCGAGCCGATTGGCCAAGACGAGAGCGGTAAGCCGGTATACCTCAAAGACATCTGGCCGAGCAATGCGGAGATCTCGAAAGTGATCGCCGAATCGATCAGCGATGAGATGTTCAAATCGAATTACCGCGACGTCTTCAGTGGTGACGACAATTGGGCAAAGCTCGACGTTCCCGCCGGCGAGGGCTACGCGTGGGATCCGAAGTCCGAATACGTCAAGCATCCGCCGTATTTCGAAAACATGGGTGCCGAACCCGAAGCTGTTGCGAACATCCTCGGCGCTCGCGTGCTTGCGGTGCTTGGCGATAGCGTAACGACGGATCACATCTCCCCTGCCGGCAACATCGCCAAGACCAGCCCGGCAGCGAAGTACCTCATGGCCCAAGGCGTCGAACCGGCGGACTTCAACTCTTACGGCGCACGCCGCGGCAATCACGAGGTGATGGTGCGCGGCACATTTGCAAATGTGCGTCTTCGCAATCAACTCGTCCCGGGTGTCGAAGGCGGATACACGCGGTATTTGCCGTCGAACGAGCAGCTCTCGATCTTCGATGCTGCGATGAAGTACAAACAAGACGGAACGCCGCTCATCGTACTCGCCGGCAAAGAGTATGGATCCGGTTCTTCGCGCGATTGGGCGGCGAAAGGTCCGTATCTGCTCGGCATCAAGGCAGTCATCGCGGAGTCGTTCGAGCGCATCCATCGCAGCAATCTCATCGGCATGGGCATTCTGCCGCTGGAGTTCGAAGCAGGCGCGGACCGTACGACGTATGGATTGACGGGCGAAGAAACGTTCGTCATCACCGGGCTCGAGGACGGCATCACGCCGCGCATGCACGTGCACGTGCGTGCCGTCGACGAACACGGACGCAAAATCGACTTTAGAGCGCTGCTACGTATCGATACGCCCGACGAAGCGGAGTATTACCGCCACGGCGGCATTCTTCAGTACGTGTTACGGCAGCTGCGTCAGAAACAGACCACGACGGTCTAGCCGGTTAGCTTGCGGCGGCAATCCAGTGGGGTTGCCGCCGCACGCATATCACCGTTTTCCCTTCGTCGAGCGGACGCAAGGTGATCCCGTCCGCCTCTACGATGACGGTTTCGCCGGCTTTAAGCCGCTTGCGAAGAGCTACATCTTTCAGCAGCCGCCGCGTAATCGTAGAGACGTTGCGATCCGCTGCACCATTTTGGAACGCGGGCGCGTAGTCGCCGCCTTCCAACGTAAAAATTTCGACATGGTCGTTCACGCTGTCGATAGCTTTTACGAGCGCCGCCATCTGCGTAAGCGTGTCGCGATTTGCGCTGATGTCCCGGCCAACCGCAACCCAATGTGAAGCGGACCCGTCCGAGTCTAGTAGCGGAGAGCTGGTGAACTCAACCCACAGCGTGCTACCATCCTTACGACGAAGCCGGCTTTCTTTTTCGAGAACCTTGAACGCCGTAAAATTCTGCGCAATAGATTCCATCGTCGCGGGATCGTTCGTTTCCGCAAAGAGTACTTCGTAGCTTTGGCCGACGAGCTCGTCCGCGGTATATCCAAGAGCGTGCAGAAGCGACGCGTTTGCATACTGCATGACCGGTCCGCCGGTCGAGGGCGTGGAGGCATCGAATATCGCGACGAAATCGAGCGACTCTTCGATTGCGCGCGACATCAAGCGCCGCAACGCGACCTCACGCTTTGAGAGGACGAGCGACGAGGCGATGGCAGCGAAATCGCGCAACGCTGCGAGTTGCTGCCCGGTGAAACCACCCGGGCGGTGGTCCGCGACAGCTAGAATACCGACGACGCGTCCGTCGGATCCATGCAACGCTACGCCGGCATATGCGCGAATGCGAGGCTCAGCCGTGACAACCACGCTTTCGGCGAAGCGCTCATCCGCGCGCAAGTTTTGTACGACGAAGATGTCGCCTGAGGATATCGTTTGCGTTACTAGCGGGCACGACAGCGGAACTTCGTCTGCCCATTTCGGCCCGAAGGTCGCGATGAATTTCGCGCTATCGCGTTCCACGAGCGCAAGGGTTGCCATCGGTGTGTGGCAGGCCTGCGCCGCGCATCGTACTACGGCGTCGTAAGATTGCATACAGCGTAGTATCGACGATGCGCGGCTCCTAGCCCCGCCGGGTGCGGTAAAGTTTAGAGCAACGCTCTGCGCAGATCGCTTAACACAGACGCAATATACGTCGTAAAGCGAGCGGCGCTTGCGCCGTCGATGACACGGTGATCGTACGAAAGCGAGAGCGGTTGCATCAGGCGCGGCATAAATTCTGTGCCGTCCCACACCGGACGCATCGCGGCGCGGCATGCTCCCAGAATTGCAACTTCCGGCGCATTAATAATTGGTGTGAAATACGTGCCGCCGATACTTCCTAAGCTCGAGATTGTAAAGGTTCCGCCTTGCATCTCTGAGACGGCGAGTTTCCCTTCGCGAGCCTTCGCGGCAAGCTCCGACGTCTCACGCGCAAGGCCGGCGATGCCTTTTTTATCGGCGTCACGCACGGTCGGCACGAGTAAACCACCGGGCGTGTCGGCTGCAAATCCGATATGGTAATACTTCTTCAAAACGAGTTCGTCGCCGTCGAGCGAGCTGTTGAACTGAGGAAACTTTTTGAGCGCGGCCACGGCGGCTTTGATCAGGAATGCCAGCATCGTGACCTTGACGCCGGACTTGCCGAGCTCGGCGTTGAGTTCTTTGCGAAACTCTTCGAGTTCCGTAACATCCGCGTCGTCATTCTGCGTGACGTGGGGAATCATCACCCAGTTCCGGTGCAGATTCGGGCCGGAGATCTTTTGAATCCGGGAGAGTGGCCTGCGCTCTATCTCGCCGTATTGCGCGAAGTCCACTTTGGGCCACGGCGCAAGCGTCAACCCCGCCAATGCCGGTGCAGTGGTGGCGCCGGCACCGTCCTGCAGCGCGCGCTTCACGAAATTCTGCACGTCGTCGCGCGTGACGCGCCCGTTGGGTCCACTCGGAGCAACGCGATGCAGATCGACGCCGAGCTCTCGCGCAAACCGGCGAATCGACGGACTCGCATGCACGGCACCGTTTCCGCTGATTTGCGTCACCGCAGTTGTGGGCGCCGTTGTTGACGTCGCAGCCGCCGGTTGTGGCTTCGCAGC
>CAZRQS010000062.1:0-5436 GCA_964602255.1 uncultured bacterium | reverse complement strand
TTGTCACCCTGAGCTTGTCGAAGGGTGACCGCGCCACCAACGCTCATCACCGTAGCAATCACGTCGCCTTGCGAAACCTTGTCGCCGGCTTTGACGCGCACGTCTTTGATGGTCCCGCCCGCAGATGCGGGCACTTCCATCGTGGCTTTCTCGGACTCGAGCGTGACGATAGACGCATCTTTGTTGATCTCGTCACCCGCCTTCACGAGCACCTCGATCACCGGAATATCTTTGAAATCGCCAATATCCGGCACACGCAGCTCAACGATCTCTTGGCTTGGCGTTTCAACGGCGGTTGGCGGCGGCTCTTTGTCACCCTGAGCTTCTCGAAGGGTGACCTCGCGATCACTAGTGTTCGTCGACGCACCATTGCCCGAGATCGTCATGATCACAGAGCCTTCGCTCACCTTATCGCCGACCTTCAGTTTGACGTCTTGCACGACGCCGTCGGCGGGTGAAGGCACTTCCATTGACGCTTTGTCTGATTCGAGCGTGACAAGCGAGTCGTTCTTTTTGATCGCATCGCCCGGTTTCACGAGGATCTCGATAACGGGAACGTCTTTAAAATCGCCGATGTCCGGTACGCGAACGTCGATAATATCTGCCATGAATTACACCGTCACCGGATTGGGCTTGTTCGTGTCGATCTCGTACTTCTTGATCGCCTCGGCTACGACCGACGGTTTGATCTGCCCCTCGTCCGCCAGCGCCTTGAGTGCTGCAACGGTAACGTAGTGGCGATCAACTTCGAAAAACTCGCGCAGTTTGCGACGCAAATCGCTGCGCCCAAAGCCGTCCGTTCCGAGCGTGACGTAACGGCGGTGAGCCTGTCCTGAGTGAGTCGAAGGAATGTACGGGCGAATTTGATCGGCATACGTGCGGATGTAGTCCGTCGATGCAATGACCGGCCCTTCGTGCGACGCGAGCGTCTGCGCAACATAGGGCGTGCGCGGCTTCTCTTGCGGATGCAGCAGATTCCAGCGCTCCGTGTCGATGCCGTCGCGGCGCAGTTCGTTGAAGCTCGTTACGCTCCACACGTCGCTACCGACATTGAAATCGCTCTCCAGCAGCTGCGCCGCGGCTTCGACTTCGCGCAGAATCGCCCCCGAGCCCATGAGCTGCACGCGCGGCGCCTTTTTCGGAGCGCTCGAAGGACGCAGCAAGTACATGCCTTTAAGGATGCCGCTCTCCGCGCCGGCCGGCATGTCGGGATGCCGGTAATTTTCGTTCAGGAGCGTGATGTAGTAGTAAATGTCTTCTTGGTTCGCGAGCATGCGTCGCAGGCCGTCTTGTATGATGACGCCAACTTCGTAACCGTACGTCGGATCGTACGAGACGCAATTCGGAATGAACGATGCAAAGACTTGGCTGTGGCCGTCTTCATGCTGCAAGCCTTCACCGTTGAGCGTCGTGCGTCCCGACGTTCCCCCGAGCAAAAAGCCGCGCGTGCGTGAATCTGCGGCAGCCCATGCGAGATCGCCGACACGCTGGAAACCGAACATCGAATAGAAGATGTAGAACGGAATCATCGGCACGTTGTGATTCGAGTACGACGTGCCAGCGGCAATCCAGGACGAGATTGCACCGGCTTCATTGATGCCTTCTTGCAGAATCTGGCCTTGCTTGTCTTCGCGGTACCACATCAGCTGCTCGGCATCTTGCGGATGATAGAGCTGTCCGACCGACGAGTAAATGCCCAGTTGCCGGAACAGGCCTTCCATACCGAATGTGCGCGACTCATCCGCGACAATCGGAACAATCTTTGGCCCGATCGTCTTGTCCTTCACTAGCGAGGTGAAGATCCGTACGAATGCCATCGTTGTCGATATCTCGCGATCGCCCGTTCCCTTCAAAAGCGGCTCCATCGTTGCCAGTTCGGGTACGGTGAGCGCGACGGACGTGCGCCGGCGTGTCGGAATGTGTCCGCGGCGCTCGACCATCTCACGCAGATACTGCATTTCGGGGCTGTCGTCGGCGGGACGGATGAACTCGAGTTTGTCGACTTCCGAGTCCGGAATCGGCAAGTGGAAGCGATCGCGGAACTTGCGCATCGACTCCACTTTCATCTTCTTTGCTTGGTGCGCGATGTTTTGTGCTTCGCCGGACTCGCCCATGCCGTAACCCTTGATCGTTTTGGCGAGAATGACCGTCGGCTGGCCCTTGTGCTCGAAGGCGGCTTTGTACGCCGCGTACACTTTGCGCGGATCGTGGCCGCCGCGTTGCAGCGCCCAAATGTCGTCATCGCTCATATGCGCGACCAGTTCGAGCGTTTCTGGATAGCGGCCGAAGAAGTTCTCGCGCACGTATTTACCGTCGCGCGATTTGAATGTTTGATAATCGCCGTCCACGCACTCGTTCATGAGCTGCACGAGTTTGCCGCTGTGATCGCGCTCGAGCAGCGGATCCCAGTTGCTGCCCCAGATCACCTTGATGACGTTCCAACCCGCGCCTTTGAACACGGTTTCGAGCTCTTGAATGATCTTGCCGTTGCCGCGTACCGGTCCGTCGAGCCGCTGCAAATTGCAGTTGATCACCCAAATGAGGTTGTCGACTTTTTCACGTCCGGCGAGCGAAATGGCGCCGAGCGACTCGGGCTCGTCCATCTCGCCGTCACCTAGGAACGCCCACACTTTGCGATCGGCCGCGTCGATGAACCCGCGATCGTTCATATAACGCATGAAGCGCGCTTGATAGATCGACATGATCGGTCCAAGGCCCATCGATACCGTCGGAAATTGCCAGAAGTCGGGCATGAGCCACGGATGCGGATACGACGAGAGCCCTTTACCGTCGACTTCGCGGCGGAAGTTTTCCAACTGCTCCTCGTTGATGCGCCCTTCGATGAACGCGCGCGCATAAAATCCCGGTGCCGAGTGTCCTTGTAAAAAGACGAGATCGCCGCCGAAGTCCGGCGTTTGCGCCCGGAAGAAGTGATTGAAGCCGACATCATACAGCGTCGCGGAAGATGCAAAACTTGCAACGTGACCCCCGAGTTCCGACGACTCTTTGTTTGCGCGCGCGACCATCGCCATCGCGTTCCAGCGCACGTAATGCCGGATGCGCGTTTCGAGCTCGTCGTTGCCGGCAAGCGGCGGCTGCTGCGAGGGCGGAATCGTATTGATGTATGGCGTCGTAAGCCCAAGCGACACATGCGCACCGCCGCGCTGTGCGGCCTCGACGATTGCGCCGATCAGTTCTTGAGCCCGGGCCGGGCCCTCGTGTTGAAGAACGCCTTCAATAGCCTCGACCCACTCGCGGGTTTCCAGCGGATCGGGCTGTGGCGTAGCGCCGGCGCCATTTTGGCCTGCCCCGGTCAGGGCGGTGCTCATCGTCGTCATGCCTGGCCGCTTCCGCCTGGACCATCCATTTCCTTGCAAATGGATGGGTCCAATTCGGGAGCTGGAGCGCTCCAACGAGACTCCTCGTTGAGGAAGACTCCAATGGCGGCCAAGATGAGTACCCCGCCCGCCACTGCTGAGGGCGTAAGACGCTCGCCGAAGATGAGCAGGGCAAGGATTGCTGCTGTAACGGGTTCGAGCAATGTCGTAAGGGCAACCGCACTTGCGGAAAACCAGCGAAGTGCGGCGTTGAGTGCGGTATGCCCGAGCAGCTGCGAAACGAGCGCCATAGCAAGAATGCCGCCCCATGCTTGTGCATCGGTCAACGGCGGCGGAGCTTGCCGAGCTGCAGCAGCCGCGATCACGAGAACGATTGCCGCCCACGTATACGTGCGCGTCACAATCGCGCGCGTTCCGTATGCATCACGCACGTCGCGAATCAACAAGAAATACGCAGCGAAAGCGATACCGCCGGTAAGCGCAAGCGCTGCACCCAAGATTTCAAAACCGGGTACCGGCGCTCGCGTCGTGCTGTAGCCGGCGACCATGACGAGTCCGGTAATGCCCACTGCGAGTGCACCCCAGGCGGCCGCCGAGAGATGACGCTTAAAGAAGAGTGAGTCGTACAACGCAGTCCAAATCGGCGTTGTCGAAACGAGCAGCGTCGATATCGCAACACTGGTGTACTCGAGCGACCAAATCCAGCCCGCAAAATGTAACGCAAGCGCAACGCCCGCCGCGAAAAATATTGCGTGGTCGCCGCTCTTCTGCTGGACAGGTTCGCCTCGAGTTCGAACGCTTTGAAGCGCCGCGAACGCGAGCAACACGAGCGATGCAATCGCAAGACGCGACGCTGCAACGGCAATTGGTTGTGCGCCGGTGAGAGCAAAGCGCGCAAAAATTGCGGCTGCACCTACCGCGATTTGTGCTACCGCCAGTGTCGCGTATTTCAAGCCTTACGATTCCACGGGGTTGGGGGAATCTGCGTAAGAATCGTGTAGAAAGACTGCATCGCGGGAGCTACTCCATTCAATGGAAGCTGAGAGGGCCGTAACGGCCGACCGCTTGTAACCTGATCCGGGTAATGCCGGCGTAGGAAGGAGCTCTGTTCTCATGGCCACTCTTATTTCGCCCACGCAAGGCGGCACGCGTAAGGTTTACGCAACCGGCTCGCAGCCCTCCATTCGCGTTCCGATGCGTGAGATCGCTCTTACGAACGGCGAACGTCACGTCGTTTACGACACCAGTGGGCCATATACCGATCCTTCCGTAGCCGCCGATGTGCGCCGCGGACTGGATCCGCTACGCTTGCAATGGATTCTCGATCGCGGCGACACGGAAGAACTCGACAAGCCGACCTCCCTTTATCGCCGCG
The DNA here is from genome assembly GCA_964602255.1 of uncultured bacterium. GTDB lineage: Bacteria > Vulcanimicrobiota > Vulcanimicrobiia > Vulcanimicrobiales > Vulcanimicrobiaceae > CAZRQS01. Next base: position 723 of record CAZRQS010000062.1, on the reverse strand, counting down.
GACGCGAGGCCATGCACGAGCTCGACACCGTGCGTTTCACCGCGTCCCGTAACCCACGACGCGCAAAACCCGACGCGAACGTCACTCAGATGCATTACGCCCGTAAGGGCATCGTTACGCCGGAGATGGAGTTCATTGCGATTCGCGAGGGACTCTCGCCGGAGTTCGTTCGCGATGAAGTAGCGCGTGGCAGGGCGATAATTCCGTCGAACATCAACCACCCGGAGAGTGAGCCCATGATCATCGGGCGCAACTTCCTGGTGAAGATCAACGCGAACATCGGCAACTCCGCGGTCAGCTCGACGATTGAAGAAGAAGTCGAAAAGATGACGTGGGCTACGCGTTGGGGCGCGGATACGGTCATGGATCTTTCGACCGGCAAGAACATCCACGAAACGCGCGAATGGATTCTGCGCAATTCGCCGGTGCCGATCGGTACCGTACCGATCTATCAGGCTCTCGAAAAGGTCAACGGAAAAGCCGAAGAGCTTACGTGGGAGCTCTATCGCGACACCCTGATCGAGCAGGCCGAACAAGGCGTAGATTATTTCACGATTCACGCCGGCGTGCTGCTGCGCTACGTGCCGCTTACCGCACAGCGCGTCACGGGCATCGTTTCCCGCGGCGGCTCTATTCTTGCGAAGTGGTGCCTCGCGCATCATCAGGAAAACTTCCTCTACACGCATTTCGAGGAGATCTGCGAGATCATGAAGGCGTACGACG
>CAZRQS010000061.1:0-12878 GCA_964602255.1 uncultured bacterium | reverse complement strand
CGCCGCGCCGATTTGTAGTGGCGGAACTGCCGACGTAGAAGCGCTCTGCTTGACGGCACTCGCCGTGCGCGCTTGCGAGGTGATAATCGCCGAACCCGGCTGCAACGCCAGCGTTTCGGTAACGTTTGCGATTTCGAGCGGGGGCGCCGTTGTGAACACGAACGCTTGATCGCCATTGAAATCGTAGTACAGCGTTTGCGTGTCGCTCAGCACCGTGCACAGCGTGCCGTAGCCGTCCGCAACATAGTTGGTCGCCGTCTGATGCTCGGTGTAGCCGAGCACCGTATCTGTGCGATCGATCGTTTGCGCGATTGCATAGGCTTGTTGCGGGAACGGGGCTTTCAAACCACACGACGACGGCACGGGAACGACGCCGAGGTCTTTATCCGTTTCGCCGTAGAATGCGGGCGCGGTGCCGTACCATGTCGGCAATTGGAACGAGGCGTTCGGCGCATTCGCCGGCGTCGGATCGAGTCCGAAGAATTCCGCTACCGTAATGAGCGGCGCACCCGTCGGCTGCGGGACCGGCATACTATATTCGAGCGTAAGCGGCCGTCCGTTCGCGACCCAGGCAAACGTGCCGCTTCCGTCGGTATTCTCTTGAATGTTCCCGGTGCCGGTGTATCCGGGAGCCGCATAGCCCGGCGGATAGGTCGTCGTTTCCGTGTAGGTTCCGTCGGTGTGTACCGTGCGTTGTACGGTAATCGCAGAACCGTTTGCGTTGCCCGCGAGTGCTTGCAAGACGGTCGCGCCTGGTCCGTTCGACCATTGTGCGCCCGCCGTGTGCGGCAATTGATCGAGAATTACTTGCGGCGCATCCGAAACCGTCATCGAATCGCCCGCTTCGTCCGCGAATTGCGATCCGTAACTGACGAGTTGCGAGGACGAACCGGCTTGCGCGATTGCTTCGTACGCATCCGTCGTCGACGTCGTTGTTTTCAATCCGCTCGCATACGCGTCGGTTTCAGCGGAATGCAGATCGAAAAGTCCGGAGCCGCCGTTGAACGACTGATTCGTCCGAACCGTCACGGCTTGCGTAACGTTTTGCGTCGTTACGGACGTCGGTTCAGGCGACGGCGTACCCGGTGCAACGACTTCAGGAAAGCTCTGATACGTTTGCGTGAGCGTACCGCCGTACATAAAAACATCGCCTTCCGTGTGCGGATACGGCGACGGACTTACAGCGGGCGTCGGTGCAGACGCCGGAGCCGGCGTCGGCGTTGCAGAGCTTTGGCCTACCTGCGACGGTAAAGTGTTCGATCCGCCGGACCCCCCGCCGCATCCCGGCAGAAACAAAAGGTAACATAAAGTACCAAGGGCAATAGAAACCGCCCCAGCGCGCATACCGGTTCTCCTCCACAAACCAACGCGTTTGGTTCTCCAGACGCAAACACGTTCAGATAGTGATATCAATCAGCCGTAAATCAATCGTAAATATCCGAGTGTTGGGGGTGTACGAAATTACGGTGGACGGCGTTGTAATAGCGCCGCCGCCGACTGCAAAGGCGCGCTCGTTGCTCGCTTATCTTGCTCTACGCCGCGACGAAACGATCCGGCGCGAAGCGTTGATGAACGAATTTTGGGCGGACGCAGAACCTACGAGTGCGCGAAATAATCTCAAGACAACGCTCTCGAGCATCCGCCGTACGTTTCGTGCAGCGGCAATAGATGCCGACGCGATCCTGAACGTTTCTCGCGATTCAGTGCGCTGGATCGCTCCGCTCACCATCGACTCACGCGAATTCGAACGGCGCTCAGCCGACGTTGACGACGAACGGCGCGCGGCAATTGCGATTTACCGCGGCGAGTTTTTGCCGGGCGATGCGGCTGAATGGGCGCAAGAGCTGCGCCACCGCCTTGCGCTTCGCTTCGAATATATGCTGCGCAGAGAACTCGCCGCAGCCCCTACAATAGAACTTGCCGAACGGCTCCTCTCGCTCGATCCGTTTAGCGACGAAGCGTACACGGCACTCATCGAAGGCGCGCTGCGTTCGGGAGATCCGCGAACCGCACAGGCAGTCTACCGGCGGTACATCGCCGCGCTCGAAGAGATCGGCGCCGAGCCTCCGCACGACCTCGAAGCACGCGTCGGTTTACGCAAGCGCGATCGCTCCGCCGAAACGCGCGAGTGGTTTTTCGGACGCGTGAACGAGCTCGCGGAAATCGAACACCTGTTTAAAACCGGCACGCGTACGATCGTGCTTTCCGGTATTTCCGGCATCGGAAAACGCACGCTGGCAGTGCAAGCGGTGCGCCGATTCGCCGATGGAAAGATTTCTGTCCACGATGTTACTGCCGCGAATTGGGAAGAGCACTGGCTCGACGGCGTCCACTCGATACTCTGCGCCGCTCCCGACGTTGCCGCCGATATCATGCAGCGCGTACCGGAAGCCGAAGAACTTCGGCTGGGTCCACTGACGCACGATGAAGTCGCGGTCGCGGTCCGGCGCGCCTTCTCTAACGCCGGAGCGCGACTCACCGAAGCGGTTTGGCAGCGCAGTCAAGGATATCCGGTGGTGTTGCGCGACATTCTCGCGCTCGTCGAGGGCATCGACGAGACCACGCTCAACGCGGAGCGGTTGCGATTGTCGCGGGAACTCGAGCGGCGTTTCGAACTGCAGTTGCATGCGCTAGGCGACGACGTGGCGGATGTGGCCGCCTTGCTGGCGCTGGAGCCTCGCCTGGACAACGACGATCTGGCGGTGTTATTGGATTGGAGCGCAGCGCGCGTGCGTGACGTGCGCGAACGTCTCAACGGTGTGGGGGTCGCCTATGCATTCTATGCCGAAGCTGCGCTGCGGTCGTTTTCGCCAAGCCGGCGTCAGTACACGCTGGAGCGCATCGCAGAACGGCTTAAACTGCATGAGGATCCAACTGCGAAAGTCCGCTTGGCCGAGCACCTTGTCGAACTTCGGCGCGGTCGCGACGCGGCGAAAGCGTATTTGGAGGCCGGCACCGCATTCGCTGCCGCGGCGGCTTGGGGCAACGCTTTAAAATCCGTGGATGCGGGTATCGCTGCTCTCGAACAACTCGCGCCTTCCGACGCCGTGCTGGATTTATTGCGGCAGTTATACCTTTTGCACGGCCGCACGCTGTATCAGCAAGGCTCTTTTATTCCGGCTGTTCACGCTCTTGAAGCATTGATCGACATTGCAGACGAACGTCAGCATGCAGAATTGCGCGCGCAAGCAATGGTGACGATGGGGCACGCCTTGGTTCGCGCGGACATGTTCGAGCCCGCGCGTGCGGTTGCGGAGCAAGTTGCGGTGGAAAGCAGTCGCATCGGCGAGATCGGCAGCGAACTTCGCGCGCAGCACTTGATCGCCCGCGTACTGCGCGATCAAATGTTTTACGACAAATCCATCGACGTTGCCGCAGCCGGCTACGAGCGTTCGATACAGCGGCACGAATGGGCGGTTGCAGCGTCGTTTGCCAGCCTCATCACGGAAGTTTCACGGCGGCGATTGCATTTCGAAGCGGCTTATCACTGGGTGCAGCGGCAGTTAGATGCGGCTATCCTAGCGAGTCCGATACTCGAAGCTGAAGCGCATCATATGTTCGGATCCGTCAAAGCCGCCGTCTTTCGGCACGATGAGGCACTTCATGAATTCCGGCAAGCTCTTTCGCTGATCGAGCAGCACCGCCGGCGGCGCAGCGCTTCCGCAACGCCAATCGGGCAGCTCGAATGGATGATGCATCATGCGCTCGCGTATACGTACGTGACCGCAGGAGACTTTCAAAACGCTATTGCGGAGTCGGAATGGCTCGTCCATTCGCCGTGGAGCCTCAACAGCGCGCTGGGATCGTGGCAAGCGTTGTCCGTTACGGTCGACGCACGCCTCGGCTCGGGCTCCGAACGCGATATTGCGGCGGCTAAAACGTTTCTCGAACGCGTGCCGGCGGCGCCGTCCGAGGATCACCGGCATTGCCTGGACATGCTTGCACGTGCACGTGTAGCGGCTCGCATCGGCTCTGAACAGACGCCCGTTTTACTTCACGACGCATTTGCAAGCCTGAAGATCGGCGCCGCGGGTCATCCGGATCAAATTCATCCGCACTTCTACCGGCTCGCGCAATCGGCGCAGGGCATTGACGATCTTCTTGCCTTGCGCGCGATCGACACGGCGCGAGCTCACGAACGGGCGGTGATCGAAGCGGCCGGTCCGCTTTGGGGTGGAGCGAAGCTGGCCGCGAGCGTTTGACTAAGAGACGCGTATGAAAACCCGCCTCGGCCTCAACAACGTCTTAGTGGGCGATGAGCGACGAGCTGACCATCCTCACTGCTGAACACGCCGGACTGCAAGCCGCGCGCGCGGCCTGCCTGCAAGATATGCAAGGACGCGCAACGCTCTTTCTAACCGCCGTTTCCGGCACACTGGTTGCCTTGGGGTTTCTCGGCTCGGTGAACCGGTTCGGTCCATTTTTTGTGACCTTTGCCGTAACGTTATTGTACTTCGTGTGGGCACTCGGAACGCTGACGTTCCTGCGGATTGCACAAATCAGCATTGAAGAGACTATCATCGCGTTCGGACTCTCGCGGATTCGACATCGCTACGTAGAATCGATACCGGCACTCAAAGACGTCTTCGTACGGTCAATCCACGATGATCTTGTGGGCATCCGCGCTGAAGTTGGCGCGACCTCTCACTGGTGGGGCGCCCTCATGCCGCGCCTATTCTTCGCCGGCGCGGTGCTTGCCGGCATCGCGGTATGCATGCTCAATCTTTTTGCACTGACTCGCGTGTCGATGTTGGCGTGGACTCGTGCGGTAGATCGCTATCCGGCAAAATTCCCAAGCGCCTGATGAACTAGGGAAGCCATCCGAGAGACTCACACGATTCGTGTGACGCGCGCTCACACGCTTTGCCCGGATGCTAGGGTCATGGAAACCCCGACGCACTATGAAATTCGCGTCCGAGGCCAATTAGGCCACACGATGCTGCACGCCTTCGCGGGGCTTCAGTCAGAAGTCCGCAGCGAAGACACGATATTGCGCGGGCCGCTCGTCGACCAGGCCGCGCTGCACGGCGTGCTGGCACAGATCGAGTCGCTTGGCCTCGAGTTACTGGAAGTGCGACGCATACCTCGCTCGACATAGATCTTTCACACGCATCGTGCGAGGCGCGCTCACACGACCCGGCACGATACTGTAAGACGTGGATGAAGCACTTGTACGTTTCCAGCGCGACGTCTCAATCGTAACGGACGCCGCAGGCACACACCACGACGCCGCCCTGCAAATCACGCTGCGCGCCCTGTCCTCTCAAGCACTACGGCGCGCTACTCTGGCGTTTCGCAATGCCGGCGATCCGCTGAACCCCGCATGGCGTGAGCTGGTAACAGCAATCGCGCAGTTCTTGAATTGTCGCGACAACTTTCCACAAGGCGACGACGGACCTGAGCGCGCACGGCTGCGCTTGTTCGTTCACGATAACGTCGACGTATTACCACACATTTCAGTAGCGGTGCGACTATGAACACGCAGCAGTTCGAACAACTCGTCGGCCACTACGAAGCCCAGCTTCACGCATACGCCCGGCGCCGTATGCGTAACCACGAGGACGCCGAAGAGGTCGTGCAAGACACCTTTGTACGCGCGCATCGAGCGTTGTGCAAAATGACGGCGGACGAGCGCGACTCCGTGCGGCTGAAAGCGTGGCTCTATGCAATTACGCGGAATGTCGCGCGAAGCCGGCTACGCAAGAAAAGTCTGCGCTCAATTCCCATCGACGGTGTCGAAGACTTCGAAGGGATCTTCGCTGGTCAGTGCGAGCAGGGTCCCGAATCGATGCTGGAAAGGCGCGCAAGTATCGAGCGCGTGGAAGAGGCACTGCGCCGCTTGCCACCCGCGTTACGCCCGGCGGCGCGATTGCGATTCCTCGAGGGGCACACGCAAACGGAGATCGCCCGGATCTTCAAGCAGCCCGTGGGAACTGTGAAGTCTCGCGTCCATCGCGCGACGCTAATCATGCGTCGACTGATCGGGTCTGCGCCATGAGTATAATGGGGCTGCTAATCTTCCCGTCCGTTTTCGAAGCGATTCGCGCGGGATATCAAATCGAGTCACCGTATCCCGACGGCGAGGGATTTCTCCACGCGAGAATTCACACAGCTGCCGGCTGGGCTCGTGCTCTCGTACGGGTGTAGCGGCTTTGTTCAGGCACGTTCTCCTTCCCGTGGAATCGCGATGGCTTCCAAAGGCGGCGTTAATGGTGGCGGCCGTGCTCTCCAACGAGCACAATGCGGAGCTAACGGTACTCTGCGTTAACGACGACGAGCCGGCTCGCGTGTCTCGCGCTCTAGACAATGCTCGGACGATCGTTGCCGAGTTCGGGTCAAGTGCTTCGACGGTTCACCCAACACGTAGCGCGCCGGCGGAAAGAGTAATCCGGGACGCCGCAGCTGTGTTGGACGCGGACGTTATCGTTCTGAGCACATCGCGGAAGCGGCGCTTCATGCCCGCACTTTCGCGCAGAGTAGCGGACAATCTGCTGCGGGAAAGCCGCGTACCGATTCTTTTCATCAACGAGAGCTCAGACGTATCACTACCGGATGCACTTCCGGATTGGGGCAAGCGCAGCAATGAGCCCTGATCCCCGCGTGACGCGGACGCGTAAATTGTTACGTGACGCATTGGATTCCTTAATCGAGCGTAAGTGCTTCAGCGAGATTAGCGTCCAGGAGATCGCGGAGGTCGCAACCATCAACCGCGCAACCTTCTACGCCCACTTCGAAGACAAATATGCGTTGCTGGAGGATTTGGTGCGCCAGAGGTGCCGGGATGCACTGGCCAGGCACGACGCTCGTTCATCAGCGGACGTTACGATGCTCTTGGAATCGGTTGCGCTCGATGTATTTGCGCTCGTTGCCTCTCACAAAAAATCGAGAGTTGACAAGGAATACGAGCCGCGCCTGGAGCGCGCTTTCCACGACGAGCTCTATACGTTTTTGCTTCCCATTCTTGGTGAGGCCGCTGCCCTCGTCGTAAGTTCCGCGGTGGTCGGGGCAACGATGCAGTGGCGCGCGAGCCGGTATAACGAACCCGGCGATGACCTTATAAAAAAACTCGTTTCTGTTCTGTCGGCCGGCGTGCGCCGGTAAAAGATGATGAATACACAACCCCGTACGAAACTGTCCCGGGTATCGCGAGCCGAAACGTTGATACGCGCAACGCTCTCCGAATTGCTGGAAGAAAAATACTTTAACAATATTACTGTCCAAGAGATCGCCGAACGTGCGCATCTCAACCGCGCTACGTTTTACGCGCATTTCGCGGACAAGTACGAATTATTGGAAGAGATGATGCGGGCAAGATATCGCGAGCGGCTTTCTGCCCTGCACCGGCAGAGTGAGACAACAGTTCCCAATTTTATCGAAGCGATTGCACTCGCAACGTTCGAGCATATCGCCAGCCAAGAGTGCAGGATAAACGCCGAACTGCACCCGCGGCTCGAGCGCGCGCTGCAGGATGAGTTGTACCTTTTTGTGCTCCCCGCGTCGGGACAGGCCGCGGCTTTCGTTGTCAGCTCGGCGCTGATGCGCGCCGCGATCCAGTGGCGAGCCAACGGCTGCAGGCAGTCCGTTGCGGAGATCGCGCATCGCATCGTCACCGTGTTGTCTGACGGCGTCGTAGCGCCAGCCGCATAGCGAAAGATTCATGAAGTGGATGCTGATGCTTTGCGCGTTCCTTCTCGCGTTGGCTTCCGTCGCGCGCGCCAGTGAGCACGCCCCGATCGTCGCGGCAAGCCGGGCGGGATCGGTCATTGAGGACGTGACCGTCGACACGCACGGTTCGACGAGGCCGCCCGTTGTGATGCAGTACTTAACGATGCGAACCGGACAAGTCTTGTCACAGGACGGGATCGATCACGACTATGCAACGCTGACACTCGTGGCGGGGTACGAAGCTACACTCTCGGTACGCGACGGCAATAAGCCTGGTACGGTCAGCCTTCATTGGGACGTAGTCGCGAAGGTTCTTGCACCGACGTATCATCCATATTACGCCGACAAGCCGCTCACCGCGCCTTTTCAAGGAATCGGCTTCGTCGTTACCTCTCCGGCGCTGGATCGCCGAGGCACCACCTTTTCCGCGTTTTCGCAACTGGCGCAGCGCGCGAATCTTTTTAGCGGCCTGATTACAAGACCCATCCGAGTTGACCCGCTTACGAGCAAGGAGAGCGACATCGTTGTCTCGTTTTCCGGCGGCAAAGGCGTGTACCGGCAGCTCGTTCCCCCAAACAAGAACGTCTACAGCTGGACCGATCAAATTGGAATCGATTATTGGTCGCATAACGCCAACGACACGCAGTTCGAAGCGGGATTTCGGTACAACACGTCGTCGACGCAAATTCCCAGCGGGCTGTCGTCGCCTTTCCTTTATCCCACATGGCGCGCGCCCTCGCATAACTTGGTCGCCGAAGCCGGCTTGTTGCACGGCTGCGTCGACAACGCGGCGCGCTGGTATCCGCCGTATTGTTCGTTTCAGTACCGCCTGTTCGTAGCGGATGAGATTGGCGGCTTCGGCTCGACCTCGAAGTATGAAGGCTTTAACGGCGGAGCCGCTTGGTATTTTCGAGCCGGAAATTCGGCGATCGCATTGCAAGGCAAAATCTCGCGATCCGGCGGCGTATTGCCCGACAGCTTTCTGGTGTGCAGCGGAGCGCGTGCCTATCCGAAGCCGTTCTGTGGGACCGACACGCAACTGCTGCAAGCCGAATACCGGCTCAACGACGCGCTCCCAGAAAAGGTGAAGTTTATCTTCTTCTTCGACGATGCCGCGAGCCGCGTTCGCGGCGAAACGTTTCCGGAAAACACGTCCACTTTTGAATGGCACGACAGCTACGGCATCGGGATTTCCTATCGCAATTTCATTCGCATCGACCTCGGATACGGTAAACCCGGGGGCCGCCTGACGTTCGCGCTCGAGGGACAGACGTTCTAACGAGTACCGGCGCGAGGATTCGCACGCGCTCCGTAATTGCCTTCGCGCGCAGTTGCTGTTCGCGTGACAAGAAGAGCAGCCGTATCGCGCGATTCTGCCGTTCGAGTAACGAGACGAGCGTAATGAGCACCAACAACGCGATAGGAATTAGAGCCAATAAGAAGGCTCTATCGTCTACGACCCAAACCCTGGCTTCACTTCCAAACATGCGCGTCTCTAGAAGATATGGTACGCACACTCAACCGCCGGCGCTTGCAGCGGAAACGTGAGCGAGGAGCGTTGTTCGCAGTTAACGCGACGCTTTGTCGCCGGCGCGATCGAGCCTTTTAATGCGCCGGCGGCGAAGTTGGGTCGAACGTTAGTGGGCGCAGCGGTCTGGTGTATGCGCGGGCTCGGATGCACGCTGGGCATGATCTGTTGCACCTGTGCGATGTAGCTCGTGAGTAGCGCTATTAAAAGTGTGGGAAGTAGTATCTTCATTTCTATCGTCAGCATGCGCTTTTGGAATTGAACGATCAACCGACAAGACTTCGGATCGGTCTTATAAGCGACACTGCGAGCGATACTGTGGATTGATCCGTTTACATAACGCGCATACGCTCAGGGAGTCATGATTATTCCAGCTTTGCAAACGGCTGCGACAGTCGTCGCACTTTTAACCAGTCCGGGCGTTGCTTCACCACAACCCGTGAGCGCTGCCGCCTCTCCGCAGGTACACGCCCGGTTCGAATTCGAGTACGCGCGAGAAGCCTCGTACGCCAGCGTCACGCCGCAACATCAACAAGAAATCACCGCGATAACGAACCAATTCAATAAGGGCGAAATGCCGGCATACGATGCTGCGGCGCGGATCAACGCGATCCTCACACCAAGCGAAGCCGTCGCTGTTTACCAAGTTCAGACATCGTTTTGGAGCGCATTACGTGCGGTGTTTCCGGCCGGAGAAGAGGTGCACGAGACGATGCTCGATCCGGGCACTTTCCTGTTGATGCTGCTTTATTCTCCCGCCGAGGCATCGGCGAACGCGCGATAGCCCGCACTGTGATGCATTCTGTTAAACTGGCGGTATGCCGGCGATCGTGCGGCCTATGGTGGCGCGGAAGGCGTTATTTGAGGCATTGTCCGCCGACGATGCGCGCGCCGTAACGCTCGTTTCAGCGCCGCCGGGCAGCGGCAAGAGCACGCTCCTACGGCTATGGATCGAGGAAACAGGCCTTCGTAAGCGGACGGCATGGGTTTCCGTGCAACGAGGCGAGCGAGATACACAGCACTTTTGGCTTGCCGTTCTCCAAGAACTTCGCAACGCAACGTGCGCCGAAGGGGTCGTAGACGTTCCGGCTGCTACGCCTGATTTCGACGGAAAAGCGGCGGTGGAGCGATTGGTAACGGGCCTCCAGCTGCTCAAAGAGCCGGCCGTACTTGTGATCGATGATCTGCATGAGCTCAATTCCGCGGATGCATTTTCGCAACTCGAGCTCTTGCTGATGGGCCGGCCTCCGTTGTTGCATATCGTGCTGTCGACGCGTCGCGATCCGCCGCTCCAGCTGCATCTTCTACGCCTTTCAGGCGAACTTCTCGAGCTACGAGCCGCAGATCTGCGCTTTACGCCGGAGGAAACGCGCGAGCTCCTCGCCGCGTCCGGAATCGAACTACCTGACGCGTCCATAGATGCTCTGCAGATGCGCACGGAGGGATGGGCTGCGGGTCTGCGTCTAGCGACGATTTCCTTGACGAATCGCCCCGATCCGGCACGATTCATCGCGGAATTCTCGGGCAGCGAGCGTACCGTTGCGGAGTATTTGCTATCGGAAGTGCTCCAGCGCCAGCCGGACGATATGCGGCAACTGCTGCTGCGAACCTCGATCCTAGAGCAAGTGAACGGCGAGCTCGCCGATCTTCTCGTCGGCCGAACCGGATCTGAACGGCTTCTGCAATCGCTCGAGCAGGGAAACACGTTCGTCACTGCTGTCGATGCGTCGCGGACGTGGTTTCGCTATCACCATCTGTTTGCAGATCTCTTGCGGCTTGAACTGCGGCGGACGGAACCGGACTGCGTCGCGCGCCTGCATCAAACCGCGGCACGGTGGTATGTTCAGCACGGCTACGTCGTCGAGGCGATCCGCCACACGCAGGAAGCGCGAGACTGGATCGGCGCTGCGCATCTGCTCGCGGATCACTATTTCACTCTGCTGCTCAACGGCCAGAACGCGACCGTCATTGCAATTTTAGAAGCCTTTCCGGCGGATGTAGCAGAACCGGAGATCGCCGTTGTCGAGGCTCTCGCTCGACCCGCGCATGGCTCTCTGGAAGAGGCGGAAGCATACCTTTCCGTCGCGGAACGCAAGCTTCTGCAATTGCCCGCCGATCGCCGACGGCGGCATGAAATGGCGCTCGCCGTCGCGAGGCTCGCAATCGCGCGGCGACGGGGAGACTTCGGGTCCGTCGTGAGCGAGGTTCAAAACTTAACCCAAGCTGCGAACTCAAACACATTGGATGACGTGGCTCTCGGCAACGATCTTCGTGCCATTGCCCTTATGAATCTCGGAATCGCCGAAAAGTGGTCGTTTCGCTTCGACGAGGGTGAGCGCCACTTGGAGCAAGGCGTCGAGCTAGCAAGGCGAATCGGGCGGCCGTACGTTGAGATTCATTGTCTTTCGTACCTCGGTCTCGAACGCACCGACTCAGTACATGACGTCGCGCGCGAACGCTGTGCGGAGGCGATCGCAAAAGCGCAGGCACAGGGCTGGGAAACCGATCCGATTATGGGCATTGCGCTCACCAGGATGTCGGCTTGGGCCGTGCGCGAGGGTCGTTTCGATGACGCATGGCAATGGATGAAACGCGCAGAGCAGTCCTTCCGCCCGGACCTGGAACCTGCGATCGGCCTCTTGTATTATCTTGCGCGCGGTGCACTGTACTTGGCCGATCATCGTCTCGAAGATGCGCTGCGCGCGCTTCGTGCCGCCCAACGCTTGCAAACTCTGCTCGTAACGAACAACCTCTTTTCCATCAGCACCACACGGCTGCTCGTACAAACCCAACTGCGTTTAGGTGACGTGCAGGGTGCGCGCGTAACGCTGGACGCCGTGGCTCCCGACGAACGCGATTGCGGCGACATGCGCGTGGCGTTTGCTTCGCTGCATCTTGCCGAGGGCGACTTGCACGCGGCAATAGAAACGCTGGCTCCGGTTCTGAACGGCTCCGCTCGCGCAATCTATACGTTCACGGCCCAACATGCATTTTTGCTCGATGCGCAAGCGCGCGACGGCCTCGGTGAGAAGAAAGCGGCACACGATGATATCGAGCGCGCACTCGACGTGGCACAGAAGGAAGGCTCGTTTTCGCCATTCGCGATAACGACGTCGCGCGCGCGCCTCGAACGACACATGCAAGAAGGCACCGAACACGCGGCTCTGCTGTCGCAGATTGTCGATACGCTCGCCGGCGCCTCGATGCCCGCTCCCTCCGGTGACTCGCCCGCGCTGGAGCAGCTCAGCGAAGGGCAGACGCGCGTCTTGCGTTACCTGGCGTCAAATCTTACAGCATCGGAAATCGGCGCTGAATTGCACCTCTCGGTGCATACGGTGAAAACGCACATGCGCGAGATTTACGCCAAACTTGGAGCGCACAGCCGCTCGGAGGCGGTCGATCGCGCGCGCAAACTTCATTTGCTTGCGCCTCGAGCGCGTCAGGATAGCTTGTCGAAAAAAAGGTAAACGGCGGCAATCTGGCCGTCTCGCGCAATGATGAAATCAGTGCCGGCGACAGCCGGCTCTTCACCGGGGCGCCCCTCGAGCCACTGGATCCGCCCGCTGTTACCCACTTCCTCGGGCTTGGCAATTGGCTGATATCGAAAGTCAGCGTGAGCAGCTCTGAGCTCACCGGCGATGCGATCGATTTCGTCGCGGCCGCGATGCACGCCATTGGGTTCATA
>CAZRQS010000060.1:0-12920 GCA_964602255.1 uncultured bacterium | reverse complement strand
CCATGTTCGCGATACCACTGCACAGCGCGCTCGAGCGCGGCGCGCACGGAGCCGGGATGAAAGTCCAGCTCGCGCGCAGCTTTCGCGCTATCCGCAAACATCCGCTCGCGTGACATGCGCACGCCTTCCAGCGGCACGGATGGCTGCGCGCCTTTGACGACGCGGCAACGCAGTTCGTCAACGTATGCGATAGCCAAAGCAACCGCATCGGGCACGCGGCTTCGGGGCATCGGTTTTCCCGTTACGCCGGCGAGCAATTGCCACACCTCGTCGAGCAGCAAGTTCTCGCCGCCCAAGATGTAACGTTCGCCCGGCGTGCCGCGTGTCAGTGCGGTAACGTGCGCGCGTGCAACGTCTTCGACCGGAACGAGATTGAGGCCGCCGCGTGGCGGCTTCACGACCATTTTGCCGCGCGCAAAATCGAGAATCATTTGTCCGGTCGGCGTGGGTTTCCAATCGCCCGGTCCAACAGGTGCCGTCGGTAAAAGTGCAACGACCGGAACGCGGCCTGCAAACGCAGCGCGTTCCTGTTCCAGTTTGGAATGATGATAACTCGAAGCGCGCCCCTCGCTTGCCCAGTCATCTTCGGTGCGCGGCGTTCCATCTATACTTGCACCGAGCGTTGCAGAACTGGACGTAAGGATGACGCGATCCACGCCCGCAACGCGCGCCGCTTCCATTAAACTTGCGGTTCCCGCGACGTTGACGTTGTGGATGCGCGCGCGATCCGAGGGCGCAAACGAATACAGCGCGGCGCAGTGCACGACGTAACGGCTGCCCGCCAGGGCACGTACGAAACCGCCGACGTTCTGAAGGTCGCCGGTGACGACTTCCGCGCCGCTCATCGGTGCGTTTGTGCGCGCCAGCGCTCGAACGTGATAACCGGCGGCGAGCAGTTCGCGCAGCACGTGTGCGCCGACGAAACCGCTGCCGCCGGTGAGAAAAACGGTCTCCGGACTACCGTTAGTGCGCAAGTGCCGCCCGGATGCTCTCCTTGATCGACCCCGTCGTCTTCGCAACGGCAGTCGGTTCGTATCCGCAGTGCGCCATGCAATTTTCGCACTTGGGATGTTTGCCGCGGCCGTACTTCGACCAATCGGTTTCTTCGATCAGCTCTTTATACGTCTTGGCATACGGCTCGTCCGACATGAGATAGCACGGACGCTGCCAGCCGAAGAGCGAGTACGAGGGAATGCCCCATGGCGTGCATTCCATGTCGAGCTTGCCCTCGAGGAAGTCCAGGAAGATCGGGCTGTGGTTGAGGCGCCACTTCTTGCGCTTGCCGCCCGAAAACGCTTCGCGGAAGATCGCACGCGTCCGCTCGACGCCAAGGAAATGCTCTTGGTCCGGCGCTTTTTCGTAAGCATAACCGGGCGAGATCTGCATCGAATCGACTTGCAGATCGTCGTTCAGGTAATCCAGGACCGCGCGGATCGCGTTGGCGTCATCGGGATCGAAGAACGTCGTATTCGTCGACACGCGGAAGCCTTTGGCTTTTGCAACTTTGATTGCGGCCACGGCTTTGTCGAACGTTCCTTCACGGCAAACGACCTCATCGTGACGCTCGCGCAAGCCGTCGAGGTGAATCATCCAAGTAAAGAGCGGATGCGGTTTGAACTTGTCGATCTTCTTCTCGAGCAGCAGCGCGTTGGTGCAGACGATCACGACTTTCTTGCGCGCGATAAGTTCGTCCACCAGGCGAGGCAGATCTTCGTACACGAGCGGCTCGCCGCCGGCGATGGAGATGACCGGCGCGCCGCACTCTTCGATCGCTGCAAGACATTCTTCAACCGATAGACGGCGGCGAAGAACGTCGGTGGGATGCTGAATCTTGCCGCATCCCGCGCACGCAAGATTACACTGAAAGAGCGGTTCGAGTTCCATCACCAGCGGATACTTGGTCTCGCCTTTGAGTTTCTTGCCGAAGATATACTTCGCGATCTGGGCTTTCTGTGCGAAAGGGGTGCTCATGAAACGGTAACCTGCTCTCTTCCCGTGGATTGACCGTCCTGCGCGTGCCGGCGGTAACGCTCGTCCATTGCGAGCGCCATCGTCGGGAACAGGTGACGGTACATGTGGTAGTTCAGATAGAAATCACGCGGAAACCCGGTTCCGGTGAAGTACGGTTCATCCCACGTGCCGTCGTCGCGTTGACGTTCACGAAGAAATTCTAATCCCCGCTGCGCGCAGGGATGCTCGCCCATGCCGGCCCACTGGAGGGTCATCACGCCCCACGCCGTTTGCGACGGCGTGCTCGTGCCGACACCTGCGAGCGATTCGTCGACGTACGAATGACACGATTCGCCCCATCCGCCGTCGGCATTTTGCTTGGAAATCATCCATTGCGTTGCGCGCGCAATCATATCGTACCCGGTCTGCAGCTGCGCGAGTGCAGAAACAACGCACCAGGTACCATAGACATGGTTGACGCCCCAGCGGCCAAACCACGAACCGCTTGGTTTTTGTGTCTCGCGCAAATATTTCAGGCCGCTCGCGACGTGCGGATCTTTTTCGTCTGCGCCCAGCATCGCCATCATCTCGAGCACGTGCGCGGTCACGTCTTCGGTCGGCGGGTCGATCATCGCGCCGAAATCCGAGAACGGCATGCGGTACAGAATCTCGCTGGTGTTATTACGGTCGAACGCTGCCCATGCGCCGTTATCCGAACGCATCGCCAGCGTCCACTTCACCGCGCGTTCGATGGAAGCGCGCACGCGATCGCCTTCGCCGCCTTCGAGCAGCGAACAGACGATGACCGCAGTGTCGTCGACGTCGGGATAGATGTCGTTATCGAATTCGAACGACCAGCCGCCGTTGGGAACGCTTTTGCAGCGGACTTGCCAATCGCCCCACATGTCGGCGGGAATCTGTTCTTTGATCAGCCACTCCACGGCCTTACGCATAGCGGGATGATCGGCGCGCAAACCGGCTTGGTACAGCGCGCGAACTGCCCATGCCGTATCCCAAACCGGCGACATGCACGCCTGAAAGCGCCATCCGTCTTCGTCCGAGAGCGCAAAGCGCTCCATGCCTTCCAAACCTTTGCGCATCACCGGATGATCGATTGCGTAGCCTTCGAGGTTGAGCGCGATGAGCGAATACACCCACGGCGGTTGAATGCCGCCCCAACTTCCGTCGGCTTCTTGCCGCTCGATGACCCATTCGATCATCTTTTTGCACGCTGCCGCGCGCCCCGGCTTAAAGGGCGATTGCTCGTAGAGCTTCAGTGCTTTGTCGACCCACCACAGCCAGCCGCCACCCGGAACCTGATGCATGCGCTCATGCGTCCCCGGATTGATGACTTCGGAAATGTCGACGCCCAACTCGCGTACGGGACGGCGCGCGATCACGACGCAAAGCGGGCCCACTGTGCCGCGCGCCCAGCACGAAAAATCGTATAAGTTGAACGGCATCGTCGGCGGAAAGTACACAATTTCCGGCGGCATCGTCGGAATGCCGTCCCAAGGATACTTTCCGAACAGCGCCATCCAAATTTTCGTGAACACGCGCGCATCGGCCAAACCGCCGAGCTTGCGGATCGTCGCGAGCGCGCGCTGCATTTCACCGCGCGACGGATCGACGCCGAGGACTTTGAGGGCAACGTATGCTTCAAGCGTCGTGCTCAAGTCGGCCGGGCCGTCGTAATACAGCGCCCAAGATCCATCTTCGCGCTGATTGTGCAGAATGTGCTTGATAGCAGCTTCGCGGATCGAATCGAGCGAAATGCCCAAGAACCGCAGCAGCAGCACGTGCTCCGCGGTCATCGTTACGTTCGTTTCGAGTTCGTCGGTCCACCAGCCGTCGGGATGCTGCGCCTCGAGCAGCCATTGCACGGCCTTATCCAACGGAGATTGCGGCTTTGACACGCTCAGCATGGCAGTGCCGCCGGTTCGTTTCGTTGCACGTTGTTTTCTATAAGCGTCCGGGCCGCCGCAATCCCGCTACGGACTGCAGATTCCATCGTATCGGGCCATCCGGTCGCGGTCCACGCTCCCGCTACGGCCACTCGTGACGCATTCGTGCGCGGCCCCGGACGCACGGTGCCCGGTGCTGCCAAATACGTGCCCTCCGGATTGCGCGTAGCCGCACCGCGGATGAGCTGCGCGCCGGCGAGCTGCGGCAGCGCGCTGCGCGCTTCTTGCCACGCGCGCTCGACCAGCTCGGTCGTGGGTTTGGTCACGAGTTCGTCCGCTGCACTGATGCTGCAGCACAGATAGCCTGGAGCCTTTTGAAAAATCCACTGAACGGGCGAATCGAGCAGCGCGGCAAATTCGAACTGCAGCGGGCCCGCATCGTGCCACAAGTGCACATCCATGATGGCGAACGGCTCGTACGTGTCGAGCGGTGGAATGCCGAAACGTGCGGGTTCGCCGACGATACGCGCGAGAACGCGCGGCGGAACAGCAAATATCGCCGCATCGAACGGCAATTCGTTATCCTCCGCCGTGCGAAGGATAACCCTGCTCGCATCCGCTTCCATCGAAAGCACGCCACGCGAGCGATGCACGCGATCGAGCTGCGCCGCAGCTCGATCCATGATCTGCGCAAGCGGGACCTTTGCATAGCCGAATCGCGCGGCGCCGCTTTCGCGTAAGAACGCCGTGGAAATCACGAACGCCGCTTCGGCGGCGTTCATGCGTTCGAGCGGCGCATTGAGCGCCGGAACCATGAACGGCTCCCAGAAACTGCGGATCGTTTCTTCGCCTTGCCGCTGCATTCGCAGCCACTGCGCGAAGCTGACGTCCTCACGAGCGCTCTTCGCGTTGAACATCAGCGCCACGAGTGCGCGAGCGATCTGGGCCTTCCCTTGGAGCGAGAGATGGCGGTATCTCGCAAACGATGCGAGCAGATGAAATGGAGCCGGCAGATTGGCTGCACGCAATCTGCTGCGCACGCCGTCTTTCGAATACGCAACGACGTCGAAACGATCTTGCACGTAGAGCGCGTCACCCATACCGGCGCGCTCCACGAAGCGCACGAATTCCGTGCAGCATGCGAGAAATACGTGCTGCCCGTTGTCGACGACGTGTCCGTCGACTTCGAATGACGTCGCGCGCCCACCCAGCAAACGGCTGCGTTCGAACAGCTCGACGTGCCACCCGGCTTGCTTGAGATGCGATGCGGCGGCTAGCCCCGCAAGTCCGCCGCCGACGACGGCTACGCGGGTCTCAGCCACGACCCAAGCACCACGCGCAGTTTCTCGCTCCGGGAAAGCGCCGCGCGTTCGCGCAGCGGCAACTGCGGATCGCGTTCGATCTTGCGCAGAATACCTTCGTAAATGCCGGCCATCGTTTGGACGCACGCGCCCGCGCGCCGCGGTATGTAGCGCATCACCTGATAGCCGCTCTTGAACAGTTTGCGCGCGCGCTGCGTTTCGAAGGCGATCAGCGCATTCCATCCCTCCTCCGGCTCACCGCGAAGCAGTGCTTCATCGCTGACACCGAAGCGGCGCAAATCTTCTTGCGGCAAGTAGATGCGCCCCATCTCCGCATCTTCGCGCACGTCGCGCAGAATATTGGTGAGTTGCAACGCAAGCCCCAGTTCGTCTGCGCGCTGAAGCGCGACGGGATCGGTGAATCCGAAGATGCGCACGCACATGCGGCCCACGACCGACGCGACCAGATTGCAATAATCGCGCAGCGCGTCCCACGTTTCGTAGCGCGTGCACGTGCAATCGCGTTCGACGCCGTCGATGAGTGCGTGCAACTCGGACTCCGGAATGCCATAGCGCTCGACAGCCTTGGAAAGGACGTGCATGACGGGGTCGGTCGTCTGCTCGTCACGCGGTACTTGCGCAAAACACGTGCGCACGCGTTCGCGCTGCTCTGCCAGACGCTGCGGAATCAGCTGCGGTGCGGGCGCGCCGTCGACTTCGTCATCGACTTGGCGCGCAAAATCGTACAGCGCATAGATAGCGATGCGTTGATCGTACGGAAGCGAGATAAAACCCCAATAGAAATTCTTCGCTTCGCGCCGCGCCATCTGGCTGCAGAAACGTTCGGCTTCTTCCTCGACGGTTTGCGGCCGGCGTCTGTAGCGGACGGCGTCAAGCGGTTTCAGCATTCCCAGCCTGTGCGCCATGCCCGGCAGCTTCTAAAGCCGCTCGCACGAGTAACCCCATTTTCATCCGCTTCGATACCGACGGCCGGGTAACATCCGTGCGGTATCCGCCTCGCTCGATTTCGTCGCAAATAGCAAGACCGCCCAGACGATACAGCGAGAGTTGAAACCGCAGCGCACCGGGCGCCATCGTTTCGAGCGTCTTGCCGGAAGCAAGCAGCGTTCGCGCGCGCTTGACAAGCGATTTCACAGCACCGGGAATGCCTTCGTGTTCGAGATCGTCCTCGAGTAAATACGAACGTCCGATGTTCTTGTCGCGGCTGACGTCTTGAGCGTGATTCGCGAGCTGCAAACCGATGCAAACGTCGTCCGAAAGCTTTTCAGTGACTTGGTTCGCAATTCCGAAGAAGCGCAACACGACGCGGCCCACCGGAGCCGCTGAAAGCATGCAATACGCATGCAGCTGCGGCCAATTGCGATAGCTGAAGACCTGCTGATCCTGCTCGTTTGCAGCAATCAAATCGATGAACGGCTGCTTATCGAGACCGTAATGGTCGACCGTTTCACGAAGCGCAATGAACACGGGATGCACCGGCGCGCGCCCGGCAAAAAATGCTTCGGTTTGCTCGCGCCACGACTGTAGACGCGCGAGCGCTTCGTGCGGCGATCCGCTTTCGTCGCCGAAATCGTCGGTGCTCCGGCAAAACGCATAAAAGCGCATGAGATCCTGGCGTATGCGCCCCGGCACGATGCGCGACGCAACGGCAAAATTCTCATAGTGCCTAGTTGCCAGGATTCGGCAGTAGGCGTCGGCGCTATCAATCTCTCGCACTAGAGCTCCTGGCTGGAGTGTAAGACCCGCTTGGTAGCTCGCAGGTCTGCGAGCGTACGCTCGCCCAGGCCAAACATTGCGATTCGAAGCACTTCCCGTAGTTCGCGCGCGAGGTCCGTTGCGGCCTCGTAGCCGGTCGCCGCGGCGCGCAAGAACGGGCCGGCAATGCCGACCAGATCTGCTCCCAGCGCAACGGCCTTCACGACGTCGAGGCCGCTGCGTACACCGCCACTCGCAATCAAGATGCCTTTTGGCTGGGCCCTGCGCGCTGCGCGCAAACACTCTGCCGTCGCGATGCCCCACCCCGCAAACGCCGCGGCAGCGTTCGCACGCCACGGCTCTTCGATGCGGTGGCGCTCGACCTCACTCCATGACGTGCCGCCCGCCCCGGCCAAATCGACCGCGGCGACGCCCACCTCGAACAGAGCGCTTACCGCATCAGGCGCGATGCCCCATCCGACTTCTTTAACGATGACCGGCACGTCGAGCTGCATGCAAAGGCCGCCGATCTTTTCCAGCAACCCGCGAAAACACGTGTCGCCTTCGGGCTGAAGCGCTTCTTGAATTGCATTCAGATGCAGCACGAGCGCATCGGCTTCCAAAAGTTCGATCAACCGGCGGCATTCCTGCGCGCCATAACCTTTGTTGAGCTGAACCGCACCCAAATTCGCAAACAGGGGAACGTCGGGTGCTATGGAGCGAACGGCAAATGTGTCGATGAGTTCCGGCTTCTCGATGAGCGCGCGCGCCGAACCCAGGCCCATCGCCAAGCGCTGCTCCTGCGCGACCCGCGCCAGCACGGTGTTGATGCGGCGAGCCTGCTCCGTGCCGCCGGTCATGCACGAGATGAGAACCGGCGCGGCAAGCGCGCGACCGAACAGCGTCGCCGAGGTGTCGACCTCGTCCAGATCGATCTCAGGAAGCGCGCAATTAACGAAGCGGTACTCGTCGAAACCGCTGGCGATGCCTTTGCCGGCAACGTCGCGTTCTAAGTTGATGCGGACGTGATCCGCTTTTCGGGAAGACGTACCGTTGGCGAGATCAGTGAGATCGCGTTGCAACGTAATACGCCACCTCCTCGAACTCATCGGCCGCGTCCTTTCCGATGCCGCTGCGAAGAATCACCTCTACGGACTTCGCCGCGTATCGTTCCGCCGCTTTGCGAGTGAGCTTCTCGCTCGCCACTTCGTCGAGGAGCGCGCGCAACTTCGGCTCCGGATCTTCATGCTGCGAACGGAAGAGTTCGCGCAAGCGCCGTCGCTGCAGCGTCGACATCGCGCGCACGCCTGCGACGACGGGAAAGGTCATCTTATAGCGGTTCGCGTCGGCCGTACTCGATTTGCCGGTGAGCGCCGAATCGCCGTACATGCCTAGCCAATCGTCGCGGATTTGAAACGCGGTCCCGAGCAGTCTGCCTGCGCGCCGGAACCGCGCGGCGCGATCGGCTTGCGCGCCTGCCATCAGCGCGCCGGCCTCTAGACTCGCGCCTAGCAGGGCACCGGTTTTCGCGGCGACCATGCGCAGATACGCGCGCAGGGTCGCATCGACTCGGCCCTCGAGTTCCAGATCCAGGCACTGTCCTTCGATGACGATGAGACCCGCTTGCGCGATCGCTTCGATGGCACGTAACGCTCGATCCGGGCGGTCAGCTTCTTTGACAATGGCGAGAAACGCCAGCGTTTGCATCGCATCTCCGGCGTTGATCGCCTGCGGGACGCCCCACATGGACCATACCGTTTCGCGATTGTGGCGCGTGCGGTCGCCGTCTTGAATGTCGTCGTGCACGAGCGTGAAGTTGTGAAACCACTCGATAGCCGCAGCGGCCGGTAATCCGACCCGTGCCTCGCCACCGCACGCGCTACATGCCCAGAGCGCAAGACTAGGGCGAACCAGTTTGCCGGTCCGCATTGTGTGCGGCCGTCCCGCTTCGTCGACCCAGCCCATGTGGTAAGACACCATCTTGCCCGAAAGCCAAGCCGGCGCGAGGGCATACTGGCGCATGAAGTCGTTGATGACGGCGCGATGGCGGCTTAGTAAGAGCGGTTCAACGCTTCCGGCGGATCGCTCCGTGACGCTGCGCGCACGGCGGGTCGAATATGAGTCTATTTCAAGCTCCTACTGGACGCGTCGGCTGCCTCGTTGTTTTAACAGACGCTTCAGCCTGGCCTTTGACCCTCCAAGACATCAAGGCGGCCGGTATGGTTGCTCGCTCGGATGATTGCTCCGGCAGGGCGACGCATTACCGAACTATGGAGCGAAGGCTAATAGTTACGGCTGACGATTTCGGATTGGCGTTGCCGGTGAACGAGGCCATCGAGCGCGGCCATAGGGAAGGCATTCTCTCGACGGCGAGTCTGATGGTCGCTGCACCGGCGATGGAAGATGCCGTTGAGCGCGCCCGCCGCCTGCCTTCGCTTCGCGTCGGATTGCATGTAGTGCTCGTAAACGGGCGGCCGAAGCTGCCCCCCGAGCTCGTTCCGTTGCTTGTCGACGATCGCGGTGAGTTCGCGAGCGATCTGTTTAAAGCCGGTGTGCGCTACTTCTTCACGCCGGGAATTCGAAAACAACTCGAGGCTGAAATTCGCGCCCAGTTTGCGGCGTTTGCGGCGACCGGGCTCGAGCTCGATCACGTGAACGCGCAAAACCATATGCACGTGCATCCGACGATTCTTTCTATTATTGTGAGAGTCGGTCGTGAGTACGGTGTGCGGGCCATTCGTATTCCGCGCGAGCCGTTTTGGCCTTCGTGGCGCGCTATGCGATCGAACGGCGGCAGCCGTTTTGCAAATGCAGCGTTTTTGGGGCCGTGGCTGGCCCTGATGCGGATGCGTTTACGGCTGGCCGGAATCGTCACGAACGACTATGTCTTCGGCATGAACGATACCGGGCACATGACGCCGCAGCGCGTTCGTTCGTTTCTCTCGCATCTCCCCGCAGGCACGTCGGAACTCTACGTGCATCCCGCAACGCGCACGTGGCCTGAAGCATTTCCGCCGGGTTACGATTTTACGGGCGAGTTTGCGGCGCTCATCGATCGTGATGTCATACAGACCGTTCGAACCTGCGGCGTAACGCCGGTAACGTTCACCGAAATGGCTTGCGCGGATGGCGTTTGACCTGCGCACAATCTTCGCGGCCGCGGCACTAGCCGGCACCGCGGGGGGAGTTGCGTATACCGCTCTCGCGATTGCACGGACGCGGGCGTTTCGTAAAAGCGCCACGGAGCCGCACGCACAATACACTCCACCGGTCACGGTGTTGAAACCGCTGCACGGAGCGGAACCAAACCTCTACACAAATCTGCGATCGCTGTGCGAGCAAGTATATCCGGACTACCAAATCATCTTCGGCGCGGCAGCGAAAGACGATCCCGCACTCGAGGTAGCGCGCCGGTTGCAGCGCGAGTTTCCGCAATGCGACATCGAGATCGTTTCCGGCTCGGCGCTTCCTGCGAAGAATCCGAAGGTCGGCAATTTGCTCGGCATGATCGGTCGCGCAAAACACGGGATTATTCTCATCGCCGATAGCGACATCTGCGTGGGTCGAAGCTATCTTCAAGCTGTATCCTCATGTTTTGCGGACGCAAATGCCGGCGTTGCAACGTGCATCTACGGCGGAACGCCGAGCGGTAACGTTCCCTCGCAGCTGGGCGCGATGTTCGTGAACGAGCAGTTTGCTCCGTCGGTGCTCGTGGCGCAAACGATCGAACCGCTAACATATGCATTCGGTGCAACGATGGCCGTGCGAACGGACGTGCTCGATCGCATCGGCGGATTAGCGGCACTTGCGGATCACTTAGGCGACGATTATCTACTCGGAAAGCTCGCTATGCAGGCAGGGTACCAAGTGAAACTCTGTCCTTACGTCGTGCACACCGACGTTCATGAAAGAGATTTGCGTATGCTGTGGCTGCACGAACTGCGCTGGGGCCGTACGATTCGCGCGAACCGTCCTGCGGGTTACGCGGGGTCCATCGTCACGAACGTTTTTCCGCTCGCTCTTCTCTTTGCACTATCAACGCGCTCCGCAATTGCCGGTACGGTTGCGCTGGCGGCCGCCGCAACGCTTCGAATCCTGCTGCACGAAGAAGCGCGAAAAACTTTCGCACCCCATACGCGCCATTCGCCCTGGCTGATACCCGTGCGAGATGCCCTAACGCTTGGGGTCTGGTGCGCCAGCTTCTTAGGACGGAACGTGGCCTGGCGGGGTGACCGCTACTGCGTAAACTCAGACGGCCGGATGGTTGGTAGTCCCGCCGAATTGTAACGATTGCGTATTTCGTTAGGGCGATGGACCTACCCCGAATGCAAGTTGCGAACCGTTGCGCCGATATTCTACGTTGAATGGACGAGGATAAAGGAGCGGATATGAACGACCGCACGCTAGTCGCGCTCGAAGCTGATGATTCGTTTTTCAACGACTGGATGATCGATTTATTCAGCCTGGAACGCTGCGCGTCGGACCGCTGGAACGCGAAGATGTGGACGGGCGTAAGTCCTACGTACGTCAGCATTCTCATTCGCGAGAACTAGCTCGCAAGTTTAGGGGAGGAGCAAAAAGCCCGCTTTTCAGCGGGCTTTTTGTATTCTCTATTTCGGCCGGGTCATCTCCGCCGGAACGACGTATTTGTCGAACTCTTCTTCGGTAACGTGGCCCAGGCTCACCGCGGCTTGCTTCAGCGTCGTTTTATTGTGGTGCGCGTGCTTTGCGATCTCCGCAGCCTTGTCGTAACCGATCTTCGGCGAGAGCGCGGTCACGGTCATCAGCGACTCGTTCAAGTATTTGGCGATGACGTCTTCGTTCGCTTGCAGCCCTTCAACCGCGTGCTCGCGGAACATCGTGCACGTGTCGCGCAGCAAATTGCACGAGTGCAGGAAGTTGTAGATCATTACCGGGTTAAAGACGTTGAGTTCGAAGTTGCCTTGCGATGCGCCGAAGCTGATGGCAAGGTCGTTGCCGAACACTTGCGCGACCACCATTGTCATCGCTTCCGATTGCGTCGGATTGACTTTGCCGGGCATGATCGACGAACCCGGTTCGTTCTCCGGAAGCGTCAGCTCGCCGATGCCCGCGCGCGGGCCCGAAGCCAGCCAGCGAATATCGTTCGCAATCTTCATGAGCGCGGTTCCGAGCGTTTTGAGTGCGCCTGAAGCAAACACAAAATCATCGTGCGAGGCGAGCGCGGTGAACTTGTTCGGATGCGAGCGGAACGGCAATCCGGTGAGCTCGGCGATTTTCTTGGCAGCGCGGTCCGCAAATTCGGGATGCGCGTTCAATCCCGTGCCGACAGCGGTACCGCCGATAGCGAGATCGTAGAGCGGATCCAACGCGATCTTGCACGCCTTGATAGCGCGATCGAGCTGCGTCACATATCCCGAGAACTCTTGGCCGAGCGTGAGCGGCGTTGCGTCTTGCAAATGCGTGCGGCCCACTTTGACGATGTTGTTCCACGCTTTGGCTTTTTCGTTGAGCGCATCGCGCAGTTTCTCAACAGCGGGAAGCATGTCGACCAGCGCTTCAGCCGCGGCCATATGCATCGCGGTCGGGAATGTGTCGTTCGACGACTGCGACATGTTGACGTGGTCGTTCGGATGAACGGGCTTCTTGCTGCCCATCTCGCCGCCGGCGATCTCGATCGCGCGGTTCGAAATGACCTCGTTCACGTTCATGTTCGTCTGCGTGCCCGAACCCGTTTGCCACACGCGCAGCGGGAAGTGCGCGTCGAGCCGGCCGGCGATCACTTCATCCGCGGCCGCAACGATGAGCTTTGTTTTCTCATCATCGAGTTTGCCGAGATCGTGATTGACCAGCGCAGCGGCTTTCTTGAGAATCGCCATCGCTTTGATGACTTGGCGCGGCATCACGTCGCGAGGCGTCGTGCCGTCACCGATATCGAAATGGATCAGCGAGCGCGCCGACTGCGCGCCGTAATATTTGTCGGCGGGGACCTGGATCTGCCCCATCGAGTCGGATTCCACGCGGCTCTTGGCCCCGTTGGTCTGAACGTTAGTCGTCGTCATAGCACCAT
>CAZRQS010000059.1:0-12962 GCA_964602255.1 uncultured bacterium | reverse complement strand
TCGCGCTCCTTCAAGGAGTAACCGAACTTTTTCCAGTCAGCAGCCTCGGTCAGACCATCCTCATCCCCGCCCTTCTGCACTGGCGCAACATCAATCGCGCGGATCCCACCTTCCTCGCGTTCGTAACAGTCCTTCACCTGGGCACGGCTCTGGCACTCGTCGTTTTCTATCGCAGTACATGGGTGCGTATCGTGCGCGCGTTCGTTCGCAGCGTGATTCGCGGCAAAATCGGCGACGATCCTGACGAAAAGCTGGCGTGGCTTCTCGTTGTAGGCACGATCCCCGTTGGACTGCTCGGAGTGCTGCTGAAGGATCCGGTTCGTACGTTTTTCGGTAGCGCGGAGCTTGCGGCAGCGTTCTTAATTCTGAACGGCCTCATCATGTTTTTCGGCGAGTTTTTGCGCCGGCGGCAAAAAGCGCAATACCATCGCCCTGACAAGCGCATCACGCAATTAACGTGGGCGGAGAGCGTGGGCGTGGGCTTCGGTCAGTCTCTTGCTCTTTTCCCGGGCATATCGCGTTCGGGCGCTTCGATGGTCGCCGGACTGCTCGCCAATCTGAATCACGAAGATGCCGCGAACTATTCGTTTCTGCTCGCAACGCCGGTCATTCTGGCAGCGGGACTGTTGGAAATTCCCGATCTGATGGGTGCGGGGAGTCATCTCGTGCTCGTCCAAGCTATCGTAGGTGGAATCGTGGCCGGTATCGCGGCTTACGCGTCGGTCGCGTTCCTCGTTCGTTACTTCAAAAACAACGATCTGCGCCCATTCGGATGGTATTGCCTCATCTTCGGCGCAATTTGTCTCGCACTCGCTAGTAGAGGAGTCATTCAATGAAAGCTCTCGCCGTTGTTTTGGGCGTCATCTTCATCATTTTGGCGATCCTGACTTTCACAGGGGCCGCGCATTTTCTGCCCGCAATCGGTTTGGACGGCAAGCATCACACCAAGCACACGATCCTCTACGCGGTGATCGCGGTGCTCTGCTTTGTGTGGGCGCGCATGTCGGCATCGGAACCGGTGACGCGCTAAGCGCGCTATTTGGTCCCGACCAGATACACTTCGCTCGGGTGAGGCGCGACGATTTCGACGTTGGGCCGCGCATTACGCATGTGCGGCTCAAATTCGTGTAAGCGCTGTTCGTTCGTTTGAAGAATGATGACCGGGTAGTCCTGCGCGCTGGAAAAAACGCTTGCGATCGCTCGCGCGTATCCGTGCTCGTCGGCGCTGCGCTGGCCGAACAGCGAATCGCGATAGGCGTGTTCGATATTGTAGTACGGGTTCCCGTGCCACCACGCTTCCCACATCCAAATGCGCGCATCTGCACTGCGAAATGAGTTGCGCGCGGGCGGCGAGATAAACACCGCGTCGGCTTGATGCGCGTTGATGGTCGTTAGCACGTCCGACTGCCGCACGGTATTGCGGCGCACGTTGGTTGCGACCCAGTCATCCGTTTTCCGAATGTAGTTCCAGGCGAGCTCGCTCGGTGGGACGTCCGGCATGTCGTCGGGATACTGGGCTTTTTGCAACCAGTAGCAGAGAACATTCCAAAGACCGAAGATGGCAAGACCCGTTTGTCCGTCGCTGCGCAGATTGTGAACGTTGTCGTGCCAGACGCCGAGATAAATACACTGCTCTTCGCTGAAGAAGACGCCTTCCCACGCTTTGAATAGATCCATCGAGTAGATGCGTCCCGGTAGCATCTCGACGATCTCCGCCACTTCATTGTCGCGCAGGACCGTGAAGTCGTTCATCACCAAACCTTCGCCGGCGCGCACGAACCAATCGATCAAATCGCCGCCGTGCACCGCAAAGCCGTGCCGTTTGAGATAGTTGAGATGGGTCGGTACGCCCATGAACGGATCGACGATGCTGGTGCAACCA
Source organism: uncultured bacterium (assembly GCA_964602255.1). Classification (GTDB taxonomy): domain Bacteria; phylum Vulcanimicrobiota; class Vulcanimicrobiia; order Vulcanimicrobiales; family Vulcanimicrobiaceae; genus CAZRQS01. The sequence goes on along the minus strand of CAZRQS010000059.1, from coordinate 11,080 downwards.
TAGCGGCGCAGCAGTTCTTCAATTCGTGAGGCGGAGATGCGGCGCGTTCGCTCGTGCAGCTCGATCATGCGTGCGTCTTCAACACTTCCGAAAGCGCGCGTACGGTCTGCGGGTCGAACTGCGTGCCGGAAGCCGTTTCAATGCGAGCGATGGGCGTCGTTCTTTCCTCGGTGATCCGCGTGCGGTAAGCTTCATCGATTGCGTCGTACGCAATCGAGAGGCTGAGCACACGTGCTGCAAGCGGGATTGCATCGTGCCGTAAACCCGCCGGCGCGCCTGTACCGTCATACCATTCACCGCGCGAACGCACGGCCGGAGCAATGTCTTTAAGAAATGCGCATCGTTGTATCAGCGCTGCAGCCTGTGCTGCATTTTCCGCGCGGCTTGCAACGCCTAGGCGGGCCAGTGCATCGAACTGCGAGGCCTCGGCTTCGTTCGCACGCAGTTCACCGATACCGAAGAGCAGCGAGGCGAGCGTGACCTCTCGCATCTCATCGGCTTGCAGACCCATCGCGCGTCCAATGTCTTCGCTCCGGCGCGCGATGCGTGCAGCCCGTCCCGGCGCGCCGTTGTGCGCGTCTACAAGCTCGGAAAGCAACTCGATGACGTCAGCCGGCGCGGTACGGCTTGCTTGCAGTGCATTGTATGGCGGTTCGACGCCCTCGATTTCACCGCCGAAGGTGTGAAACCACATGACGAACGTGCGCGTTTGTTCGGGCGCAAAGGCACGTCCGCTTCCGCTGCAAATCGTCGAAAGACCCTCTGCCGGATCCGGCGTTGCGACGTACGTGGCTGCAATGTTGAGCAGTTGTGCCATCTTCGGAATTCCGGACCAGCGAAGCTGATCAGGATATCCGGTTCCATCCCAACACTCGGCTTGCCAGCGCACGATGTCCGCTGTGAACTTTGGAAGCGCGGCGATGCGTTCGCAGATCCGCGCGCCGTGCGGCGGAACATCCCATTGCGCTATCATGAGCTCACGATCGCTTGCGAGGTCGCCTAACCGTGGAGATTTGGCGATGGAAAGCGCGCCCGCCTTACGCAAACGTGCCGCGAAAAACAGTGCGTCGCAGTCCTCATCGGGCAATGCCGCCAGACGAGCCATGCCCACGGCCAGAGCGGCGATACGTTCGCCATCCTCAGGCGCGGCGCCGGCGGCGTAGTCCGCTACGGTCCCGAAGAACGAGAGCACCTCACCGAGGGCCACGGACTCGGGGCTCGAACTCCCGCCTGAAACTTCTGACAAGGACATCCGTTCACTCGTTTTTCTATAGCCGTGCCGAAACCCTCACATATCGCCGACGACGGCAGTATTTTTATGGTAGACGTGTCGCAGAAAAACCCGACCGCACGAACGGCTCGGGCGCAGGCCCGCGTGCGTATGCCGGCCGACGCCGCGCAAGCATTACGAGATGCGACGCTCGCAAAAGGCGACGCGCTAGCGACGGCACAGCTCGCGGGTATCATGGCAGCGAAACAAACACCGGCACTGATTCCGTTGGCCCATGCCATTCCGCTGGCAAAAGTGGACGTTACATTTTCTTGGGACGGCGACGTCCTGGTCATCGATACGACCGCGCGGACCGTCGCACAGACGGGCGTTGAAATGGAAGCGATGGTCGCAGCGGGCGTGAGTGCGCTGACAATCTACGACATGGCCAAAGCCGTTTCTAAAGGGATCGTGATTGAGTCGGTGCGGCTGCTAGAAAAGACGGGCGGAAAGAGCGGTTCGTGGCATGCGTAAGGCCGCGCTCATCGTCCTCTCGGACCGTGCAGCATCGGGCGCGCGGGCCGACCAATGTCTGCCGGTTATGCGCGAGCGGCTCGGAGAGGCGTACGACATCGTACGCGAGACCGTCATGGCCGACGATCCGGGCGCGTTGCAAGCCGAACTCATCGATCTCTGCGATACGGGCGCGGCGTCGCTCATCCTCACCAGCGGAGGCACCGGGCTCGCTCCGCGCGATCGCACGCCGCAAGTAACGCTGGCAATTCTTGATTACGAAGTGCCCGGTATAGCCGAGGCAATCCGTGCTGCGTCGATGCAGATCGTGAAAACGGCAATGTTGTCGCGCGCCGTCGCCGGCGTGCGTCATCGCACGCTCATCGTGAACCTGCCGGGGAGTCCCAAAGCTGTCGGAGAAGCGCTCGACGTCGTGGTACCGGTTTTGCCTCACGCGCTCGAGCTGCTCGCCGGCGAAGTGGTAGACGGCTAAACACATGAATTTTTCGCAGGCGCAAGCCTATCTACTCGGCACAGTGAACGAGACGGCGTCGCGGCGCGAACCGTATCGTTTGGATCGCATGCACGCGTTCTTGCGTGAACTCGGCGATCCGCAAGATCGATATCCGACGGTTCACGTCGGCGGAACGAGCGGCAAGGGCTCGACGTCGACCATGATTGCCGCAGCGTTGACCACTTCCGGTAAGCGCGTAGGTTTGCATACGAAACCGCACTTGAAATCCATGGTCGAGCGCGCGCGCATCGACGGCGTGGACGTTACCGAAGAGCGTTTTGCCGAGTTGCTTACGCAGATGCTTCCGGCGATCGACAACGTCATGGAAGAGCACTCGCGTCCGTCGTACTACGAAACGCTGCTCGCACTTGCGTTCTTGCATTTTGCGCAAGAAGGCGTGGATGCCGCGGTCATCGAGGTCGGTGTGGGCGGAAAACTCGATGGAACCAACGTGATTCGCCCGCGCGTTAGTGTCATTACGAACGTCGGTTTGGATCACACGGACATTCTCGGCGAGACGCTCGAAGAGATCGCTGAAGACAAAGCCGGTATCGCAAAGCCCGGTATTCCACTCGTAAGTGCGGTCGACCACGCCGGAGCGCGCGGCGTCATCGAAAGACATTGCCGCGAAACCGGTGCGCCGTTTCTCTCCGTTCTCGACTTGGTTCGAATCGATGAGGAATCGTCGGATCCGTTCGTACAGCGGTTCACGGTAACCACGCCGCGCGACCGCTACGAGATCGCGCTGCCGGTGCTTGGGACGTTTCAGCAGCGCAACGCGGCGACGGCGATTCTCGCGCTGGAGCAGCTCGACGATACGCTGCGGCCCGCTAAAGACTTTATCGAACGCGCGCTTGCGCATCTCAATCTCGCCGGAAGAATGGAGTACTTCCCCTCGCATCCCGGCGTTGTATTCGACGTTGCGCACAACCCGGATAAAGCTTCGCATTTAGCGGAGTCGCTCGCACGCGCATTTCCCGAATCACGCTTTTCGTTTGTCATCGCCGTCGGGCAAAGTAAGGATGCGCAGGAGATCGTGCGCGCGTTCTCCGATCTGCCGGCGAATTTCATCTTTACGACGTTCGAAACGCAAGGGCGTTCCGCCACCAAGCCGCAGCGGCTCGCAAGCATCGCAGAAGCCCTCGGCATTTGGGGGCGCGCTATTGCCGATCCCATCGAGGCGCTCAGCATCGCGCGACGCAATGCTGCTGCAAACGACGTCATCGTCGTAACCGGGTCGACGTTCGTCGTCGCGGAACTGCGCGACTGGTGGATGGAGCACGTCGTTGCCGGCCAATTTGCAGGCTAAACGCGGCGCATTACATGCGCGCGGGCGCCTCTTGCCGTGGGGCGATCGCACGTACGTCATGGGCATCGTCAACGTTACGCCGGATTCATTTTCGGGTGACGGAATACTCGACGCCGATGAAGCAATCGCGCATGCGATTACGCAGGGCGACCGCGCAGACATCATCGACATCGGCGCTGAATCGACGCGTCCGGGCTACATTCCCGTGGACGAAGACACGGAGATTTGCAGGCTGCTTCCCGTCATCAAGACGGTTCGCGCGCGATCGCCGGACGCGATTATTTCCGTGGACACGTATAAGCCGCAGGTGTTTCGCGCAGCACACGCAGCCGGCGCCGACATTCTGAACTCGGTGTGGGGGCTTCCCGACTCACTGTTGCAAGCTGCTGCTGACGCGCGAGTGCCGGTCGTCATCATGCACAATAAGCAACGCGCCGTATATGACGGTGATGTTATGGATGAAGTCCTGCGCTTCTTAGACGATGCTGCCCGGCATGCGATACGCGCCGGGATACCGGCGGAACACGTTATCTTGGATCCGGGAATCGGTTTTGGAAAGACTCCGGATCACAACATTCGTGTGTTGCGTGAACTTTCACGGCTCGCGGCGCTTGGATTTCCGACATTGCTCGGCACGTCACGCAAGTCCACGATCGGAAAACTCACCGGAAAGCCGCCTAACAATCGTGTCGCCGGGACGACGGCGACGACGGCTCTGGCCGTTGCCGCCGGTATCGACGTAGTGCGCGTCCATGACGTCGATGAAGCGGTGGATGCAGTACATGTGAGCGATGCGATCGTGCGCGATTGGAGACCGCAAGGGTGGATGTAATCGCCCTGCGCGGCGTGCGCGCGTTCGGACGCCACGGCGCCGATCCAGGTGAGCAGGATCGCGAGCAACCTTTCGACATCGATCTCGTCGTCGAGTTCGATCTGCGTCAGGCCGAGAGCAGCGATAATCTAGGCGACACGCTGGATTACGCGAAGCTCCATCAACGGATCGTCGACATCGTGCAATCGACGTCGTTCATGTTGCTCGAACGTCTGGCGGGAGAGATCATGCAGGCCGTCTTCGCCGATGCACGTGTCGCGCGCGCGGAAGTCGAGATCGCGAAGCCGGCGCTCCTAGCAGGTGCGACGCCCAGCGTGCGATTGCGTCGCGAAAATCCGCGCTATCGTCCCGTGTTTCCGTAAGCATGACCCGTGCGGCAATCGGCGTGGGATCGAACATGGGAAATCCCGGGCGTAACGTTCGAGCCGCGTTGCGCGCTCTCGAGCGCGTAGGCAAGGTCGTCGCGCGCTCGAGCCTGTATCGCACGCAACCCTGGGGCACGACCGGCCAACCCGCCTTTTGCAACGCCGTCGCTCTAGTCGATACTGCCCTTTCACCGCGAGCGCTTCTGGACGCGCTGAAGACGCTCGAGCGCGAGCTGGGCCGGGTGCCGGGAGCGCGCTGGGGACCGCGCGTCATCGATCTGGATATTCTGGCGTATGGCGAGCAGGCCGTGAATGAGCCTGATCTAACGGTGCCGCACCCCCGCCTGTACCAGCGAGGCTTTGCCCTGATCCCGCTGGCCGAGGTGGATGCCCGCTACGCGCAGGCCGCCGCGGGGCTTCCGCCCGAGGAGCGCGAATCGGTAGCGCTCATGTCCGAGGACCAACTCGTCCAGCGCGTGCGCACGCTTGCGCAGGCCTTCTTAGAGACCGACCTAATGCGTCTGCGCATCGAAAGTGAAAACGAGGACGCCGTGGAGCTGCGCCGCAAGGCTGTGGCGGCGCCGTCGTCTGCTCCAAAAGAAGATGCGGCTCAAACCGTGCCGCCGCCGGCGCATGTGGACCCAATCAAAGCGGACCTGGTCGGGGTCTTCCATATGAGCAGACCGCCCGTCAGCGAGGGCGAGCGGCTCAAAGGTGACCGCGAGCTTGCGTACGTCGAGGCGCTTGGAATTCGAAACCCCGTTCGCTCGCTGGGCGGAGGCCGCGTCGTGAGTGTTCGTTGCCGCGACGGCCAAGCCGTCGAATACGGACAAGTGCTCTTCGAGATTGACAGGGGCTAGTGCTTAAAAAAGTTCTGATCGCGAATAGGGGCGAGATCGCGCTGCGCATCAATCGCGCGTGCCGCGAGCTTGGCGTGCAAACCGTCGCGATTTTTTCCGAACCGGATCGCAACTCGCTGCACGTGCGCCATGCGGACGAAGCGTTTTGCGTCGGTCCTGGTCCGGTCGCGCGTTCGTATTTGAACATTCCAAACATCATCTCGACCGCGCTGATCACCGGATGCGACGCGGTTCATCCCGGCTACGGCTTTTTGGCGGAAAACGCGCGTTTTGCGGAGATCTGTGCGGATCACGGGTTGACGTTCATCGGGCCTGCGCCCCAAGTCATCGCGGCGATGGGTGATAAAGCCACCGCCAAACGCGTAATGAAGGAAGCCGGCATTGCGACGACGCCGGGTACCGATATCTTGGCGTCGGTGGACGAAGCACGGCGTGCCGCAGAGAAGATTGGATATCCGGTGCTTTTGAAAGCAACCGCGGGCGGCGGCGGTAAGGGCATGCGTGGCGTGAACTCTCCGGACGAACTTGAACGCGCTTATGCATCGGCGACGGCGGAAGCGGAAGCGAGTTTCAAAGACGGCCGCGTGTACATGGAGAAGCTGATCGTCAAGCCGCGTCACATCGAAGTGCAAGTGATGGGCGACACGTTCGGAAACGTCGTGCATCTCGGCGAGCGCGATTGCTCCGTGCAGAAACCCTCGCATCAGAAGTTGATTGAAGAAGCGCCCGCGCCCCATCTTTCGGAGAAGACGCGGCGCTCGCTGCACGATATGGCCGTACGGGCTTGCAAGGCCGTGAATTACAGCAACGCCGGAACGCTCGAGTTTTTGGTGAGCAACGATCACGTGTACTTCATGGAGATGAACACGCGCATACAGGTAGAGCACCCCGTGACGGAGATGGTGTACAACATCGACCTGGTCAAGGAACAAATTCGCATAGCTGCCGGGGAACCGCTCGGCTACACGCAGAGTGACCTGCATCCCGTTGGCCATGCCATCGAATGCCGCATCAATGCGGAAGACCCGCGAAACAATTTCGCCCCGGCCGCAGGGACGCTCACGAACGTTGTGTTCCCAGGCGGCCCGGGTATTCGCGTCGATACGCACGTTTATTCAGGCGCTACTGTGCCGCCCTATTACGATTCGATGATCGCCAAGATTATCGCGCTCGGCGATACTCGTGAAGCGGCGATTGCACGAATGGAACGCGCGCTTCGCGAAACGGTCATCGAGGGCGTGAACACGACCGTTCAACAATGTCTGGAAATTTTGGCCAGCGAACCATTCCGCACCGGCCGTTACTCTATTGATTTTTTGCCGAACCTGATGGCGTCGGCTGCCTCGGTTGCCTAGGAGCTTTATTCTTGCCTTCCCGCCGTATGGCCCGCGAGCTCGCGCTGCAAGCGCTCTTCTCCGTCGAGATCGGACACCGCGATCCCGCGGAAGTTCTCGACGAGTATCTTTCGACTTTTAGCGAGAGCGCGCACCGGCTTTTCGTCAAAGATCTGGTGCTTGGAACGCTCGAGCATGTCGATGAAAGCGACGAGGCCATCAAGCCGCTTTTGGAAGGCTGGACAATCGAACGTTTGCCCACGATAGATCGTTTGCTCTTGCGTATGGGGACCTTCGAATTGCGCCATCGTCCACAGACGCCGCGTCCGGTGATCATTAACGAAGCCGTGGAACTTGCAAAGCGGTTTTCGACCGAGGATTCCGGGCGGTTCGTCAACGGCGTGCTTTCAGCGCTTGAAAACGTGAACGGCCATGCGTAGAGCGCTGCGCGTTACTGCGGTGCTGCTGCTGCTGGTCGTGCTTTTTGCGGCCGGCTCCGTTGCCGGCATCGTCGCATCGTACTCGCGCAATTTGCCGGACATTAGCCGCATGGCCGATTATCAGCCGGCGCGTTCTACGCGTATTTACGCCCGCAACGGCTCGCTGCTCGCGACGCTCTACAAAGAAAACCGCATCTGGGTCCCCATTGCAAAGATTCCGGCACCCGTTCGCGACGCGTTCATCGCCAACGAAGATCACAACTTCTACCACCATCACGGCGTCGATTTCCTCGGTATCGTCCGTGCAGCGGCATCGAACGTTACGCACCATCACATCGAGCAAGGCGCATCCACGATCACGCAGCAGCTCGCGCGCGGATTGTTTTTGACCGACAAACAGACCGTCTCGCGCAAAGTGCAAGAAGCGCTGCTCGCAATGGAGATCGAGCGGTATTACACCAAAGACGAGATCCTCGAGCGGTACCTCAACCTGATTTACCTGGGTTCGGGCGCGTACGGGGTCGATGCGGCCGCGCATACGTACTTCGGGCGGTCGGTCGAGAATCTGACGCTGGGTCAGGCGGCAATGCTTGCGGGTTTGGTTGCGGCGCCGTCCGATTATTCACCGTATGTGAATCGCGCACTGGCTCGCGAACGTCAGCGGCACGTGCTCGATCGCATGGCTGAAAGCGGTTACATCTCGCGCGCGCAAGCGAACGAAGCGTATGATGCGCCGCTCGAACTTGCCGGCGAACGTCCCGCGGGTCTCCAAGGTTTCAACGCGCCGTGGTTTACGACGTTTGCGGTGGACAAGCTCGAGCAAACCTTTGGGAAACAGGCGACGTACGAAGGCGGCTTGCAAGTCTACACCACGCTCGATCCGCAAATGGAGAAGACCGGCCAAGAAGCCGTCGATTGGGGCATGCGGCAAGCAAAACTCGAGGGTATCGGTGCAAGCCAAGCCGCTTTAGTTGCCCTGCGGCCGTCGACCGGCGAAATCATGGCGATGATCGGCGGTACGCACTTCTCGCTCACGAATCAATTCAATCGCGCGTGGCAAGCGCATCGCCAGCCCGGCTCTTCATTTAAAGTCTACGTCTACACGACGGCCATCGACAACGGCATGCCGCCGACGACGGTAATCGATGATTCGCCCGTGAGCTATCCTGACGGAAACGGCGGCGTCTGGTCGCCGCACGACGACGACAACAGCTACATGGGCGCGATCTCTTTGCGCGTAGCGTTGGCACAAAGCCGCAACATCGTCGCCGTAAAACTGCTCGAACAAGTCGGCATCGACCGCGCAATCGAGTACGCTCATCGCATGGGCGTCACGTCGAATCTCGAGCCGAATCTTTCACTTGCGCTCGGCACGTCGGTTATTACGCCGCTGGATCAAGCCACAGGTTTTGCGACGATTGCAAATCAGGGCGTGCACATTCCGGCCTCGCCATTCCGCTTGGTGAAAGACTCGCTCGGCAACTCCGTTCTCGACAACCAGTATCCCGAGCAGACGGAAGTCGTGAGCGCGGGCACTGCATACATCATGACAACCATGATGGAAGACGTTATCAACCACGGTACCGGTTATCCCAACGCCGTGATAGGTCGTCCGGCCGCTGGTAAAACGGGGACGACGTCGGATTTCCGCGATGCGTGGTTCGTCGGCTTCACGCCGGATTTGGTTACTGCCGTGTGGATCGGCAACGACAATTATCATCCGATGAACGAGTCGTACGGCGGAAATATTCCGGCGCGCATTTGGTCGCGCTTCATGAAGTCCGCGCTTAAAAACGTCGCGAAACACGACTTCGTCTTCCCCGGTGAGGAAGTGAAGAAAGTGGCGAGCTGCGGCGGCGGATACGGCGCGTACGAATATTTTCTGGCCGGCACCGAACCGCTGACGCGGTGCGGCAGGCCCCAAGGTCCTGCGCGCGGGACGTTCGGCGGCCCGATAGGCCTTTCAAACAACTCTGCGAGCATGCCGCCCGCGCCGACGTTCTCACCTGAGCCCAGTGCGCCGCCACCGCCGCCTGCGCAACCGACACAACCGCCGAACAGCGTCGGCGACGGAACGAATTACGTGCCGCTCGATTCGCCTTCGCCGGCCGCGACGGTACAACCGCAACGGCGGTAACATTTCGTGCAAGACTCGCTGTTCTCGCAACCTCGCCCACCCGCGCAGCCCGTCGTAGAACCGGTGCAAGGTGTAAGCCGCGTCGTCGATTACATTCGCCGGCTCATCTCGCAAAATAAGACGCTCGCGGGTATTCGCGTGCGCGGCGAGGTTTCAGGGCTGAGCAATTCCGGCGGACGGCTGTACTTCGATCTGAAAGAGAATACCGACATCCTCAAGTGCGTCGTGTGGGCGAGCGATGCGCCGAAGCTGCCTCCGTTCAAAGACGGCGATGAGGTCATCTGCGGCGGCGACTACGGAACGTTTGCGCTACGCAGCCAATATCAGATGTTCGTCAAGAGCGTTGAGCTGACGGGAATCGGAGCACTCTACGCTCAGTTCGAAGCGCTCAAAGAACGCTTCCGCAAGGAAGGCCTCTTCGAGCAAGATCGCAAGCGTCCGCTCCCGGTTTTTCCACGGCGCATCGCGCTGGTCTCGGCGCGCGGCAAGGGCGCTGAAGATTTTATGGCAACGATTGCAAAGCGTGCGCCTTTCGTCGAGGTGAAGTTCGTCGAGACGCGCGTGCAAGGCGACGGCGCGCAAATCGATATCGGCGAGGCGATCGACAAGGCGTCGAAGATGGACGTGGATCTCATAGTGCTCACGCGCGGTGGAGGATCGTACGAGGATCTTTTCCCCTTCAACCTCGAGCCCGTGGTGCGAGCCATCGTTCGTGCGCGTCATCCCGTCATTTCTGCAATAGGCCATACCGGCGACGTTCACGTCAGCGACTTCGTCGCGGACTACACGTGTGAAACGCCTTCGAACGCCGCCCAATACTTCGGTGAGATCGGCGATCGCTTTCTGGGACGCGTGCAGCGCGCACAAACGCATTTGGAACGCTCCATTCGCACGATCGTGGCAAACGCCGCGCAGCGTTTCGATTCGGCCGGCAGAGATTTGCGGCATGCCGCGCAGGTGTATGTGCCGGCAAAACACCATCAGTTGCACAGTCTCGAACGAAGACTGAACGCACAGACGCCGCAACAACGGCTCGCACAGCGGTTTGCGCGCCTCACGGAGCTTCGCTCGCAGCTCGCTGCGTCGGCGCGATACTATGCGGGTCCGCGCGCGGATCGTCTGAGCCGGTTGCGCGAATCGTTCGTGCGTTTGCAGACATCGGTGCTGCATCCGTACCGCGATCGTTTGCGGCATTTGGATACGCGCCTTAGCGGCCTCGACCCCGAGGCGCTCCTTGCGCGTGGTTACGCAATCGTCACGCTCGGCGGAAAGGCCGTTCTCGATGCCGCCGCGGTGCCCGAAGGCGCACGGATCGAGGCGCGATTGCAGCACGGAAAGCTCATCGCACGGGTCGAAGGAAAAGAAGTGAATGGCTGATCAAAAAACGGGTGCCTTCGAGCAGAAAGTCGCCGAGCTCGAGTCGATCGTCAAGCAGCTCGAGCAGGGCAATGTGGAACTTGACCGGGCAGTCGAGCTCTTCAAACGCGGGAAAACACTCGCGGGCGAATGCGAAGAACTGCTCAAAGGCGCTCAGCAGCAAATCGATCGCGCGATGGAACAGACGCC
>CAZRQS010000058.1:7509-13386 GCA_964602255.1 uncultured bacterium | reverse complement strand
ACTACCACGCTGGTGGCGATGTATCGCCGCAGCGCTCGCGGTCACGTTCGTGCTTGCAGGGATGCTCATTCCACGACCGGCATTCGCGCAGCAAGAAACACTAGGTTCTATCGAAGGCACAGTATCGGATGCAACGACAAATGCACCGGTCGCGGGTGCCAAAGTCACGGCAGCGTCGCCGAGCGGCACGCGTGAAACAACCAGCAACGGCCGCGGCTTTTACGTACTGAACGCCTTGAGCCCCGACACGTACACCGTGTCGATCCAAGCGCCGGGCTATGAGTCCGCATCAATCCCAGGTGTCATGGTTCAGCAACAACAGATCTCCACGCTCAACCAGCATCTGGCTAAATCGCTGAAAGTCATCGCGCAAGTCTCAGCGCGCGGCGCAAGCAATCTCGTTCGTCCGAATCAAGGTTCAGACGTGTACAACGTGAGCGGTCAGCAACTGGCTGCAGCGACGGGTGCAGACAACCGGCCGCAGACGCTGTACGAATATCTCGGTACCGTTGCCGGCGTAACGATTAACGGCGGCGTCGGCACACCGCGTATTCGTGGCGGTGACGTGCACGACATCGGATACGAATTCGACGGTATTCCGATTCGCGAGCGCCTGTTCGGACTGTTCACATCGAACATCACGAACGTCGGTATCGGCAATATCGAAGTGTACACCGGCGGACTACCTGCTGCTGATGCTTCAAACGGTACTGGTATCATCAATACCGTCGTAAAAACTGGTACGTATCCGGCTTTCGGAACCGTCTCATTTATTACGACGACCCCCGATCATAACGTCTACACGAATTTCGAGTACGGCGGACAAACGCAAAATCGTAAATTCTCATACTACGCCGCATTTGGCAGCACGGACTCATCGAACGACTACAACTTCGGTAACTTCTCCTATCCGGATCTCCTCTATGGAGGCTACAACGGCGCCGGACCGGTTAAGGAGCGCGATTGGGTCGGAAACTTCCACTGGAAGCCCGACAACAAAGATGACGTCCAGTTCATGATCCAAAACGGTCTGGGCGACTTCATCTACGATTACGGTTTGCACAATCCGCAGCAGAAGCTCAGCTGGGATCCGTGCCCGGGCGCGACGCTCGATCCGACCGGCAATTCTTATACCGGTGCGATCGGCGGTACGGCTGCGAACGGCCAGCCGTGTCCGATGGGTGTGCAGTTCGGTACCGTGAGCGGCAACTCAGGCAACATCTGGCACCACTACTCGGGCCTCGGCAAGATTCAGTGGAACCGCATCATCAACGAGAATTCGTATTTCGCGTTGAGATTTGCGGAGAACTACAACATGTACGCGTTCTCGCAGCCGTTGGAAGACCCGAACAATCCGGCGACGCAAAATCCGGGTGGTCCGTGGAACATCGATCCGTCCTGCCCGGCCTATCCGTACTCACCCGGAACGCCGGTGTTGAATCCCAGCGCCGGTAAAAACGCCGGCAATACGGGCGTTCCGTGTTCGTGGGACATCGAGTCGTTCTACGGCGACCGCAGTTCGCACATGTATATCGGCGCGCTCGACTACACGAACATCCTGAGCCCGCATTTGACCATCAATGCCGGCGTTGGCCAAGAATACGACAAGAATCTGCTCTCGTATTTTCTACGAGACAGCTTTAATGGAGACGGCACCTGGCCCTACAGCTACGCGTATTCGGATATGCCGACGCACTTCCCGTACGCGTACGTCTCAGCCATTGTCAAAGAAGGCAAATGGACGTTAACGCCTGGCCTTCGCTATGCTCGCGCTTACTATGGTCTTCCGGCGGTTGCCGGCGGATCGCGTAGCGTTGGCGGATACGTCCCTACGTTTAACGGCACGTATCAATTTGGCCTGAATGACGTCATGCGATTCTCGTACGGCGTTTCGGAAGACTTTATCGGATCTGCGTACATCTATCGCTCGTATCCACACGGGCGCATCGACTATTCAACCAATCCACCGACCTTTATCGCAAACAACATACCGAATGCGACGTACAATCCCGCAACAAACGGCAGTACGTTTAATCCGGAGCTCAACCATAGCGCAGACCTGATGTGGGAACATGCTTTCGGTAGCAACACCTCGTTGAGGTTCGGCCCGTGGTACAACTCAGCACAGGGTTACTACGAGCAGTACAACTTCCTCAAGGGTTACACGCCCAGCGGAGCGCCGATCTACAGCAAGCAAACCTACTACACGAACTCCGGCCACCATCATGCGTTCGGGTTCGAATTCGCGCTCTCGCATATCGACCACAACCCGATCGGTGTATCGTGGTGGCTGTCGGGAACGTACGATAACTACTGGACGACTTCACCCTCCGGCGCAACATCAGTCTCGCCGCTCGTGCGACCGATCCCGACGTACTTCACGTCGCAAGGGATTCTGGTCCGTTCGAGTGACAACCCGATGTTCTCCGGTTCGATTACGGCGGACATTCACTCGGGCCGATGGGATGTGTACCCGAACCTCTATTATCAGATCGGCACATTCTACAACGTAGGCGCGTACACGTGTCCGACGTTACCCGGCAACAAATCCGGATGCGCCAACAACCCGCCGGTACTCAAGCCTGAACAACAAGCCGCCGGATATTTCTACGGAAATCTCACGACGACGTACAAGCTCGATCCGGCAGGCCAAAATGTTCTGGCCTTCCGCGTACGTAACTGGTTCGATCAGGAGCACGGCACGACGCCATGCTATACGTATGGCAGCACCAGCGGCTGCTATCCGTTCGACGGACCGCAATCAGGAATCGTTACGCAACCCGGCACCTACGTCTATCAAAACGTAACCACAGATCCACGTCGCTTCGAGTTCTCTTTCACGCACCACATCTAGCTCGAAGTCTCACACGGTGAAGAAGGGCGATGCGAAAGCATCGCCCTTTTTACATACAACCGTTCGTTAGCTTAGCCGCTAGGATATTTGCGCGAAATCCGACATTTATCGCACTAAGCGAACGAGCGCGGGGCCGCGCCGGTCGCTTTCCTTTTGTCTGGAGTGTCCGCAGTCGGGATGCATTCGGGCAACGGTGCGGGCGCTCCGATCGGAGCAACAAATGATCACACCACAATTCCGGCTTGCCAGGCACATGGCGCTTCTCCTAATGCTCGGAATTATTTTTCTCACGCATTTCGCAGTGGCCCGCGCCGGCACGACCGGCACGATTCTCGGGCTTGTCACGGACGCGCAATCGGGCGCACCCATCGCCGGCGTCAAGGTGACGGCCGCGTCCCCGAGCCAAGTTGAAAGCACGACAACGAACGCAGCGGGTTATTATTCGTTGCAGGCTCTAACGCCGGACACATACACCGTATCCTTTCAGGGCGAAGGATACAATGCAGCAAGCCAAGCCGGTGTTACGGTCCAACAGGACCAAGTCAGCAGAGCAAATGTGAAGCTCACGAAACAGCTCAAAACGATTGCCGCAGTGACGGCGCGCGCCGCCGGCAATTTAGTAAGGCCCTACACAGGGACGGATGTCTATAACGTCAGCGGACAGCAGCTCAACGCTGCAACGGGCGGTGATAATCTTCACCACACGATCTATGAGTACTTGGACACGGTTCCGGGCGTAACGCCGATCGGCGGCGGATATCCCGGCGAACCATCCATTCGCGGCGGCTACGACGTCGATAACGGTTACGAACTCGACGGCATTCCGATCACGGAACGCATGACGGGTTTCTTCACCACGAACCTGACCGATCTCGGCATCGGTAACGTTGAAGTCTACACCGGCGGTCTGTCGGCGCAAAATTCGGGTAACGGCGTCGGCGTGATTAACTCCGTGATCAAGACAGGAACGTATCCGGGCTTCGGATCGATCGGCATAGGCGTCACAAGCCCAGACTTCAACCACTTCGTACGCGCAGAAACCGGCGGCGCGACGCCGGATCATCGCTTTTCCTATTACTTCGGCGTTGATAGCGCGAACTCACAGAACGACTTTAATAACGGCAAGGTAGCGTTTACGCTGCCGCAGGTCGGCATCAACTCATTCAATCCCGGCTACATTGAGACGCGCGACTTTGTCGCGAACGTTCACTACCGGCCTAATCAAAAAGACGATATTCAGTTCCTATATCAGAACAGCTTGTTCAACGATGGTGTCAATTACGCGCTTTACTCTGGTACACGCAATGCGCCACTGCTGATGCTGCAGCCGTGTCCGGGCGTTCAGCCGAGCACGACGAGCATTTCAGGCGGCACCGGCGGAACTGCGCCAAACGGCCAAACCTGCCCGGAAGGCTTATACTTTGCGCCGCTCGCAAACGGCGCGGGAAACTTCTTGGGACACTATTCGGGCATCGGTAAGGTGCAATGGAATCATGTCATCAATTCTCAGTCGAGCTTTGCGTTGCGCCTTGCAGAGAATTTCAACCAGTACATCTTCGATCAGAAGCTCACCGATCCGAATAACCCCGCTTTTGGTTCACCGGGCGGTAACTGTCCGGCATATCCTTACGCGGCAGGCTCGCCCCTTCGAGATGCTACTGACAATACGGGTGCTCCACTTTTCCAATGCACCATGGATCTTGGCGACTACTACCAGAGCCGCTACGGCAACGACTACTACCTCTCGCTCGATTACACGTCTACGCCGAACGAGAACCTGACATTCAAAGCGGGCGCAGGTCAGGAATACGACAACCAGAAGCGTGACGTTCGCTTCCTGAACCTGTTCAATGCGAACGCAACGTCGTCGTTCAATGCTGCGCTTTCGGACGTTCCGATGCACGTGCCGTACATTTATGCTCAAGCGTCGATGAACTTCGGGAAGTTGACGGTAGAACCGGGCCTGCGGTACTCGCGTGCGTACTACGCCATTCCCGCTGAGCCGCAGTTGGTTGGGCCGTTCCAACCCAACGGCACGCCTGCTGGAACTGTGTCAACCGGATTTTGGGCTCCTTCGCTGCTTGGGACCTACCGCTTCAATGCGTCGAACGTTCTTAGGTATTCCTATTCAACGACTGGGCAGTTCATCGGCACGGAGTTCGTGTACCGCTACAACAGCAAATCGTACAATCCGTTCTTCATCCCGAAAGACGCGAACGGAAATCCAGGCCAACCAACCAGCTTCAAACCTCAAGTGAACACGAGCTTCGATCTCCAATGGGAACACCAGTTCAGCAGCAACACGTCTCTGAAGATCGGCCCGTACTATCGCTTCTCCAACAACTACCTCGCGGTATATTCGCCGCTGATCAACAGTCCTGGTCCTGGAATTGCGCCGAAATACGGACCGCCCGTGGTCACGAATAACTTGAAGATCCGTTCTTTCGGCATCGAAGCAGGTCTCTCGCATTTTGATACCCGACGAACCGGAGCATCGTGGTGGCTCAGCGGAGCATACAACAACTACTGGACACAGGTTTCGTACTTCGGACAAGTAGCGTTCATAAACACACCGATTGCAGACTACTTTGTTCAACGTAAGCAGTTCGTGCGCAGTGCGTATGTTCCGCCGTTTGCTGCTACGCTCGTGGCGGATCTACACACGAACGGTTTCCACCTGATCCCGGATGCCTACTACACGTTCGGAAATTTTTTCCGGCTTGGATCGTGTTTACCCTATGTAAACGGTGTCCCGGTAACGCCAAACCAGTATACACAGCCCGTATCATGCACCGGTAGCGCGGGAACCAACGGTCAAACTGCACCGCCCGTGATGCTGCCGGAACTTCAGGGCATGGGATACTGGAAAGTCAACGTCACGTTAGCCAAAGACATTGGCCACTTCACGGCCGGCGTTCGCGTGCTCAATGCCACGAACAATATGCACGACTGGAACGGTGCGACAATCCCATGCTTCAATCCGCAGGATCCGGCGCTCGCACCAGGGCTCGGCAGCGGCTGCT
>CAZRQS010000058.1:0-7409 GCA_964602255.1 uncultured bacterium | reverse complement strand
CCATGCTTCAATCCGCAGGATCCGGCGCTCGCACCAGGGCTCGGCAGCGGCTGCTTTAGCAATAACGGCCCGCAGTCCGGCACAGTCGCGCCTATCGGCTATATCTACCAAAATCTCACCGTCAACCCGCGCACGTACGAATACTTTCTGAACTACAAGTTCTAGAAAATTCATGGCGCAAAACAAGGGCGATGCGAAAGCATCGCCCTTGTTTTTGTCGAATGGATACGCATGAATTTTGCGCTGCCCATCTTGCTTGGTGCGCTTTTAGCCCAAGCAACGCCGACGCCTGTCCCCAATCCCTCTCCAACGCCCACTGGGCTCATCTACTTCGGCGCTCCGGCCGCACGATTCTCGGTCGACGCGCGTCCACTGGGCTTCGACCCCGATGGCAATGCGCGCTGGCTGTTGGTCAGCCATTTCTATGATGCGCAAGGTAAACCGACGCGTATCATGGCGAACAGTGACCTCGATTGGGTCTCGCGCGACGGTTACGTACAGTGGCAGACACGGTTACGTTATGGGCAGCCCTCCGCGATTTTGAAAACGCATCGCGACGGGCCGTTGACGATGCTCGTGCGCGCGAATCAACCCAAGCTCGGCACGATAACGCTGCGCACGGACACGAGGACGTGGCGCGGTCCGCGTGCAGTCGCGCAGGCGTTGGGGCCACGCATGATCCAAATCGGCTGGTTCCCTCAGGAGAACAAGCTTGCGCGCGTGGTTCGCATTGATTCCAGTGGAGCGCGAAAGACACTCGCGGTCATCGCCGGTCCCAGCTCGACGTACCGTGACGGCAGCGTAAAGCCGGGCGCATCGTATCGCTACATCGTGTACCGTAGTTCTGCCCCTGTAAAGCTGACGGCAGTTTCCGCGTTACCGGCGCCTCCGCCGACGAGCATTGGCAACGCCGGCGGAAAAGCGATGTGGCTGTACTTCACTGCGAATCCGACCGATCCGATCTATTTCAAAAACCTCGACCCGCAACAGATCGTCGACCAAGCGGTGCGGGCCGGCCTGCACTACGTTGAGCTGCGCACCGCGTACGGCGCCTATTGGGAGATCACGCCCGAAGCAAAACCCACGATCGATGCAATCATCGACGGACTTGCGGCGCATGGAATCGGTACGATGGGTTGGACCGTTCCGCGTGACATCACGTTCGAAGATCTGCAAGCGAGTGTGCGAACCGCGTACTATCACACTGCCAAAGGCACGCCGCTCACAGGTCTTGCGGTCGACGTAGAGCGCGGCGACGAATTCATGGGCGGGGATCCGAACGGCCTCAACGCGCTGTGGATGTACATGTCCTATCTTCGTCAGGCCGTAGGGCCGAAGTACTTGCTCGTTTCCACGGTCGAAGATCCGTATCTGGAACATCTCGACAACACGAAGTATCCCTATCCGCAAATCGCGCGCTACAGTGACGTGCTGCAGCCGATGTCGTACTGGCGAATGATGCGCCGCGATCCGACCACGCCCGAGCAGGTGAAGGTCTTACTCAAAGGTTCATACGACCGGCTTCTGTACCTCTCGGGGCGCAAATTGCCGGTCAGTATGGGCGGACAAACCGACTCCGAGGGACGCAACGGCTTCCCGCCCGCGGATGAAATCACCGCGTCCCTGGAGATCAGTAAGAATCTGGGCGCAATCGGCGAGTGTTTCTTTGCGTGGGACGCGACGCAGCCGTACCAGTGGGACGCTATCGGCAAGTACAACTGGTAATTCGTGACTTCGTTTGTCATACGCCGGTTGTTGCTGGCAATTCCGACGCTGATCGGCGTGACGCTTCTTACGTTCACCCTGATTCACATTGCCCCGGGTGGGCCGGCGCTCGCGCTCGCCGGCGAAAAAGCGACGCCGGCGCAGGTTGCGGCGCTCACGCACGAACTGGGCTTCGATAAGCCTTGGCCGCAGCAGTATGCGCTTTGGGTCGGGGCGCTGCTGCACGGCGATCTCGGATTCTCGTACAGCAAGCAGCAGCCTGTGACCGCGCTGATCGCGCAGCGTCTCCCGCAGACAATGATCCTCATGGGCTTTGCGTTGCTCGGATCGGTTCTACTGGCGATTCCGCTGGGCGTTTATCAGGCATACCGGCGCAATACGGCATTCGACCGCATCGCAAGCATCGGTGTGTTCGTTGCATGGTCGATGCCGACGTTCTGGTTCGGCACGCTGCTCATCGCGGTATTTGCTGTGGGCTTGCGCTGGTTTCCGGTCGGCGGATTGCAGACGATCGATACGACTGCATTCGACTGGCCTTCGCGGATCGCGCATTTGGTGTTGCCGGCTGCGACGCTCGCTATCGTTTCGGTAGCGGGTTGGAGCCGGTACATTCGCGGCAGCATGGTCGATCAGTTGCGTGAGGACTACACGCGCACGGCCGTAGCCAAAGGCTTGCCTACGCGCACGGTGCTCTTCCGCCACACGCTGCGTAATGCGCTGATTCCGTTCATCACGCTTCTGGGCGGCACGTTGCCGGCGCTCTTCGGCGGCGCCGTTATTACCGAGCAGATCTTTGCGTATCCCGGCATGGGTCAACTGTTTTGGCAGTCGGCCACCAATCGCGACTACGCGACGCTGCTAGGAATGACGGTGATTACAGCTGTTCTGGTTATCGCCGGCAATCTGCTCGCGGATGTGCTATACGGCGTTGTCGATCCGAGAGTTCGTTATGATTGAAGCGGCCATCACTCTACCTGTCGACGAGGTCGCGGATGCGCCCGGGCCGCGTCGCGCACGTTTGAGTGCAATTGCCACTATCAGCCTCGTCTGGATTATCGGCATCGCGCTTGCGTGCTGGGTCGTTCCCGCGCTCTTAGGCGTGAATCCCGACACGGCCGATGTCGCGCATGCGTACGCTGCTCCTACCGGCGTACATGTACTTGGTACTGACGGCTTGGGACGAGACGAACTTGCACGGCTGCTGGCCGGCGGGCGTATCACGCTCTCCGTCGGAGCGATCGCTGCGCTTGTCGCAATGCTGATCGGAACGGTGTACGGCGCGATCAGCGGTTATTACGGCGGCTGGTTCGACACATTGCTCATGCGCGTCGTTGACGTGTTTCTGAGCATACCAACTTTGTTTTTGCTGCTCTTTTTGGCAGCGATGTTTCATGGAAATCTTCTGACGCTCATGATTGTGATCGGCGTTACGTCGTGGCTTGGACCCGCGCGACTGGTTCGCGGTGAGGTGCTCACGCTCAAAGAGCGCTTATACGTTGAAGCTGCGCGTTCCATCGGCGCCGGCGATCGGCGCATTATCTTCCGTCACGTCGTACCGAACGCGACAGGCACAATCATCACGACGTCGACATTCATGGTCGCCAGCGCCATGCTTGCGGAGACGGCACTTTCGTATCTCGGCATCGGCGTGCGCGCGCCGATGCCATCGTGGGGAAATCTGCTTTCGAGCGCGCAGAGCGACATTTTCGCTGGCGCGTGGTGGCTGATTCTGCCGCCGGGCCTTGCGATTCTTATCACCGTGTGCGCTTTCAATTTTCTGGGCGATTGGTTGCGCGAACAGGGTGAGCGAAGCGTGGTGGGATCGTGACGGCAGTGAAACGCCTCAAACTCGCACTGCTGGCGCTCGTGCTGGTACTGGCCGGCTGCGGCGCAAGAGCGGCAGAAACGCGCGATAGGGATATCGTCGTAACCGGCTGGATAGCGGGTCCGGATTCTTTCAATCCGTATGTCGCCGTCGGTTCGGCCGCACGCATGATCGCCGACCAAATCTATTCTCCGCTCATCGATTTAGGGCCGGACATGCTGCCGCGTTGGCAGACGAGCCTCGCGTATAAAGTCGATATTACGGACGGTGGAAAACGCTACGTTTTGCATTTGCGCCGCGACGCGCGCTGGCTCGACGGCGCTCCGCTCGACGCGAAGGACGTCGTTTTCACGATTCAGTTGCAAGATAACCCGCTGTTGACCAACGGCAACAGCAGTGATTTTGCGCTGATGACGTCGGTCCGCGCGCTGGACAAATATACGGTTGAACTCAAACTCTCGAAACCGTCGCCGCCGTTCTTAGAGAATGCACTCGCAAGCGACACCCTTCCGCTCCCGCAGCACCTTCTCGGCAAGTACCCACCGCTCTCCGAGGCAGAGGCGAAGTTCGTCAACACGGACGTGCAATTCAACCAGCACCCGGTGACGAGTGGCCCGTGGCGAATCGCGCGCAACATTCCGGACTCGTACATCATCCTCGAACGCAATCCGTCATACTGGGGCCCAAAGCCGTATCTGCCGAGAATCGCGTTCCGGGTTTATCCGCAGCAAGATTCGCTCTACGCCGCTGTCGATGCGGGCGAGATCGACCTCACGGACATTCCGCCAAACCTATGGCGCGTCCACGAGCGTTTGCGCGGCGATCATAAATTCATCAACTGGCCATGGAACGTGACGTTTCTGCTGCTGCCGAATTATCACGATCCCGCCATCGCGTGGATGCACGATCCCAAGATCAAGCAAGCAATGATGTACGCGATCAACCGGCAATTCATCATCAACGGAATCATGAGCGGGCAAGCCGACGTGCTGAACGGGCCGGTGCCTTCGTTCTCGCCGTATTACGATCCGGAGGTTCAAAAATACGCCTACGATCCTGCCAAGGCACGCGCGATCCTCGACCGAGCCGGTTGGCGCATGCAGGGCGCGTTCCGCGTCAAGGACGGCAAGACGATGCGCGTTACGCTCAAGACCGGCGGAGCCACCGACGCCGTGGCGAGCAACATCGCGGAACTTCTTCAAGCAAATCTCAAAGCCGTCGGCATCGATTGTGTGCTGGAAAACGAAGAGATTCAAACGTTCTTCGAAGACTTACACAATAGCCGTTTCCAACTTGTGCTGCGCGGGATCATCTTGCCGCCGCATCCGGACGACTACAAATTCTACGACTCAACGCAAACGCGCGCGAAAGGCGGATTTAATGTCGGCTTCTACAGCAACGCGCAAATCGATCGCGCAATCGAGGAGGCCCGCACCGCATCGACTGACGCCCAGGCACGCGCCGCGCTAAACCGGTACCAGGAGCTCGCGAGCGTCGACCTGCCGGTCCTCTATCTTTACTCCAACCGTTTAGGTGCGGTCGTTCCGTCACGGCTGACCGGCTATGACCTCGCCCCGCTGGCTCCCGCAGCGCTGCCGATGGGCCTGCAGTTTTGGCGCCTGAAATGAATCCGAGCGGTTGGCGCAAGCGTTCTTAGAGTGCATGAGTAAAACGGAGACGGCGACATTTGCCGCAGGGTGTTTTTGGGGCGTGGAGGCGGCTTTCCGCCAAGTGCCCGGAGTTCTCGGGGCGATCAGCGGCTACACAGGCGGGACGGTGGAGAATCCGTCATATCGCCTGGTGTGTACCGACACAACGGGACACGCTGAAGCGGTTGAGGTGACGTACGACCCCGATGTGGTGTCATACGAAAAACTCCTAGACGTCTTTTGGCAAATTCACGATCCTACGACGACCAACCGGCAAGGCCCGGATGTCGGCTCCCAGTATCGTTCGGCGATCTTCACGCATAACAACGCGCAGCGAAATGCAGCGAAGCTGTCGCTCGCGGGCGAGCAGAAAAACTACTCGAAACCGATCGTGACCGAGATCGTCGAGGCTGGACCGTTCTACCATGCGGAAGAGTACCACCAGCGGTACTTTGAGAAGAACGGTGTTGCCGCATGTCACGTAAAGATCTGAACCGCGAAACATTTCTTCGCGCAGCCGCTGTCGCCGGCGTGGGGTTGCTTCTAGGAGCATCCACGCCGGAGCAGGACAAATGGCGCAGAATCCTCACTCCCGCGCAGTATCATATCTTGCGCGAGAACGGCACCGAGCCGCCGAATAGCAGCCCGCTCATCGGCGAGCATCGCGCAGGCACGTACTACTGCGCGGGATGTCAGCTCGCACTCTTCTCATCAAAGACGAAATACGACAGCGGCGACGGATGGCCAAGTTTTTACGCGCCGTTGCCGCACGCCATTGCGACGCGCGCGGACTACGACATCATCGAACCCCGCACGGAAGTCCATTGCAGCCGCTGCTCGGGACATTTGGGACACGTCTTCGACGACGGACCGAAACCGACGGGACTGCGCTACTGCATTGACGGCTTAGCACTGAACTTTGTGCCCGGCAAAGCGAGCTAGAGCGAGCCTCGATTCGCGCGGGTAATCACGTCGTTGAGCGTGAGTATCTCGATCTTCTGCGATTCTCGGATGTACGAACGAAACTCGTCCGAGAGATAGAACTCCACAAGCCCTGGGCTGAAACCGTCGCCTCCGATGACGATGTAGGCTTTATCGTACTCGGGATTTTCGCGTAGCGCGTGAAGCAGCTTAATGACTTCGAATGGGATCTTCTCTTCCGCGCTCCCGGCGGTTTGCTGCCACTTGAGCGAGACTAAAAACTTCGAGCCGTTGGGTCGCATGCCCACGAGGTCGACTTTGTGACGGCCGCCGCCCGGTTTGGTGCCTGCAGTCTGCTGCTTTTGCACGGCATAACTATTGTTGAGCAGCACCGCTTCGACGGTTACTTCGAGCGTCGAACCGGTGCGAGTCCCCATGCTGCCAGGAAATAACATGCGTGCTCCCTAGAGATTCCGAACGGCGATCATTTCTTCGGCATCATCGCGGTTGCCGTCACAGCTGATACGCCGGGGCGCCGGAACTTTGTGAACCTCGAAGCCCAGTTTCCGATACAACTGGATGATGCGCTTAGTAGCGTGATTCGAAGCGACGACCGGACCCTCATGCGCGGCAAGCCAATCGGCGAGCCGGACCTGATCGTCCCACGTAAACCCGCCCGCCGAATAGGATGTGAAGGATCGATCGTACGGCGGATCGGCATAGATGAAGTCGTTCTTGCCAACGGTTAGCGATTGGAAATCGCCGGCTCTGAATTTATAGTCGGCGAACGCGAGTTTATACGCGGAGAAATTCGCCTTGTAGGCCCGCATTGGTTTGTGCCGGCCGAAGGGCACGTTGAAATAGCCCTTTGAATTGAAGCGGCACAGGCCGTTGTAACCGGTGCGGTTCAGGTAATAGAACAACGCGGCAGCTTCCGCGGTATCGCGCTTGCCGCTCGCGATGAGTTCGTTAAATCGCGATCGGTTTTGCTGGTATGCTTGCCGGTCGTTGACGAACGGCACCTTCGTCGATTCCAGATCCAGTCCGAGCTGTAACCAACGGTAAAAATTGATGACGTGCGGATTAGCATCGTTCAGCAGCGCGCGCCGGGGCGCAAGCCCTAACGTCACGGCTAGACCGCCGACGAACGGCTCGACCAGCCGGCGACGCTCGTGGCCTTTCCAGTATTCGAGCAAACTGGGAACGAGCCAGCGTTTACCGCCAGCCCATTTCAGCGGCGGCGGCAGCGTTTGCGGGTACGCCGCGTCGTCGAGAAGCAGAGCCATTGC
>CAZRQS010000057.1:11525-13953 GCA_964602255.1 uncultured bacterium | reverse complement strand
GGTTATCTCGACAAGGGGACGAGGCCTGCGCAGCGAACCCAGGGCGGTCGCCGTGAAGGCTTTTGTGCCAAGGTAGCTCAGTCGGTAGAGCACGTGACTGAAAATTACGGTGTCGCCGGTTCGATTCCGGCCCTTGGCACCATGTGAAAACGCCCGTCATTATAGACGGGCGTTTTTTATTTGTGACGAGGCACTAAGAAACGGTTGCGGGCGTTTCGGTCTCGCCTCTTTCCGCGGCACTTGGCTGCTGCTGTTGTTGCGGTATCTCACGCTGTTGAAGAAAGCCGTACGCCGCTGCAACGCCGCCGGCGAGCCCTAACCATCCAAGAGTCGCTCCCGTTTTTCGGTGCAACCCCAGGGCCGCGTCCAGCGAGAAAGATCCGTAACCTTCGGTCGCGAGAAGAAGCGCGAGCAAGATAAACATGACGTTCATCTCGTAGCCCCCGCCCGTGTTCCAAAAGCCCTTTGGGCGGTGTACGGTCTCAATCGCTGTCAGCATGACGGAAACCACCATTGCAGGACCTACCGGACCGAGCGCGCCCAATGCAATCAGCGTGCCGGCCGTGAGCTCCGCCCTTGATGAGGCGCGCGCGTATTTCTCGCCGGGTTGGAAGCCAAGTGAACCCATGAATTGAGAGGCGCCTTCAATTCCTGGCCCACCGAACGCGCCGAAGAGTTTTTGTGCGCCGTGTGCGGCCATCGTGCCGCCAAGCGTTAAGCGGGCTGCCAACAATGACAGATCGCGAAGCAATTTGTCCGTCTTCATAACGGACCGATTGTTCCCAGTTCCTCTACCGGCGTCCCAACCCTCGCCCGCGGCGCGGTACGCCTTCGCGTAGGACGCTGAATCGTAATACTGGCGCCAGCGAGCGACTTTGCCCCCGCGAAAATCGAACGTGTGTACCCAGTCCGTCTCCGCAGTTTCACCCGTCGACTTGACGAGCGCCGCGTATCGCCCGAAGACGATGACGAGATCGCCGGCGGCTAAAAATGCGCGCGGCTCAAAGACTTTGACCTCATCGCTTTTGCTTAAAAGACGGAAGAATTCAGCCGCCCCTTTGTGTCCGCGGCGAACGCCCGCATACGGTATCTCGGGAGGGCCGGGAATATTCCATTCGACGTCATCCGTGAGCGACGAGAGAATTGAGGCCACATCACCGCGCGCAAACGCTGCATACGCGTCTTTAACGGCTTGCATGTTTTCCTGTTCACTCATTGCGCATCACTCCTCGCTCGATTTGTTCATTGTACGCCGATGGTGATGCAAGTGATAGAAGCCAAAGCGCCCCGTGCTTGCATGCACGAGGCGCCCGTTTTATTTAGCGTTGCTGAGGTTTTTACGGTTAACGGCTTGCCTGGCGGCGGGCCGAACGTAACGTGACTCGCACGACGGAACCGGCCGGGACAACCATATTTTGCCGGTTATTTTTTGCAGCAAGGAAGCCACCGGCCGCCCCTAAGAAGCCACCGCCGCTCGCGTGAAAGATGGTTTTGCCGATCATGTTGCCGATCAGCATGCCGGCGACCGCGCCGCCAACTTCTTTCAACGCGTTACTTTTCGTGTTGGATTGCATGCCGGTTACGACACCGTCGATTGCATACGTGGTACCGTTGGGAAGTACAAGCCGGTTGAACGTAATCTGTATCTGTGCCGAACGGCCCTGACCCGCGCGCACGACGTTCGTGACCGTTCCGTACATTCTCGCGCCTGCTATGTCGCCACCCTCAGAACTTACGTGCGTGAGCGTTACCGGTTCGCCCACGTACGCAGACCCTGTGTTGAGAGTATTCGTAATTGTTCCGGCGTACTGCTGACCCGCCGCGGGCGCCGCACTTACAGGCGAAACGAGCGATAATACCATGACAGCCGCTGCTGCCGAAGAAAGTAAGTGACGCATTAGACCCTCTCTTTCTTCGCGCTTATGTACCCAAAAACCGATTCGGCAGCCGCCTCCCCGGTTTGAATGCAGTCCGGTATACCAACCCCACGATAAACGGAGCCGGCAAGCCCTAGCCCGCCTATGCGCGCGGCGCGCTCTTCGATTTGATTCACGAGATCCGTATGGCCAACGCCGTATTCAGGCAGAAGCGAGCGCCATCGGGTGACAAACGCTGCCTTTGGCGCACCTGCGATGCCCGCCAACTGTGAGAGCTCATCGCGCGCGATAGTGACCAACTCATTCTCCGAGAGCTCCACCAACTCGGGTTGCAGCGCGCCGCCGATGAAGGCACGCACGATCGCCGTACCATCAGGCGCGCGACCGGGATATTTTTGCGTCGTAAAAGTCGCTGCCGTAATACGCCGTCCCTCGATGTGAGGAACGACGAATCCGGTGCTGGGGGGAAGCTTCGCGGTGGCCGCCGCGTCGTACACGAGGTTAACCGTCGCGATGGAATTGTAGCGAATCCCTTCGAGCAAATCCGATAA
>CAZRQS010000057.1:2383-11425 GCA_964602255.1 uncultured bacterium | reverse complement strand
CGAGGTTAACCGTCGCGATGGAATTGTAGCGAATCCCTTCGAGCAAATCCGATAAACTGCTGTCCTGTTCGCTGAGCGCCGTTGCAGCCGCATGCGCCGGAAGAGCGCACACGACGGCATCCGCTTGCACCGAAGAGCCGTTGCTAAACGCGATGCTCCAGTGCTCGCCTTCGCGGCGCAATGCCGCGACTGAGAACTGCGTGTAAATTGCATCACCAATTTGCGCGCGTAGTGCATCAACGATGCTTGCGAGGCCATCACGCAACCCGGCCAGTCGCGGTGAAGCGGCGGGCGTTTGCGCGGATTGCATGGCACGAATCAAACTTCCATAACGGCGTTCCAGTTCGAGAAATTGCGGCAATGTTGCGTTCATGCCTAGCCGCTTCGGATCACCTGAATAAATGCCGCCGATGAGCGGCTGTGCCAGACGATCGAGAACCTCGCGGCCAAACCGCCGCGTGACAAACGAGGCGAGACTTTCATCCTGCGCATCTTTGCGCGGCGGAATGAACGGCTCCATTGCCGCGCGCGCGATCCCAAAGGGACTGAAGATACCGCTGGCGAGCAGCGCGGGTAGCGATCTCGGCGCGAAGAGACGGAACTCCGGCGGGATGCGATGGAGGCGGCCCCTGTGCACAATACGTGCGCCTTTGAATTCAGGACGCACGTCGACGACCTGCTCTTCTAAATGAAGGCGCCGCAGGAGCGCTGCGGCCGCGGGCTTGTCGATGAGCAGCGAATCGCCGCCCAGTTCCATCACCAAGCCGTCGCGTCGCAAGGTTTGCACGCACCCGCCGACACTTTCGCCGCGCTCATACAACCTGATGTCAATCGGCGCGCCGCTTTCTTCGGCAAGTTCCCGTAAACGAAATGCGGCTGCTAAACCACTGATACCGCCGCCGAGAACCGCTACACGCCGCACGCTTGCACCAAATCCGCGAGCATGCGGATGAAGAGCGGATGGTCGTTCAACGCACCGGCACGAGCCATTCGCACGCCGTTTTCTTTGGCGGTTTGCGCCGCATCCACGTCGAGATCGTACAACACTTCGACGTGGTCCGATAAGAAACCGATGGGCGCGACGATTGCGTCGCGAATGTTCGACTCGGGCAGCGAGCGCAGCACGTCGCGCACGTCGGGCTCTAGCCACTTGTCCATCGGCGAGCCACTGCGGCTTTGATAAGCGATCGTCCAATGCGCAGCCCGCGCTTCCTGTGCAATCAGCTCTGCCGAACGGTGCAGCTGCGACACATATGGCCCGCGATCCGCCATGTCTTGCGGAATGCTATGCGCCGTAAAGATCACCGTAACGTCATCGAATTGCGGTTTGCCCAGTGCTTGCAGTGCCTCGTGTAGACGCTGCGCGTTGGCTTG
Organism: uncultured bacterium; assembly: GCA_964602255.1. Taxonomy (GTDB): domain Bacteria; phylum Vulcanimicrobiota; class Vulcanimicrobiia; order Vulcanimicrobiales; family Vulcanimicrobiaceae; genus CAZRQS01. Next base: position 10,051 of record CAZRQS010000057.1, on the reverse strand, counting down.
CACGAAGAGCGGATGGTCGTAATACGGTTCGACATACGCTGCGTTCGGAATGCTGCCGTAGTATTTATCCCAGCTTGCTTCGCTTTGATGCGCAGCAAGGATAACGCCCACGGTGTGCGTACGGTTCTGTGCAAGTTCGCGCGCCACGTCTTCGATAAACGGCGCCGCATTGCGATACGCAACCTGCACCGGAATATCGATTCCACGCATCCGAAGTTCGCGTTGCACTGCATCGGCTTGGCGTTGCGTCAATTCGTTGAACGGCGATTTGCCGCCCATATGCTCGTAATGCCCGACGACTTCTTCGTATCGTGCCTGCGGAATGCGCCGGCCTTGCAGCACGCGATCCAGAAACGGACGAATTTCCTCGGGGCGCGTCGGTCCGCCGAAGCCCAGCAGCACGACCGCTTCAGGCTTCATCGCCGGCTGTACTCGTGCACCGCGTCGATGAGAGCAAGAACGTTGTCGACCGGCGTTTCGGGCAATATTCCGTGGCCGAGATTGAAGATGTGGCCTGGCCGGCCGCCCGCGCGGCGGAGAATGTCGCGCACTTCGCTTCGAATCATTTGCGGATTGGAAAAGAGCAGTACCGGATCCAGGTTGCCTTGCACGCCGACGCGCTCACCTAAACGCTGCCACGCTTCATCCAACTCAACGCGCCAATCCAAACCGATGACGTCGCCGCCCGCATCGCGCATGTCGGTGAGTAAACTGCCGGTCATCGTGCCGAAGTGAATAACCGGGGTTCCGGCGGTAATCTGCGAGATCACCTTCTGTGAATGCGGAAGCACGTAACGGCGATAGTCCTCGCGCGAGAGCGCGCCGACCCAACTGTCGAACAACTGAACGACGTGAGCGCCGGCTGCGATTTGCATATTGAGATACTGCGCGGTAATTTGCGCGACCAGATCCATGAACCGGTGCCACGTTTGCGGGTCGTTGTACATGAGCGACTTCGTCGCCACGTAGTTGCGCGAGCCGCCGCCTTCGATTGCGTATGAGGCGACGGTAAATGGCGCGCCGGCAAAACCGATGACCGGAACCTCGTTTTCCAGTTCTTTGCGAACCAGCCGCACCGTTTGCGCAACGAACCCGAGCGACTCCTCAACGCTTACCGGATGCAGCGCGTCGACGTCCGCCGCCGTCCGAACGGTGTGCGCGATGCGAGGTCCGTCGCCTTTTTCATAGCTCAGTCCGGCGCCCATAGGGATGAGCGGAAGAAGAATGTCTGCAAAAATGATCGCGGCGTCGACGCCCAGCCGCCGTACGGTATCGACCGTTACCTGCGCGGCGGCATCCGAATCTTTGCAGAGCTCGATGAACGAGAAGCGATCGCGGACGCGACGGTACTCCGGCAAATACCGGCCGGCCTGGCGCATCAGCCACACGGGTGTGTAGGCGGTTTCTTCGCGGCGGCAGGCCTTCAGAAACGGGTGATCGGTAAGCGTCTGTCGAGCAATGGGCATAAAGTCCGCTTCATCGGCAGCGGACTCCCTCCTTGCGACTTATTCGGTACTAACCTTGCGGCGGGCAAAAACCGATATTTCAGTCATGTTGTTTCGTATTGTCGCATTGCTCTTGGCACTCGTGCCGGTGACCGCATCCGCAGCACAGCAGCTGCGCTTCGGCTCCGATATATCCTACGCTCCGCTCGAGTTCCACCCCGATCATTCCAAGCAGGTTCAAGGGTTCGACTACGATCTCGCGCAGGCACTTGGATCGCAGATGGGCGTTCGCGTCGACTTCCAAAATCACGACTTCAACGATCTCATCCCGGCCGTCAAAAACGGGAAATTCGATGCGGCGATGTCCGCATTGTCGGATACTCGCGCGCGCTCGAAGCAGGTTGATTTCATCGACTACTTTTTGGCAGGCAGCGGAATGCTCGTCAATGCCGGCAATCCGCACCACATTTTCAATCTCGCAAGTTTGTGCGGAATGAGCGTCGATCTCCAGCGCGGCACTTCGCAAGAAGCTGCGGTTAATGCTCAATCAAAGCACTGCACGCAAATCGGTCTCAAACCGATCGCGTTGCACGCATACGCAACCGACGACGAAGGGCTAAAGCATTTCCTCGCGGGTGAATCGATGGCGCACATCTCCGATTATCCGGTCGTGGCGCACTTGGCGCGTACTCTGGGTGGCGGAAAAGCGTACGTCGTTGCGGGACGCCAGTTCGGCGTAGTACCGTACGGTATTGCGGTATCGAAACAAAATCCGCAGCTTCGCAACCGCGTTCAAACTGCGCTCAAGACGCTTATCCAAAACGGCACGTACGATCGGCTGCTCCAGAAATGGGGCTTGGAGCAGGGTGCGATGCGCTCTGCCCCCGTGAACGCCGGAACGAAATTCGAGAGCTAACTTTTAGACGGGTAGCACGCGCTGTAAAAACTGCACAGTGCGCTCCCACGCAAGTGCAGCGGCCTGCGGATCGTAATGTCCCAGGCCGGCTTGCCCTAGCGGATTGGGATTGCTAAACCCGTGCTTGGCGTTGTACCAGTAGACCTCGTGCGGGACTTTGCCTTCCTCTAAACGCCTGACGAACGCGCGCGCGGCGTCAGGTTTGAAGAACTCGTCGTGCTCGGCGAAGTGACAGAGGATCGGGACTTCAATCGTCGCCGGATCGCCGGCGTCCGCCGGCGGAATTCCATAGTAGGTAATGGCGGCATCCGGTTCTTTCGCATGCATGGCCGCGAGCAGCGCGACCGCCCCGCCCATGCAGTAGCCGATAACGCCGGCTTTCGCGCTTTTTTGCTTAAGATATTGCAGCGCGCCGCGAACGTCTTGCGAAAACGCGTCCTGGAAGTCCAGCTCTTGCATCAAGTGATTCGCTTCGTCCGGCACGGAAGCTTTGCGTCCGCGAAAGAGATCCGGAACCAGCGCGCGATACCCCAAGCCCGCGAAACGATCGGCCGTGAGCATGATGTCGGGCGTTACGCCCCACCATTCCTCAACTATGACCAAGCCCGGAGCCGACTCGGGGTTATTTTGAGGTGCTGCGTAGTATCCGGGTGCGTTCTTCCCGTCGGGCCGCTTGAATTCGATATTCTCGCCCATGACTACGCTCATTCCCTAAACGCCGACGCCTTCTTCCGAGTCTTGGCGCTCCAAGCTTTCCTTTTTCTCGTTCAATAGCCACTTGTTCGCTGCTTGAATCTTTTCGGGCGTGGTACGCGAGCGCAGCCACTCGTAGATTCCTTCGTCCGTGGTGTGGGCTTTGATCGCGTCGTTGAACTGCGCGGCCGTTATGCCCCAGCGCTCCATGACGCCTTTGTCCATGGGACAGGGATAAATGTAGTCATAAATCGTGTCGTTTGCCGCTGCGCGAGCCTTGTCGAAAACGCGCAAAAGCCAGAGCGCGTCACCGATGGTGTGGCGCCCGCGTCGCGGAAAAGTTTTGCCGTCACGAAAATCCGTAGCCATGCCGCCTATAACCGCTCAAGGGTGTGGGAGGATGCAAACCGGTGCGTCTGTTCGAACAGCTCTATGTATGAAGCCCTCTCGCGATGAGCACGAACCTCGTTGGCATGCCACGCTCGCTGTTATCGTGGCCTTACTGCTGTATGTCACGCTCCCGCCCAAAGTCGTCGTCGGTCCGCTCTGGCTCTTGCCGGCGCTCACGCTCGTGATACTCGTGCCGCTCATGATTGTCGCGCCTCGCCGTCATAAAGAGGCCGGGTGGCAGCGAATGGCCTCGGTCGCGGTCATCGGCCTACTGAACGTTTTTAATATCGCAACGATCGCGCTGCTGTTCGTATGGCAGCTTTCCGAGCGCCATCACAAGGCAATCACGGGCGAGCAACTGCTGTTCGCCGCGGTCGAGATCTGGCTAACGAACGTTATCGTGTTCGCGTTGTGGTTCTGGGAACTTGACGGGCACGGCCCTGACGTCCGTACGCACATGTCGCTCGATCAAGACATCCAACGATCGGATTTCCTCTTTCCGCAGATGATGCTTCAACCGGAGATTCGCGCGCGTTTGAATTGGAAGCCGCGGTTCCTCGACTACGTTTTTTTATCGTTCACGAACGCGACCGCTTTCAGCCCGACCGACACATTTCCGATTACGCGATTAGCAAAAATCCTAATGATGGCTGAAGCCGCCGCATCTCTGGTCACGATCGCACTCATTGCGGGCAGAGCGATAAATATTCTCGGAACATAGATTAGCGCTCAAGGCCGATGTTATGGATAGTGTTATAAGCGCGCTCAAAAGAGTGCGGTTGGACGGCAATGTCGCCGCGGAACGGCAAATCCAATTCCGCCATGAGCGTGAACGTTAGTGCTATGACGCTCGTTAGCGCAATCACCATAACGTACTGCGCTACAGGCTGATCGACACGAAAATAATACGAGAACAGCACGGTCGCAAGCCCGATGAACAGTAACGTCGCCCAAAGAACGCCCGGAATGGTTTCTTCATTGTCATGGATGCGCAAACGCCGGGCGTCCAGAAATTTTTGCACGGTGGATATCGCGTTGGACTGCACCGCAGCTTGTGCCGTCGTTTTCGGCGAATAGCTCGAGACCAACGTTTCAATCTCGTACGCGATGAAGTGGGCCTGGAGGCTCTCGCCACCCTTGCGCATCAGCGGCCACTCGACATGAATAACGGTATCGATGTACTTATCGACCTTCGATTTGAGCTTACTGCGGAACGGGTCGGGGAACGCGTCGGCGAGATGATGCAGATCGGAGAGTGCGCCGGCTTCGGTTTGAGCGGTTTGCGCGGCGCCGTCGTATTCTTGCCAGACGCCGACGACCATGAACGACATCATCACCGCGAGAATCGTCCCCATCGTCGCCAAAATTGCGCCCGCGACATCGTTGTGATTGATCAGCTCGTTGCGGGTGAAACGCGCGCGGGTGAAGGCCAGCCCTGCAGCGGCCAAGATGCAGCAGACAATCGCGGCCGCCGGCATGAAGAGCCAAGCGGGGATGTCGTAGATCCAGATCACGGCTGGCCGCTTCGGCGCTGCAACCACTCTCACCCTGAGCTGGTCCAAGGGCAGGGCGTTGCAGGACATGTCGTCCTGAGGGGGAGAACGCAGGCCCTCGCCCCAGGCGCGGGTGTCATCACCGGTGGGCGGGTGTGATGTAATGGTAGCCTGCGACCTTCCCAAGGTTGACGCGCGGGTTCGATTCCCGCCACCCGCTCGTGAGATACGGCGACGTAGCCAAGTGGTAAGGCAGAGCTCTGCAAAAGCTCCATTCGGCAGTTCGAATCTGCCCGTCGCCTCAAGTTTCTATTGAGAATAGCAATATTCGGCGCAGGCGCCATCGGTGGGTTTATCGCCGCGGCGCTGGCGCGCTCCGGCCAGGACGTTAGCGTGGTGGCGCGCGGTTCGCACTTGGATGCGATCCGCCGCAACGGGCTTCGCATCGAATCGAGCGACATCGGCCCCTTTACGGCAAGCGTGACGGCGACGGACGATCTGCGCGAGATCGAAGCACCGGATTTCGTGCTCCTTACCTTCAAATCGCACCAGTGGGACGGCCTTCTGCCGCACTTCGAGCGCGCGATCGCGGGCAATACCGCTTTCGTCACGCTTCAAAACGGCCTGCCATTCTGGTATTCACGCGATCGCGCGATTGAAAGCGTCGATCCCGGTGGACGCATTTTGAACGCGATACCGTACGAACGCATCATCGGCGGAGTGGTTCACGCCTCGGGGCATATCGTCGCGCCCGGAGTCATCAATCAGAGCGGTGGCATGCTGTATCCGCTCGGCGAGCTCGACGGCACAACGACCCAGCGGATCCGCGCACTCTCACAAGCGCTCGAGCGAGCCGGCATGCAAGCGCCGATCGAGCCGGACATCCGGCGCAACATTTGGCGCAAGCTGGTAAACAACACGGCGCTCAACCCGGTGAGTGCGCTCACGCGCGCAACGGTGCAATCGATGCTGCGCGATCCGGCAACGCGCGCAGTGCTGCGCGCGATCATCGATGAAGCGCTCGAAGTTGCGCGCGCTTCCGGCGTAGATCCGGGAGTTGATGCCGATGAGCGGCTAAAATGGGCGGAGCACATTGCCGATGTAAAGACTTCGATGCTGCAAGATCTCGAAGCGGGAAAACCTCTGGAACTCGATCCGATTGTGGGTGCTACCGTTGAACTTGCGCGCCGCTACGGTGTTCCGGTTCCGCATATCGAAACGGCATACGCGCTGACCAAACTGCTGGAAAAGACTGTTGCACGTGGTTGAGTGCCGCCAAGCGCGCGCCGACGAATTCCCGCTCGCTGCGGCGTTACGTCAGGAAATGGCGCAAGAAATGGGCGACGATTTCGACGCGCGAGCGCCGGGTTGGCGCGCGAAGTTCTGCGCATATTTCGCCGGTAAACAACGTGCCGGCGTTGCGCACTTGGTTCTTGCGTTTGACGGTGATGAGGCGGTCGGATGCGCGGTCGTCTCGATCTTGGACGACTATCGCCGGTTCGCGTTCAATACTCCGTCGGCGTTCGTGAATGCAGTCTACGTCAAACCGGCGTACCGGCGGCAAGGCATAGCGCGCCGTCTCATGGAGATGGCCGTCGCGTGGGCACGCCGCTTCGGCTGCGTGCGCGTGCGTTTGCGATCCAGTGAAGAAGGCCGGGCACTCTATAGCGCGATGGGCTTCAAAGCCGGCCGCGAAATGGAATTGCCGCTGTAATGCTCGTCCGGCGCATCGTTCCGTGTTTGGATATCAAGGAGGGCCGTGTCGTCAAAGGCGTCCGGTTCGTTGAACTGCGCGATGCCGGCGATCCCGTCGAGCTCGCGCGCGTGTACGAAGCTTCGGGCGCAGACGAACTCGTGTTTCTCGATATTACGGCAACCGTCGAAGGGCGCGACGCGACGCGCGATGTGGTTCGCGCTGTTGCAGAACAACTGACGATCCCGTTCGCGGTCGGCGGCGGTGTACACAGCGTCGACGACGTTCGGTCGTTGCTGCGCGCCGGCTGCGATAAGGTCTCGCTCAATAGCGCTGCTGTGCGCAACCCGGAAGTGCTGCGCCAAGCGTCGGCGGAATTTGGAAGTCAGTGCGTCGTGCTAGCCATCGATGTGCGAGCGCGTGATGGCGGGTGGGAAGTGGTCATCGACGGCGGACGCACGCAGACCGGATTGGATGCGGTCGAATGGGCGCGCAAAGGCGAGCAGCTCGGCGCGGGAGAGATTTTGCTCACGAGCATGGATCGGGACGGCACGAAATCCGGATTCGACATCGAACTCACACGCGCGGTGCACGATGCAGTGAGCGTACCGGTGATCGCATCGGGCGGCGCGGGCGCCGTCGAGCATTTCGCCGAGGTCTTCGAGAAGGCGCAGGCGGATGCCGCGCTCGCCGCATCGCTGTTTCATTTCGGCGAGCTGCCAATCCCGGATTTAAAGGAAGGCTTACGCGCGCGAGGGATTCCTGTTCGACCATGGACCTAAACGAGCTGAAGTGGAACGCCGACGGTTTGCTGCCCGTCGTGATAGCGGACGCACGAACCGGCGCTGTGCTTACCCTCGCATATGCGAACCGCGAGGCGCTGGAACGCACGATTGCCGAGCAAAGCACGTATTTGTATAGCCGTTCTCGCGCGGCCCTTTGGCACAAGGGCGAGACATCGGGCGATACGCAAGCCGTTGTGTCAATCGCGTACGATTGCGATGCCGATGCGTTGCTATATCGCGTCATTCCGAACGG
>CAZRQS010000057.1:0-2283 GCA_964602255.1 uncultured bacterium | reverse complement strand
TAACCCATCTTCAACACGTTCTGAGCGAACGCAAAACCGCCGACCCTTCGGCGTCGTACGTGGCAAAGCTCTACGCCGGCGGCGTCGACAAAATCGGCAAGAAAATCGGTGAAGAGGCGACCGAGGTCGTGATTGCCGCAAAGAACGACTCGCGCAAAGAACTCGTTTGGGAGTCGGCGGACCTGCTATTCCATCTGCTTGTGCTGCTCGAGCACGCCGGCGTGTCGCTCGACGAAGTCGGCGAGGAACTGCTATCGCGAGCAAAATAGCGCCGTCGCGCATCGCGGATCTCGCGGGCATCGGCAAAGGCACCGCCGAGCGCTTCGCGGAGCTCGGCATTCACACGCCGGCCGATCTGCTCAACGATTTTCCGTTCCGGTACGAGGACCAGCGCTTTCCGACCCCGGCTGCGCAGCTCGGCTTGCGATCCGGTGCGGATGACAAAGGCCCGGAAGAAAACGCGGTAGGACGCATTATTTGGGTGCGGGAGCGGCGAGCGCGCAATTTGGCAATCGTCGAGGCGGAGCTCGAAGACGAAAGCGGCACGTTCGTTGCCAAATGGTTTGGCCGCAGCTATCTCATCGGCGCATTAAAAAAAGGCATGCAGCTTTTCGTGCGCGGGCGCACGCAACGCACGCTCGCCGGCGCGACGATGAACGTCGCCATCCATAAAGTCCTCGATGAGGACGAGTCATACCATGGTGAGATCGTACCGGTGTACTCGGCGAGCAAGACGCTGACGTCGCGCAAGATTCATCAGGTCGTTCAACGTAATCTGCCGCAGCTGTTATCGCTTGCGCAAGACGATCCCTTACCGCGAACGGTTTTGCGCGAGCGAGGCTTTCCGCCGATGCGCGATGCCTATCGCGCCTTGCATGCCCCCAAAACGATGGAAGAAGCCCAGGCGGCACGCGAACGCTTTATCTTTACCGAGTTTCTCGCGCTTGCGCTCGCGGCGCAGATGAAGCGGGCCGCGCGCACCACCGAGCGTAATGCACAAGCGCTGAGCGTCGCGCCGACGTTGCTCGGCGATTTCGAACGCGAACTGCCTTTCCCGCTTACCGGCGCGCAGCGGCGCGTCATCGCGGAAATTTGGGGCGACATGGCACAAGACGCGCCGATGAACCGCTTGTTGCAAGGCGATGTCGGCAGCGGCAAAACGCTGGTTGCAGCGGCGGGAATCCTCCTGGCGGCGCGCAACGGCGTGCAGTCGGCACTTATGGCGCCGACCGAAATTCTTGCAGCGCAGCACGCCGCCAAGCTCGCGCCGCTGCTCATGCCCTTCGGTATTGCCGTAGAAGCCGTGTTCGGCAGTCAATCGGCAAAATCGCGGGCAAGCGCGACGGCAAAATTGGCGGCAGGCGAAGCATCCGTCGCGGTCGGCACGCACGCGCTCATTACGGAGAGCGTGGAGTTTGCACGCCTGGGTTTGACGATAATCGACGAGCAGCATCGCTTCGGCGTGGAACAACGCGCACGGCTTCGCGCGAAAGGTATTGCGCCCCACACGCTGCACATGACCGCAACGCCTATACCGCGTACGCTCGCACAGTCGATTTATGCGGACCTCGACGTGTCCGTTATCGATGAATTGCCGCCCGGGCGCACACCAATCGAAACGTTTGCGCTGCGCCGAACGCGCCTGCACCTGGCGTACGAGTTCGTGCGCAAAAACGTTGCGCTGGGACATCAGGCGTACATCGTTGCGGCCGCAATTGAAGAGTCCGAGAGCGACCTCACTTCCGTCGTTAAAGAAGCGGAGCGCCTGCAGAACGACGTCTTTCCGGATCTGAAGCTCGGACTGCTGCACGGCCGAATGCCGCCCCGGGAAAAGGAAGACGTGATGCAGCGCTTTGCGCGCAACGAGATTCAGATTCTCGTCGCGACGACCGTGATCGAAGTCGGTGTGGACGTGCCGAACGCAAGCGTCATGGTGGTGCTCGATGCGCAGCGGTATGGACTCGCGCAGTTGCATCAACTCCGCGGACGCGTCGGACGCGGCGCCGCGAAGTCGTTTTGTTTGCTCATTGCTCCCGAAGAGGCCGCCGAAGCGGAACGTCTGCAGATTCTCACGGAATCAAGCGACGGCTTCGTCATCGCGGAAGAAGACCTGCGCTTGCGCGGACCAGGCGAATTCGCCGGAACGGCGCAGGCGGGGTTGGCGGAATTTCGCGTCGCCGATCTCGTACGCGACATTACGGTTTACCGGGAGGCGAAAAGCGTCGCGGAACGGATCGCGTCGGCCGATCCCGCTTTGCAAGCGCCCGAGCACACCCGGCTTCG
>CAZRQS010000056.1:3916-13979 GCA_964602255.1 uncultured bacterium | reverse complement strand
CGCGCATCCACGGCATTCGCCGGCGCTCCGCGGCCAGCGCGTCACGGGCGCGGGTCAAGGCCTTTTCTTTGGTCAGCATCTGTTCGCGCGCAGCTTCCCATTCCTGCGGCGAAACGATTGGGGGTGTGTTCATTGTCATCGCGATCTGCCTCCGTAATTAAGACGATTGCGGGCAGTCAAAAGATACGGGTACAGGGCTTGAAAGATCGTTTCCGGCGTTGCAATGACGATATCGGGGCTAAGGTTTATACGTGCTCGTCCGGCTCTGCATGGTGCGCATCCAACTGGTCGTCGCGGTTTTCGTCGAGGCTGCTTTCCCCGTACTTTTCCTCTTCTAGCCGCACGGCGTCAGCAGGGCTGATCGGTTGTTTGCTCTTCGGAGCGACGTCCGGCGCTATCGCATCGTCGTCGTCATCGGGATAGGGGAACTGGTCGCTGTTAATGTCTTTAATATTCATCATCCGGCCACTCCTAGTGCATAAGCAAAAACGTTTTTTTCGTCAGACGGTTTCATCGGCACGGTGCTTTTGCTCGGTAATCTCTGGGAGGGAGGAATTGCCGCTAGCGCTCGATGACCGATTGCGCGAGTGCAGCGCGATCTGCGATGAGATCGATCGCAGTGATGCGATCGTCCATTATCGTAAAGCGGAATGCAACACGCACCTCGCGTTCATGCATCCACACCGCTCCCGGTTTGCCGTCGATAAATGCAGGTTGCGCGGCATTCGCACGTCCGGAGAACGTCCGTGCAACGGCATTCGCGCCTTCGATACCAGCCTGCAGACGATCACTCTGCCAGTACTCCGCGCCGCCCATCGCCACCACCGCCGCATCCGCGCGAAGCGTTGCTCCCGAATCGAGCAGCGCGAGCAGCGCGGAGAAATTTCCCGACCGCGAGGCTTGGAGAAAGGCGCGCACGAGTTGGTCGTTCCGCTGCGTCACGGCATCATGGCCGGCGGATGCGCCGCGTACGCGGCGGCGCGCGCGGCTTGCGAGCTGCCGCGTTGCCTCCGGCGTCCTTCCGACGATTGCAGCGATGTCATCGAACGGCACGTCGAACATGTCGTGCAGTACAAATGCAACGCGCTCTGCCGGCTGCAGCGCATCGAGCAGGATCTGCAGGGCCACGCCGATCGAATCGGCGAGCATCGCTTCTTCCTCAGGGTGTTCGCCGGGAGCGATTGCTGCAACCTCGCGACGTGGATCATCCGCCGTCAACTCCTCGCGCCGGCTTTCCCGCCGTTTCAGCGCATCGAGGCAGACGCGCGCGACAACGGTCGTGAGCCAACCTTCGAGATTCGCAACACGCGCAACGTCCGCGCGGCTGATGCGCAGCCAGCTCTCCTGCAGCGCGTCGTCGCTTCCTGCAGCCGATCCGAGTATTCGTAGCGCAATGCGCTGCAAGCGCGGCCGAGCCGCCTCAAAGCGCTCCGCGAGCCGCTCCGCATCCTCCATGAATCCCCTCCCTGCGGCGCCCGTCACGTTTCACCTCTCCCGATCCGTCACAGAGATAGAAGGAGTAGAAATCTTGAAGGACGTCTCCCTAATCGTTTATCCGGCAGCAGATCTGACCACAGCCAAGCGATTCTTTCGTGAGCTCACCGGCACTGATCCTTACGTCGATTCACCCCAGTACGTCGGCTACAAGAGCGGCGATATGGAAATCGGGCTCATTCCGAACGAAGATAAACGCGAACCGTGCGCGCTCGCCTACTGGACGGTGAGCGACATCGCGGCGAGCGTGAAAGCGCTCGTAGACGCGGGCGGCACGGTCGTGCAAGAGATTACCGACGTCGCTTACGGCTTGCTCGTCGCCAGCGTCAAGGACCCCAACGGCTCGATCGTGGGGTTACGACAACCGCCGAAGGGCTAACGCATATTCGTTAAGCCGAGGGTCGCCGCCGTCTCCGCCCGTACGCTCACGCAGAGCGCGGCATCCTCGGTTATCGGAAAGCGGAACGGCCACGTGGAATAGGCATGGCATGACCGTCGATCCGGTAACAGCGGAGATCATTAAAAGCTCGCTCGTCTACGCAAGCGAAGAGATGGGTATCGCTGTTCGCAATAGCGCGTACTCGCCGAATATCAAAGAGCGGCTCGACCACTCATGCGCGCTCTTCGATAGCCGCGGCCGGCTCATCGCGCAGGCCGAACACATTCCGGTTCACCTCGGCTCGCTGCCGTGGGGTTTGCGCACGACGCTCGACGTCATAGAACACAAATACGGCGGCGTATGCGAGGGCGAGATGTGGGTCGTCAACGATCCGTACATCTCCGGCACACATTTGAACGACGTGACGGTCATTCGTCCGATCTTCTTCTGCAACGAACTCGTCGGCTACGCAGCAAATAAAGCGCACCATACCGACGTCGGCGGCATGGTTCCCGGATCGATGTCCGCTGACGCAGGCGATCTCTTTGCGGAAGGTCTGGTAATTCCGCCGATGCGTTTAGTCAGCGGCGATCGCGCAGTCGAATCGACTATCGAACTTTTCCGCGCCAACTCCCGTACGCCGCACGCGCGCAGCGGCGACCTGCGCGCGCAAACCGCCGGCAATTATACCGGCGAACGCCGGATGATCGAACTGTTCGAACGTTATGGGCGTGCGACCGTCGATGCAGCCATTGAACGGTCGCTCGACGATAGCGAGGTTCGCATGCGAACAGCGCTGAGTGCGTTAGGCGAAGGGACGTTCGAATACAGCGACGTGTTGGAAGATCGCGACGGTGCGCCGTCGATTCGCATCGCGCTGCGCTTAACCCTGAAAGACGGCACTGCGCATTTCGATTACAGCGGTACTGCCGCGCAGCTTTCTTTTCCCATCAACGCGGTTTATGGCGTTACGCTCTCCGGTGTGTACTATGCGCTGCGTGCGGTCACGGATCCGACGATTCCAATGAATGAGGGATGTTTCCGTCCGGTTACGGTTCATGTACCTGAAGGCACGCTACTCAATCCCAGGCGTCCTGCGCCGGTCTCCGGCGGTAACGTCGAGACAAGTACGCGCAACGCCGACGTTGTGCTGGGCGCACTCGCGAAAGCTGCGCCCGATCGCGTTCCTGCGCAAAGCGGCGGAACGATGAGCAATGTGATGATCGGCGGAGCGCGCGACGACGGCAGCACGTGGGCGTTCTACGAAACCAACGGTTGCGGTATGGGTGCGCGACCGGCGATGGACGGCCTGGACGGCATCCAATGCCATATGACCAACACACTGAACACGCCAATTGAAGCGATCGAACGCGATTATCCGCTTCGCGTCGTGCGATACGAATTTGCGGAAAACACCGGCGGCGCAGGGCGTTATCGCGGTGGCAACGGTTTGGTGCGCGCACTGGAGCTTACTGAAGGAACCGCAAGACTTTCACTGCTTGCGGAACGTCATGCAAGAAATCCGCGCGGTGCGCAAGGCGGAAGCGATGGCGCCACCGGTGCGCATGCTCTGAAAACAAAAACCGGAACGCGCGAGCGCGTTCCGGCTAAAGCGACGGTGAATTTGCAGCCGGGCGATACAATCTTCGTGCAGACGCCTGGCGGCGGCGGTTACGGCTTGCCCGAGGGTACCGGTGAGGGCACCGGCGCAATTACCGGTAGCGGTGATGCCGGAATCGGCGACGGCATCGGTGCAGGAGCAGGCGGCGCCTGAACCTGACCGCCGCACTGCGGCACGGCTTTCATAATTGACTGCGTAGCAAGATTCTCGCTTTGCGAGATTTGCATCTGATACTGTTCCATCTGCTGATCGAACACGTTGAGCGGATTATACCCGACCTGCGATCCGGTATTGGTGTAGCGCGGATCGTATTTGCGGGCCGGATCGTTATTCGCATTCGACACACCCGCATTGAGAATGTCCGCCGGCGGGGCGGTCGGGCTCGTACTCGGCGCGTCGTTGCTATTTGACGTCTTCGTCCTCGTCTCGCTGCCGTTGATGCTCTTGTCGTACTCGTGTCCCGCAGCTTGCAATTCCCCGAGCTGCTGCGTGTCGACAAAGCCGCTCACCAGATCCAGCGCGCGCTTCTGCTCCGCGAGCACCTGTGCCAGATGCGCACGAATCTGCAAGAGCTGTTTGTCAGTGTCGCTCTGCGGTTTCCGCGGATACACCGTATCCCGTAATGCTTGTTCTGTCGCCTGGGTGTTCTTCACAAGCGGATCGATGAGTCGCTCCAGACGCATCACGTCCATGTCGGTCGCCGCTTGGCTGCCCATCGACGTCGTCTTTACGTAATCTTGGAATAGCGGACGGCTCGTCGCGATGACGTGGTCGTTCTGCAAGATGTGGCCGACGGCGGGCAGGACGGAGCGTCGAAGCCCGGTGCATAACCTGGTGGCGTACACGTGCTTAATGGTTTTGAGCGGCGAGGCCGTAGGGACGGGGACCGGAGCCGTAGCAGCCGGCGCGGGGCCGATACTTAGCGCCAAAAGCGCTCCAAGCACGGCCGCCGCGGTGAGGCGTGAGAACATCATACCTATTATACGTTCCAAGGCCTGGATTGTGCCTGCTACCCTTGCTGCAGTTCTCTTCTACGTCCCCTTGGGTGCGCCGAAATAGTGAATCCACTTGATGATGAACTGCGGGACCGTTGAGAGCGCGCTCGCATCACCGTAAACGGCATAAATCTCGTTCACGCCGCTAAATGTGCGATGATATGCTGCAGACACATTCCAAGCCGGCTGCGACGGCAGCACTTGATCGAGCATCGGCGGCGTTCCGATGATACGCCGTACACCGAATGCAAACGATTCCTCGCGGTTCGCCTGATAACTGTACGAGACGCGCTCGAGCCACTGGCGGTAATACCCGCCCCGATCCAACAACTGCGTATTCGCATCGACTTCAAACGTGACTAGACCGCGGCCGGCTGCCTTCATCGTTGAATTGAAAACGAGCGCGTTCAAACGTCCAGGCCCGAAGCGGCCCGTATAATACGCGATTGTTGTCGGCGTCGCACTCGAACCGTGCTGCGCGCCGTTGTTCACGTTTGAATTCTGCGCGCCGCTTCCGAACGTAACAGAAATACCGTTTTGATTGACCGGATGGAACGTGCCGCCCGTGACAAGGCGCACGTAGTCCGAACCGGTGCTTATGTTGATATCGATCAACCCGCGCGTAAGCAAATCGATACCTGCTGCCTGATCTGTCTGATCGAGCTCACCGGTATGGTCGTGGTAGCTATCGACGGAAGCCGTAAAGGTAGCGCTCCGAAGCGCCGCGCCTGGACGAAGCAGCCATGTACGCGCAACGAAATCACCCCAACCCGCGACATCCGGATGCCACACGAAACCGTCCGCCGGGTTGAAATACTCGCCGATTTTACGCACGACGAACGCATCGATAAACGTGGGGCTTTGCCAGCCGGCTCCGAAATCGTAGAGCTGAGAGCGCGAGCCGTCGGCCACATTCGTACCGCGATCCGAACCATAGTTGAACGACGCGAAGACGTGCTTGTGATCGAAGTAGCTCAATCCAATCTCATTGGAATCGTCCGCAAATCCCGGCGAATACGCGCCGACGCGCTGCAGTGAGATCGAAACGGAGCGATCGGCGGTTTTCCAGTTAATTGCCTCGGCGCTGTCGCTGCGGTCCTTTCCAACTGCATCGAACGCACCATAGGTAAATGCACCCTGCTTGCCTTCGACGGCATAACCGCTGCGCGGGGTGGGAATAGCCGGCGTGTACAGTGTCGTGATGCCGTTGCACAGGTCGCAGCTGAAATTGTTGTATGCTGCATTTCCCTGCGTGAAGAACGGACGCACTTCGTTATAGTATCGCCGGAATGCCGTCGGTGAGATCGACTGCTGGTCGAGCTCGACATTGGAGTAATCCGGATGAATCGTTCCGTAAAACGACGACGTCGCCGTAAAGGGCACGGAGAAGTCGACGCCCGTGCGCGACGTCGACCCGCCGGCTGAAGCACCGGCGAGACTGCCAAGATTATAGAGCTCTGCTCGCGGCCTCGGCCGCGCTGCAACCGCGCGCACGCCGGACAACACGCCCGAATAAACGGAGGTTGTCGGATCGGTTTCGTTCGGATCGTACGACCAGACGTTGATATCGCCCGTCGCTTCGACCCTGCGCGAAAATTGAACCCGCCAGTTGTCCGAGTTCACGCCATGCAGCGCGGAGAGCGGAATCTTCATCGTGACGACATAGTCGCCACTCTTCACACTTCCGGCAGACCACCACGTCGGCCGGTAGCCGGAATTCTCCGACGATGATTGGTAGTGCGTTCCAATCGGGTTCGCACTGAACTGATAAAAGAATCCGTTCAAACCGCCCGGCCAAAGATTGACGGTAACTTCGTCGTCCGCTCCTTCGCCGGTATCGTTGGTATGCTGCGTAGCGATAATCGATTCACGCTGCTTGGCATCGAAAGCGACGTACAAATATTGGCCGTCCGTTTCGATGTACGCCGTCGTCGGATCCGGCGCGGCCTTATGCCCTTGCAGATCCCAATCGAGCGAAACCGTTTTTGCGCTCTTCCACTGGTCGTGATCCAGCGATCCGTCGACCGGCGGCCCGGACGAAACGGAAGATACCGCGAGTGTCAATGCCGCTGCGAGTAGCACTGTTCAGATACCCGTTGCGCCGTCGAGATTTGCGTGGGCAACATCACGCAGGGTTGCCGCATCGAGTGTGCTGCAGCGCCGGCCGCGGTCCCGTCCAGTATAGTCGCAAAGTTTCACGCCTTGCAGATTGGCGCCATGGAGATCCGCGCCGGTGAGGTCACTGCAATGGATTTTTCCATAGCGCACACCGTCGCTGCTATCGACCTCGGTGTCATGCCCGCAAAGTACCGCGCCTTCCAGATGCGCGTTACGCAAGTTTACATCTCGAAAATCATTCGCTTCCAACCCGGCGCCGCGAAGCGACGCACCCGAGAGATTGCTCTCCTGGAATGAACTGCCCGCAACCTCGATGCCGTCCAGGTTTTTCCCGTGGAGGTCGACCCGCCGGATGTTGCAGCCGGCGCAGTGGCCGAGCAGTGCCCGTGCCTGATCGTCGTGCAAGCCTTGCAAAAACGAGCCGGACAAATTAATGCCGGCCAGTTGCACGTTGTCCAAGCGCGCGCCATCCAACCGCGCACCGCGCAGGTCGGTACCCGCGATTTCGGCACCGCTCAAATTTGCGCCGCGCAGATCGGCATCGCGCAAATTCATGCCCGCCATATGCGCACCGGACAAGTTGGCGTTGCGCAGATTCGCGCCGCGCAGATCGCTGCCTGTCCATGACACGTTACGCAAGTCTTGGCCGTGGAAGTCCAGGCCTGCCATCGAACATCCCACGCAGCTGGCGGGCGCGCCGCCTGTTGCCGCAAGTAGTACTGTGAGAAGTAGTCCGAGCATCTCTATTCTCCTAAGGCTGTGGTTTAGGGTGTGCGAAACCAAGCCCATGCTGCCACGGGCGTTGTTAGACGAAGGTTAGTTGTCGTTACGCGGAGTTAGGGCTCCGGATCGCCGCCGCTGCTGCTGAGTTTGTCGCCGTTCATTTTGGCATTCGAAAGATCGACGTTTTTCAGGTCGACGTTGGAAAGGTCGCATCCGGTAATCCATGCGCCGTTGAAGCGCGCGCCATCCAGACGCGCGCCGGCCAAATCGACGCCATTCAGTTTGCTCCCGGAGAGATCCGCGCCGCGCAGATCGGCGTGGTTGAGGTCGATGCCGGTCAACTGGACGCCCCGCAGATCTTGGCCCCTAAGATTCACATGGCTGAAATCGCAGCCGTTGCGGCACGCGTAGATCAGCGCACGAGCTTGCGTCGGCGTAAGGGAACGCGCGTTCACATCGCAACCCACCATCTGCACGCCGTCGAAGTTCACGCCGGTCAAATCCGCGTGACTGAGATCGCATCCGTTGAGCACCGCATGCGAAAAGTTGGCGCCCCGCAAGTTGGCACTGCTGAAATCGGCGCCAACGATTTTCGCATTCGAAAAATCCGCGTTCTGCAAGTTTGCGCGGCTGAAATCGGTACCGTTCAGCTGTTGTCCGCGGAAGCTGCGTCCGGCGAGATTCTGTCCGCTGTAATCGCATCCGACGCAATTAAACGTACCCGCGACGGCGCGTCCGCTTGCGCCCGCAGCAGCGGCCGCGCTGGCGGCTGCGGCTGCGCTCATGCCTGCGTTCATGCCGGTGTGCATTGCGGCATTCACTTGGTGAGAAATCTGCGCGCTAAAGTCCGGCGGCAACGGATGGATACCTGGATTCGGTGGCAGCGGCGGCATCGCCACGCGGAAGTGCTGCTTGGGAATATTGATATTCGTCGGCGGAATATGAATCGTGTGTCCGGGCGTATGAACGTGAATCGCCGGGACCGTGACTTCCATTGTCGTAGCACGCGGCGACGGTACTGTCGTTGCAGCTGCGACGACGGTGACCGGCCGGCGCTGCTGTGCAACGTTGACCGCAGGCTTCGTAATGGTAATATGCGACTCGGCAATAGTCTTTGCTTTTGCGACGGGCACCACAGGAGCGGTCGGGCCCTCCGGCAGCGTGAACGCGAACGACGGCGCGATGCTCTGCAGAACGAAGAACATGACGACGAGTGCCGCAACAACCGCGCCGGCCGGGCCGAACGAAATGCTCGTGCGCACGTTACGCCCTGCGCGCAGCAATCGCTCGATGCGAACCGAGATGCCCCGGCGCGTTACGAACACACCCGGCGCCGCGATAGCGCGGTGCGGCCATGCCGTAACTTCAGCCATCTTCGTCAAACATGTCGCGTACGGTCGAACGCTTTTCGTTTGGCGCAGCACCCAGTCGTCGCACGCGACTTCGCGTTCGAGATCGAGTTGCTGCGAGATATACAGAATCGCGGGGTTGAAGAAAAAGAGTGCTTGAATGACGCGCTGCAATCCGTTGGTCCAATCGTCCGCACGGCGCAAGTGACCCAGTTCGTGCAGCATGATCTGATCGATCTCTTCCGGCGTGAGCGTATCGAGCAAGTGCTGCGGAATGAGGATCATCGAATCGAACAGGCCTACCGCGACAGGCACTTCGATGCGATCGCAGATACACAGGCGGACTTCGCGCTCGCCTTTCTCCGCAACGGCCCACTGCGAGAGACGCTCGCGATAATCGAGCGGAAGCGGAAGCGCATCGCGTTTAAGGTGTTCCAGACGCCACAGATTCACGCCCAACCGCACGAGCAAGAGCAGCGCAGCAGCAACCCACAGGCCGAAGAGCACGAGTGCGATGTAGTCCGGAAACGCAAAGTGTACGCGTTCGGGAAGTTTAAACGCCGGTGCGGATGTTTGCGCGGTTACCGGCGGCACCGCGACGCGAGCAGGTCCGGTGGAGGACGGGTGCTTCGCCGCGGTTGTCGCCGGTATGTGTGCAGCCGTCTGCACGGGGACGGCCGCAACTGGATGCTGCACGGAAATCTGCGGGATGGCGGTTGCAATTGGAAGCAGCAACGCACCAACCAGCGCTACGCACCACGCAGCATAGCGTGTCGTCGCATTCAGATTTGGAAGCGCGCGCAAAATCGCCCAAACCGCAAATGCCAGCACCGCTGCTTCCCATAAACTGTTGAACAGCGTTGCTACCGCGATACGGGCGATGGGGTCGAGGCCTGAGATGAACGCGTGCATCAGCCTTCTTCCTCGTACTGCTCGATGAGTTTTTTGAGGCGCCGCAGCTCTTCATCACTGGGGCGTTGCTCTTCAACTAAACGTAGTGCCAGAGCGGTCGTTTTGTTTCCGAAGAACCGCGAAACGAGCTGGCCGACGGCCGATTTTGCCGCGTCGTCCCGCTGGATTAGCGGACGATAGACGTACGCACGGCCCTCTTCCTCGTGCGTGACATAGCCTTTTTGCTCGAGGATGCGCATCGTCGTGAGGACGGTATTGTATGCGAGCGGCGGGGGCGGCAATGCCTCCGTCACTTCAGCCACCGTGGCCTGGCCTTTTTGCCAGAGGACGTCCATCAGGCGAAGTTCTGCCTCAGTCAAAGTTGCGGATTTCTTGCGGGCCACGGGTACCTCCAGAACGGTCTACTAATTCTTTAAGAGAACTATACCGGACTGCTTCTTTGGTTGTCAACTAATAATTTAAGAAATTATGT
>CAZRQS010000056.1:0-3816 GCA_964602255.1 uncultured bacterium | reverse complement strand
GTGCCGCCGCAGCTGCCGTTGCTTCCGCTGGTTACGTCGAACAGCGCACTCAAGTGCCCGTACGGGTACGACCCGTAGTTTACGCTGCCGCCATTGCCCGCAAGTGCGTACACCGAGCCGATGATTGGCGAGGCGACGCTCGTGCCGCCGAACACCATCCATCCCGATTGTCCCAAATACGCTGTGCTGTCATATACCGCCACGCCGGTATTCGGGTCTGCGACTGCGGCGACGTCCGCCACGGTGCGGCGCGAGCAGCCGCTGTCCGTCTGCCATGACGGCTTGGACTCGTACGAACTGCAGCCCGATCCGGCACCGCTCCACACGGTTTCGGACCAGCCGCGAGCATTGCTCGCGCGCGAGAGCGACGTACCGCCCACGGCGGTGACATACTGCGATGACGCCGGATACTGAACGCCGTAACCGTTGTCGCCCGAGCTTACGGTGATTGCATGTCCCGGGTGATTGTAGTACGCGTCGTAGCCGGTTTCCGCGGAGCTTTCGTTACCGCCGTAACTGTTGCTTATTGCATTTGCGCCTAAGCTTGCCGCAGTGTTCACGGCCGTGCCGAGGTCGGCGTAGCTCGCGGTATTGGCTTCAACTAGCAGAATGTGGCAGTTCGGACAGACCGCTGAAACCATGTCGATATCCAGCGAGATCTCTTGCGCCCAACTGGCGTTGGATGTCGGCGGTGTGCTTCCGCCGGCTTGATTGACTTTCTTGAAGCAACCGTTCGCAGTGGTGCACGCCGGCAATCCATATTGCGAGCGGTAAACGCCAAGATCGCCCTCCGCCGTCGGATCGTCATAGGCATCGACGATCGCAACCGTTTGTCCCGAACCGGAAGTGCTCGACGGCAGATTATACGCCGATTGCAGATCGGCTGGACCGAAGCCCGGCGGGTTGCTCGAAGACGGCGTTGGAGTCGGCGTCGGAACGGGTGTCGGTGTTTGGACCGGGGTGGGCGTCGGGACCGGCGTCGGCGTTGGCCCTTGAGTTGGCGTGGGCGTGGGTTTGGGAGTCGGCGTCGGACAATTGCGGCGGCACCGGGCGTACGTCGCACGGCCCGAACCCGGGTACAGACCGTGATAACCGTTCGGGTCTCCACCCCCGATATCGGTGCGAACGAGCGAGAAGCAACGCGCAAATCCTTCCGCTACCGGACCACCGCATGAAGCCGAAACATTCGATTGCGGGAGCGCGCCTGACTGAGATGGCAGCGACGGCGTACCAGAGCCCGAGCACGCAGCGAGTGCAAGTGCACCAGCCATACCCAAAGCCACGGCGATCTTCTTATACATGGAACTCCCCCACAGAGTGCAGCAAGAAAAGCCAGGCGACAAAAGTCGAACAGCAATGTTCTCGGCGGTGCGTTACCGCGCCCTTTAGTAAAAAGAGCCTAGGTCAGGGGGATGACAAATTACGCGGAAAGATCGGTGCTTTCGAGCTGCGTTTTCTCCTCGCCGCTGATGACCATCGTGAGGTCGAGCAAAATAATGAGCCGGTCGTTGACTTTTCCCACGCCTTGAATATACTCGGTGCCGACTCCGGCGATCATGTCCGGCGCGTCCTCGACTTGCTCCATCGGAATGTTCAGCACTTCCGAAACGCTGTCGACGACGATGCCGACGCGTTTGCTGCCGATCTCGGTCACGACGATGCGCGTGCTTTTTGTATGTTCCGCACGTCCCATCGAAAAGCGCGTGCGCAAATCGATGATCGGAATGAGCTGCCCGCGCAGATTGATGACGCCTTCCATGAAGTGCGGTGCGCGCGGCACGTGCGTGATCTCGACCATGCGAATAATTTCTTGCACCTGCGAGATATCGACGCCGTACTCTTCGCTGCCCAAATGGAACGAGACCACCTGAACAACCTCGCCGGACAGCTGTTGCTTTTCTCTTTGGTCTAATTGCATGATCAAACCCCCGAATATTCGGCGCGTGCGACGCGGCCGCTGGCATAGGCTTCGGATACGAGCGAATGCACGTCGATGATGAGTGAGATGGAACCGTTGCCCAATATCGTGGCACCCGAGATGCCGGGAATGCGTCCCACGACATCGGAGAGCGGTTTGATGACGATCTCCTGTTCGCCCTGAAACGAATCGACGACCAAACCGACTTGCCGGCCCTGCAGGCCGACGATGACGATCATGACTTTCTCGGGATCGCGCTGACCGCCGAGCTGAAAGAAATCGGCAACGCGCACGAGCGGCACGACCTGGCCGCGCAGCGTGATGACCTCATTGCCGTGCACCGTGCGCACGTCGTGCATCTCGACACGCTGCGACTCGATCACCGAGTCGAGCGGAATCGCATAAAGTTCGTCGACGACGCGAACCAGAAGCGCTTGAATGATCGCCAGCGTGAGCGGCAACTTAATCGTGAACGTGGTTCCGGCTCCCGGAACGGTATTCACATCAAACACGCCTTTGAGCCGCGTGATGTTCTTCTTCACGACGTCCATCCCGACGCCGCGACCGCTGACATCGCTAATGACCTCCGCCGTCGAGAATCCCGGCGTAAAAATCAGTTCGATAATTTCGCGATCCGACAGCTTATCGTCACTGGAAACCAAGCCTTGCTTGATACCGCGCGCGCGCACACGCTCGAGGTCGATACCATTCCCGTCGTCGCTGACCTCGATAATAATCTGATTGCCTTCATGATAGGCATTGAGCGAGATCGTGCCATGCCGCGGCTTCCCGCGCCGCGAACGTTCTTCCGGTGTTTCAATGCCATGATCCACGCAGTTGCGCAGCAAATGCATGAGCGGCTCACCGACTTCATCGACAATCGTCTTGTCGAGATCGGTCTCCGCACCGGAGATCTCCAGCTGCACTTCTTTGCCGCGCGCTTTAGCAACGTCACGAACCATGCGCGGAAACCGGTCGAACACTTGCCCAATCGGAACCATGCGCACTTTCATAATGGACTCTTGAATCTCATTCGTCGTGCGCGCCAGCAAGGCAGAACTATCGGCCAGCTCTTTAGCAAGCGGCGCAAGTTCTTTCGCATGCCCATTGAGCGCAGCCGAAGCCGCACCATTCTTACCACCAAGAGCACGCTCAAGCGTACTAGCGATATCCGAAATCCGCGTACGGTTGATAACTAACTCGCCAACGAGATTCAGCAGCAAATCCAGCCGCTCAATATCAACCCGAATAGTCTGATGCGCAGCAGCCCGCTTCTCCCGAACAACAGCCGGCTTATCAGGCTTCGCCGTCTCAGCTTCCGCCTTGGGCTTTTCCGCTTCAACGGCTACCGAAGCGGCTTCGACGGCGGAGACAACAGCCTCACCGGCGGCACTCCGCTTTGCTTCTTCAACCCGCCGCCAAATCTCGGCCTCAAACGCACCGAGTTCAGCATCGCTCGCAACCTGCGTTTCTTCTCCGGACGCCTCTTCGAACGAAACCTCATTTGGCGCATGACCTTCGATAACATTCGACGTCTCTTCATAGACCGCAACGAACGAATCGAGCCGCGCACTATAATCGAGCAACCCCGACGGCACCTGCTTGCCATCGATCGCGGCCTGCACGAGATCGGTCAAAAAGTCGCGCCCGGCAAACAAGATGTCGACACAACTCTCCGAGAGCGGCATACGCTCTTTGCGAAGCAGGTCGCACAAATTCTCAAGCTTATGCGCAAGCCCCTGAACATCGGTAAACTGCAACATTCCGGAGCTGCCCTTAATCGTATGCAGCGCCCGAAACAGCGAATTTACAAGTTCAATGTCCGCTTGCCCGGACGCAACGTGATCCTCGAGCTGAAGCAAATCAGCATCAATCTGCTGCAACAACTCCTCGGCTTC